>JAPLNF010000158.1 GCA_026692965.1 Planctomycetota bacterium
AAAGTTGGTGAACTGCTTCTGCGTGGTGATACCCTCGGTGTTAACCAGATGGAATCGCCCGGCATGAGGCATTTATTGGTACAGATGCAGGCGCATAGTCTGGATGATGTGATACAGTCGCTGGCATTGATTCGCCCAGGAGTTGCATCGATTGGCATGAAGGAAAGGTTTATTCGAAGGCGCAGGGGTATTGAGCAACCTGTAAGCGTCGAGCCCGCCCTTGCAAAATTATTGGGCGATACCCAGTTGATGTTGCTTTACGAGGATGATTCGTTGAGGTTGTTAAAAGCGCTTGCACAACTTTCGCCTTCTGATGCAGATGCTTTTCGTAAGAAGGTTACCAAGTGGGAGACTGATGAGCAGTATAAGGCTTTAGCTATTGAGTTCTTCACTTTGTGTGAAGGTTCGGGGATTTCGAAGCAGGCGCTTTCAGACCTATGGTTGCAATTATCAAAGTTCAACCGCTATTCGTTTTGTAAAAGTCATGCGGTTAGTTACGGTATCATTGCTTGGAAAGCTGTTTGGCTGAAAGCATATCATCCGCGTGAATTTTGGACTGCTGCATTAAATAATAATCAGGGTACTTATCCTAGGCATGTTTATATTGAGGCGATTCGTAGGGCTGGCATCTCTTTGTTTGCGCCTTGTGTCAATCGTTCTAGTGGTAATTTTAGCCTTGAAGGAATTGGCATTCGTGTTGGTCTTGATGCTGTTGCAGGCCTTCCGCAAAATTTAAAGTTGTTGTTGTACGAAGAAAGGGATCACAATGGGCCCTATACCAGTCTGGTTGAACTGATTACCCGCTTGAAGCCTGGTGCAGAAACTCTTGCACTTTTGGTTCAGTCTGGTGCTTGTGATTGTTTTGGCCTTCCTAGGCCAGTGCTTTATCTTCAAGCGGAATCCGAATTACGGCGAAGTACGCAAGAACTTTTTGCGCCCCGTATTCCGGATCGTTGGGCTCCTGTGCAGGTTTCAAAGCTGCATAAAGCCCATGATGAATGGCAGACTCTTGGTTTTACATTGGAAATGCCTTTGATAGCGATGCTTCGTGCTAGTTCTGGATATGCCATGCCTGTTGGATTCGGGTACATCACAAGTTGTGACGATTTTTCTAGAAGTATTGGTAAGAAAATCACAATTGAAGGTATCGTGGCTACCGCAAGGCGAACAACAACAGAATCCGGAAAGCCAATGCAATTTATTTCTTTGGAAGATGAGACGGGGCTTGCAGATGTTGTTTTATTTCCGGGAAATTGCAATCCGATTGCCCATCTTTCCGTCGGGCCTTATGTTGTTCAAGGAATCGTGGAAGAACATCATGGCGTTGCAGTGCTTGCAGCTACTAAGATAAGTAGTACGCAAGGAAAGCCGTCTTTGCATGTACAAGAATATTCTGGGGGTTTTTCTTGAAAGAATCTGGGGAACAAAAAACATTATCCGCCCGCTGGGTTGTTCCCATCGATGGACCGCCATTGGAATGGGGTCAGGTTCACATTGAAGGTGAAAAAATCACTGGGGTTTCTAAGGCTGGGCCAGTTGAGGTTGATGAAAATTTAGGTGAGGTTATTCTTTTACCTGGGTTGGTGAATGCACACACGCACCTTGACTTGACAGGGTTTCCTCAAGAAAGAAAAAATGGAAGTAATTTTCTTGACTGGATCGATTCTGTAATTGCCCACCGGATGTCAACTTCACCTTTGCAAATGCAAGAGCATATACAAAAAGGAATCGACCAATCCCTGAAGGCAGGAGTTTGCTTAATAGGTGATATTTCAGCGGGAGGAAATTCATGGGATTTGCTTTCTCAAAGCAAACTGGGTGGAGTGGTCTATTTCGAATTGTTGGGGTTGAACAGAGATCGGGCTCAAACAGCACTCGAATCATTTTTAAGCTGGATAGAGCGTATCAAGCCTCAGGATTGTCTTTCTCCCGGGGTTAGCCCGCATGCCCCCTACACTGTTCGCGTTGAATTGTTAAATTTTGCGATTGAGCAGGAATTGCCATTGCAGATGCACGTTGCTGAAACTTTGCTCGAAATCGAATTACTTCAAACTCGGAAAGGTCCTTTTGCAGATTGGTTGATAGCAAAGAATGTTTATGATGAATCTGGAATGGTTCCCTCGGTGAGAAATATCTTGCAACTACTAGATCGGAATTCTCAAAGTGTGCTGGTTCATGGAACATGCTTGACTGATTTTTCGGAAAAGAAAAGGAAGTTAGTATATTGCCCGCGTACGCATGATTTTTTCAATTCTTCGCCACATCCTATGCCTCAAATGTTGTCTGCGGGGTGGGAAATAGCCTTGGGTACGGATGGCCTTTCTTCAAATCCTGATCTTAATGTGCTATGTGAGGCAAGATTTGTAAGAGCTAAATTTCCTCAATTATCACCGGATCAGGTTCTAAGAATGATTACGATTAATGGTGCTGCCTTTTTGCGTGCGGATAGAAAAAATGGTAGTCTTATGCGTGGGAAATATGCAAACCTTTGTTACTTTCCCATCGATATTAATGCGCCTGTTGAACCAGTGGAAAATCTTCTTTTGGGAAATCAAAGTTGTTCACGGGTCATGATTCATGGTAAATGGATATAAGGTAATTTTTCTTCTTCTTAATTTGCTTATGGATGGGATTTATATTGTCGGCCTTTATTGCAGTTAAACATTTAGAGTTGGAGATTTAATGCCATTAGGATATTTAACCCTGGTTTTGCATGCGCATCTCCCATTTGTTCGCCATCCAGAATTTGAAGATTTTTTAGAAGAAGATTGGCTTTATGAAGCCATGGCTGAAACTTATATTCCATTGCTTGAAGTGTTTGATAACTTGGAAAGAGATGGGGTTCAATGGCGTTTGACCATGTCCATAACCCCGACTCTTGCAGCCATGCTGGAAGATCCGTTACTTTCGCAACGCTTTGTTCGATACATCAACAATTTAATCGTGCTTGCAAAAAAGGAAGTGGAACGCACCCGCTGGGAGCCTGAGTTTTATAAACTTGCAAAAATGTACCTCTCGCAATTTGAGATGATTCTTGATCGGTTTGAAAATCGCCATAAAGGGAATCTTCTTCATTCGTTCAAAAAGCATTTTGAATCAGGCAGTTTGGAATTGATTACCTCTGCCGCTACTCATGGGTTCTTACCATTACTGAGTTCAAACCCTAGTGCAGTTAGGGCTCAAATCGAAATTGGTGTGAAGGAATTCGAAAGGCACTTTGGTAGAAAGCCAAAAGGGATCTGGCTCCCAGAATGCGGTTATATTGAGGGTCTCGAAAAAATTCTTGAAGCGTGTGGTGTGTCGTATTTTTTTACTGACACCCATGGCGTTTTGTTTGCAGATCCACGCCCTACTTATGGTATTTATGCCCCTATCCAATGTACTGGTTCATCTGTTTTTGCGTTTGGGCGAGATACTGAACCTAGCAAACAAGTGTGGAGCGCATTAGAGGGGTATCCCGGAGATTACGCTTACAGAGAATTTTATCACGATATCGGATTCGACTTAGACTTTGAATATCTAAGGCCCCATTTGCATCAAATTGGTATCCGTACCATGACCGGAATCAAATACTTTAGAATTACAGGGAGATCGGGCGAAAAGAAGCCCTATCATCCGGAGCATGCCACTGAAAAAGCAGCGGAGCATGCAGGTAATTTTTTGTTCAATCGTGAAAAACAGGTTGAGTGGCTTAGCGGTGCTATGAAGGATCGCCCAGCTTTAATTGTTGCGCCTTATGATGCTGAACTTTTTGGGCATTGGTGGTTTGAAGGCCCGCAGTGGCTTGATTTTCTCTTCCGTAAAATGCATTTTGATCAACAAACAATCAAGTGTATCACTGTTCCAGAGTATCTTGAAAAACATCCCAATATTCAGCATTGCCGACCGGTTATGTCTAGTTGGGGAAACAATGGTTATAGTGAAGTTTGGCTTGAAGCTTCAAATGACTGGATTTACATGCATCTTCATGCTTGCGCTGATCGCATGGAGGAACTTGCGTCTAATAACCTATCCCCCGATCCCATTAATTTGCGGGCTTTGAATCAAGCGTTGAGAGAATTGCTTTTAGCGCAATCGAGTGATTGGGCTTTTATAATCAAGGCGGGTACTACGGTTGATTATGCTGTTAACCGTACAAGGATGCATATCTTGAATTTTCTTCATTTATACGAACAGATAACTGAAAAAAAGATAGATGAACCTTGGCTTGCCGAAGTGGAAGCCCGACACAATTTGTTTCCAAATATTGATTACCGTGTTTTCTCTTCCGTCAATTACCAGTACGGCGGAAATTAAAGCGATTGCCCTTCATCCATGCTTACTAGTTGCGCAATTTCTGTGGTTTTGAAGCCAAGCACCATAGGGCGGATTACATCTTTTAAAACTGCAACATCGTAGAGTTCTGTAACCATGCCATTAAGCCTAACCCATTCGATGACATTTCCGGTAGAAAGTTCAATGACTTGCAATCCACACCAAGCTTCTGCATCTCGTTTTGCGAGTTCTGAATCTAATTGAAGGCCGCTGAAAGTTTTATCTTTGCGTGGCCCTGAGAGGCCAACAATCGCACAGTTTCCTGAAAAAGCCATGCCACGAAGATAGCCTGGGCAGAAAGTGATGGGTTCAAAAACACCCTTTTTACGATCTATCTTCCCAAAATACCCTGTGCCCGAATTATGTACATAAAGTTCGCCTCGATAAACTCTGGGGGAATGTGGCATAGAAAGGCCCGAAACAATTGTTTCACCGCTTGGAACTTCTAGCACACAACCGCCATCATGCCTACGATTTCTCCATCCGTCCACCACATCAGATTTGCTTACCACGGTAACATATTTGCATTTTCCATTTTCCAAAGCTAAGCCATTAAGATGACATCTGTCTTCTGGGGTGATCTTACTAAGGAAGGATGGTTTCCACAGAGGGGTAAAACTGTGTTGATTGCTGAAAGTAGCAAGGCATCCGAACATGGTGTTTACAAAAACAACCCGTCCGGAATCTTCAACCACAATGTCGTGTACATCAAGATCGCCTGTTGTGTACCCAACCCGAGGTATGTAAAGTTTGTCGTGATCGTTATGCATTTGGCCAGGTAGCAAGGCGTTTTCAAAGCGCCATACTTGATAAGTGGAACTAAGCCAAAAGCCATTTTCAGTAGAGCAAAGCCTCATACAGCGCTGTAGAGTGCGTTCGAATACAGAGATTTGCCCATCTTGTTTTCTTCCTAGAAGAAAAACTTTTCCTGCCTGATAGGTAGAGAATGCAAGGCTGATTTTTTCGAGGGCGAGCCAATTGCTGAAATTACGCGATGACGTTACTTCTAGCCAAGGTTCTTCATTAGCTGTGATTTGATTGGTAGTGGCATTGCTCATTAAATTAACTCTTAGATTACAAGAAGTTTAAAGCATAAACTTATAATATGTTTGTATTGAATATATTCAGGAAAACTGAAAAATACAAGGTGATTTATAGTATTGGTTAATTAGAATTCTTAACTATGACAAATTTTATGGATCCCTATCAAGTTGAAAAATTCCGTAACGAGGCTTACGCACGATTCCAATCAGGGAATATTGATGAAGCTA
>JAPLNF010000159.1 GCA_026692965.1 Planctomycetota bacterium
ATTGGGTGGCGCGCATCGAGACCCCAAAGAAATGTCCAACACCTTGAAGTCATATTTGCTTCGATACCTTGGAGAGTTACTGCAACTTCCCGTTGATGAGTTGCTTGAAAAGCGGTACCAAAAATTCCGCAACATGGGTGTCTTGTTGGAAGGTAATTCACAAGAGCAATCTGTTGGCTCTGCGTGATATCTTTCGTTCCGATCTGATTCATAAATCAATTTGAAGATATACCACGAATGAAACATAAGATCCGTTATCGGACGCTGTTGGTAGGCAGGATTTGCCGGGTTCTTATAATAGCAACGTCCGATAACCGCTGTTATGTTTCATTTAAGCTATAATGCCTTTTTAGCTCTTCCGCCCTTTGTTTTCAGTCTTTTTATGCGATATCACCAAGAATATATTCTTGTAGGCCCAGCCTGCTCTTGTGGGTATATTGTGGATTGAACTTCACTGTTTTTTTTCTGCCTTCCTTGGGATCAGTTCAACATGAATCCAAACAAAACTCCTAACGAAGATCACAAAGTTTTACGCGTTGGCATGATCGGCCTTGGGATGATTTTTGATGAAACCTACAAGCCTGTTTTTCTGGAGTTGGCGAACTCGCCTCTTTACTCCCCTGCTACCGGGCCTGTCGATATTCGTTGGACTGCGGCTGCAACCCGAACCGGAACCAGGGGGCAAAATTACCTGCAGCAGTTGAAGCACCTTATTCCTCCTTTTGAAAATTGCCATGGCGATGACGCTATTCAAAAACTCCTCGCATCTAATGTTGATATGGTCTGTGTTGCAACGCCAGATGACCGGCATTTTGAAGCTGCGAAAATGGCTCTACTTGCCGGCAAGCATGTCTTAATCGAAAAGCCATCAGTTTTAACGCTTAAAGAATTGGAGCAACTTCAAGAAATTGCTGATCAAAAGAAAGTTCTCGCCAAAGTTGTTTATCACAAGCTTGCCGACCCCGATCATAAGAAATTGCGCACTCACTATGCAGATTCTATTTTCCGTCATGTTAATAATGGCTTCTGCTCTTTGCTAGAACCTAAATCAATCAGTGGAAAACAATTTGCAGAATGGATAGTCGGGAGGAATCCGGGTACGTATGTTGCGGTCCACTATATCAAGTTGATTGATTTTACATTTGGGCCTGCAAGCGTTGAACCCGGCTGGGAATTGATCCGTATCAATGCAACAGGCCAGAGGGGTTTGGTCGGAAATGCAGAGGGGCCAACTTGGGATTCCTGCCAACTTCAGATCACCTATAGGCACCAAGATAATCGTGAGGCTACTTTTGACATTCATACTAGTTGGGTGATGCCTGATAATTTTCCTGGGTATGTAGAGCAAGAGGTTCAATTTCGTTTTGATAATGCTATTTGGAATGCTCATCAACGAAAACGCGGGGTCGAAATGGCGATTGAAGATCGCACTCCTAATGAACTTAAGAACACCCCAAATTATCATTACAATGGTGCTTTTTTAGAGCCTTGGGGTAAACGCAGTCAGCGTGGTTATGGCTTAGAGGTTATTCATCGATTTTTTGAAGAGGTGGCTTTTGTTGAGTTTGCAGGCCCCGCTCTGGCTCGGGATGAAAGATTGCAAGCTATGAAAGAGCTTACTTATAATGATCTCAGTGCTGATAGAAATACGGTTGCGATTGTTCAGGCGATGGAGGCGATTTTGTCTGAGCATGTTTTGGAAAATCCGGGAGCTCAGGTTTTGGTAAATGGCCCCCATGGCGGATTGGTGTTATATCGGCCCGGGAAATCCGAGCATTTGATTCTGCATGCTCCGAAAGTTTAAACCTTGATGCTATATTGTTTACATCTGTACTTGCTAAGGAATTACAGCTATTCTGTAGTAGATATATTAAGTGCTTCCAAAGGAAATTGTTCATGATCAAGCCTATCCATCATCCGGGTGAAAACAGCTCGAATGAAATTCGTGATCACTTGGTAAATATTGAGCCAAAATCGTTGCGTACCTTTACCCCTAGTCAGGCGATTTTAGCGAAAAGTGCTGGTTCATTTCATTGGACTCCCGAAGGAAGAAAACTTTACGACTTCACTTCCGGTGTACTCGTAGCAAATCTTGGCCATAACCCTGTTCGATGGACCAAAAGGTTTTTTGAATTGATGGGCTGGAGCAATCTTGATGTTGCTAAGGACTCTGATGGTTATTTTCCTGCTGTCACCATGACCGCATACAACGCTGCAACTCCGATTGAAATTCAGGCTAGTGAAAAATTGCTTGCCTTAATGCGGGTTCACCCTGTTGGTTCCAGAATGCAGCAGGTTCTTTGGGCAGCTTCGGGGTCGGAAGGAATTCAAAAGGCTTTATGGGCAGCGATGGCAAAGGATAAAAACCGTGACATGATCATTGCAACCCGTTATGGGTTTCATGGAAAAAAAGGTTTGTCCAACGCCATCACCGGTACCGAACATGATAAGGAACGTGACCCCAGGGTTAAATTTATTTCATTTCCGATGTGTGAATGTAATGATCTTTCAATGCGTGATAATCCGTTCGATTTTGCGCATTACCAAAAAGAATTAGATTTTCTTTGGCATCAATATGGACGCAAGTTAGGAGTGTTAATCACCGAGCCTTATCTGGGTGGTGGCGGTTCTTACCATCCCCCCAAAGAATATCTTCAGATGCTCGTTCGGTTTTGCAGAGAAAAAGACATCGTCTTTATTCTTGATGAAGTGCAGGCGAATTTTGGCCGCACTGGTCAGAACTTCGCATACGAAACCTATGGCATTGAACCCGATATTGTTGTTCTGGGTAAAGGCTTGGGCAATGGTGTTCCCGTGGCTGCAGTGGTAGGCAGAAAAGATTTGTTTGATTGTTTAGAATATGGTGAAGCATCAGATACTTGGAGTGCCAATCCGCTTTGTTGTGCTGCGGTGATCGCAACCCTCGAAGAATTTGAAAACGGTAAAGTCCTCGAACATTCTCGCAAAGTTTCTGCCATTATTGAAGAAGGTTTGATTGCCCTTAAAAAGAATCTGCCTTTTGTTGCGAATGTGCGTGGCGAAAAAGGTGGCATGGTGTGGGGTGTTGAGATGGGGGATTGGGATGGGAAAAATTCCCATGCATGGGCTTGTGCCATGGTTGAAGCTTGTTACCGTGGCGATACCAATGGCGATGGAATTCATATTCTTGGGCCGTTAGCTCGGAAAGTGGTCAGGATATCTCCCCCGCTTACTCTTTCGCTGTCAGAGGCTGCTGCCTCGATGAAATTATTGCATAAGCTTCTTGCGCCATTGGTTAAAAATAATGTTGATCATGGGGCTGCCATTGCGGGCGGGCTCTAAATTAGTTCACGATCTTTATGGAATTTACTCATGCCTGTTGAATTGCTTCTTCATCCCTTGTTTGGTAGTGCAGGTGTTCATTGGCTTGACCAGATTCTTAATTCCTTCGCGGCTAATTTTTCTGAAGGGTCTTTCTTTAACCAAGTGTTCAACCTTAGGGCAATGCTTGCGCTTGCGCTTGTTAGTTTAACCTGTGGCGCAGTAGGTTCCATGGTCGTCGGCAGTAGGATGGCTTTTTTCAGCGATGCCCTGGCGCATTGTGCTTTTGCGGGTGTAAGTCTGGGCTATGTTATTTTTGAACTGTTTATTCTTGGTGCCCGACCTAAGGAAGAATTCTGGGAATGGGTCACCCCTATCATGGTTGTTTTTGGTATCGCTGTAGGTGCTGGTATCGCCTATGTCCGGGGCCAAACCGGGTTGGCTAGCGACACCGTGATTGGTGTTTTCTTTGCTTTTTCTCTCGGCTTTGCCGCCATGCTTAAAAATATCATCAATGATCGTAGCGTTTTTAGTTTGGAAGATTTTCTATTCGGCGACCCGCTCTTTGTAAGTGCATCAGAGATTTTATACATGGCTGGGTTGGCAGTTTTTACTTGGGTTTTCTTGTTCTTTTTTTATAACCGTATGGTCTTTAGCAGTTTCAATAGCAGCCTAGCATTGTCAAGGCGTTACCCCGTCAACTTTCTTTATTATCTGTTTGTGATTTTGTTGGCGCTGATTGTGAATCTTTGCTTAAGGTATGTGGGGGTGCTTTTGATCAATGCCTTATTAATTGTTCCCGCAGCAACAGCCTTCAATCTTGGAAGAAATTTACGTGAAGTTTTCTGGATTACGGTTTTATTGAGTGTTTTTGTTTGTCTTGCAGGGTTGGGCGCCAGTTGGGAGTTGCAAGTTCGTTCAGGTATTAAGTTTGGGGTTTCAGGTACGATCGTAATGCTGGGAGTTGGGTTGTTTTTTTGCTCGATGATCATTGGGAAATTAAAGTCCGCATCTTAATAATTTGATATTAATTCAATCAGCTCCTTGATTCCAGCAACGATCTAATTGACAATAGACACCACATTGGTTGGGAAAAGTTTCCTGCCATAATAATTTTTATACACGGGATAAAAGAAACTGTGGATAGTTCTCAAGCGCTAGATAAAATTAAAGATTTCATTTTGATTTTTACCAGTATCTTTTATGAAGCTTTACCCTTCATTGTTATTGGATCTTTGCTTGCTGGACTTCTTGAAGAGTTGCTGCCTCAAAAATTGATCGCAAGGCTTCTTCCTCGAAATAGATTTTTTGCGATTTTGATTGGTGGACTGTTGGGTTTAATTTTTCCCATGTGCGAATGTGGCATTATTCCGGTAATGCGCAGATTGCTACGCAAAGGCTTGCCTTTAAGTTGTTGCATTGCTTATCTTCTTGCAGGCCCAATTATTAACCCCCTAGTTTTACTAAGCACTTATGTCGCTTTTGATGGCATGGAGAATGCCACCGAAAACGGAACCCTTGCTTTTCAAATGGGTGGGCTTGCTATGGTCTTAACCCGTACCGGTATGGCTTATCTTGTTGCGGTTGGAACCAGTCTGATTGTTGATCGTCTTTATCAAAAACATGGTGATGACCTTCTCCTTCCTTTGGCAAAACCCCCCGCTAAAAGTAAATTATCGCTTGATGTGGTTGAGGGTGAGGAAACTGATAACAAAGGCAGCATGAACTGGTTTGCCCGTGCTTCCAGAATTTCGGAAACCGCACTCCACGACTTTATCGATATCACGGTTTTTCTTACCATTGGGGCGTTGCTTGCAGCTTTCACCCGCATTTGGCTAACTCACGATGCGATTTCTGAACTTTCCCGTTCCCATATTATTCTTGCGGTGCTTTTGATGATGGCCCTTGCGGTTGTCCTTTGCTTATGTAGTGAAGCCGATGCCTTTGTTGCCGCAAGCTTTGTCACTTTAAGGCCTGCAGCTAAAGCTGGTTTCCTTGTACTTGGCCCCATGCTCGATCTTAAACTTTACATGATGTATACAAGGGTGTTTAAGCCCAGGTTAATTTGGACTATAATTATTTCAGTGGTAATTCAGGTTTTTGTTTACACCATGCTTTTGCATGGCCTTTGGGAAAACCTTGGACCAAAGTTCTTCTTTCCCAAAACAGACTCTATAACTTCAACCTCTAGGTGAACCTGTGGCAAATGAACATCACCACCACGATAATGCGACCGAATATTATATCGAGCAATTGATCGGCATTGGTATTTCACTTTCAATTGCCTATGTTTGCATCATGCTTTGGTGGCCCTTCCCCATCTATGGTGGTGATGGGCAAATAATTTCATATGGCAGGAAATTATCGATTATCTTGCATCCCAAGTTTCATTTCTGGGTTTTGACAGGAAGCATTATTCTTTTGGGATTTGTTTCGATCCGGATAATAGCTCTTTGGCTCGAATCGAGTAAATTAAAATCAGATGATAAGCACGTGCATGGGCCCGATTGCGATCACGAACACGAACATGAGCGCAAGCATGTGCATGGCCCTGATTGCGATCATGGTCATGACCACGAAAATGATCACAAGCATGTGCATGGCCCCGATTGCAACCACGAACATAAGGATGAATCTCCGGGCCATGCGGATTGTGGCCACGATCATAGCCATGGTTCTGCACCAGTTCGATTCATTGTTCTATTGCTTCCGATCGTTTTATTTTTTCTTAATGTTCCCAACGAAGTATTCAGCAATGTTAAGGGCGTAGACCTTTCGCAATTTGGTGAGGTCGGTTCTGTAGCTGAAAAAGGAATTGACTTTAATGTAGGTTTTTTGCAGTTGGAAATGGCTTCCATGACGCAAGAAAGTAGAAATCACTATGAAGGCAAAACGGTAAGGTTGATAGGTAAGTATGTGGGTGAAGAAGAAAAGCGTTTTTCACTCATCCGTTTTAAAATTAACTGCTGCGCTGCCGATGCGGTACCACTTAATGCGGTGATGATGGTTGACCCTAACTCCCCTGAAAAGCTTGCATGGAAAAAGTATGCAAACAAATGGGTTCAAGTGACAGGGCGAGTGCATTTTCTTAAACGAAAAGATAATGAACAATACATGACGGCCTTGGTTTTATTCCCCGATACAGAACATAAACTTAACGATGATCTGGTCAAAGTTGTACCGCAAGATTCCAACCCCTACGCTAATTAGTTTGCGATCAGATTTGGTTGCATAGTTGAAATTTCAGCACTTTTGGAGTTTTTATGAACCTTAAGAACTTGGTGTTCGTTATTTTTTTTAGTTTAATCGCAGTAACGGGCAGGCTTTTCTCCTGTCCGTTTTGCACCATGCAGGGCCAAACCCTTGTAGGGGAAGTGAACCAAGCTAGTATGGTTCTTTTTGGTACTTTGAAAAACGCAAAGATTGGCAATGCTGATGGTGCCGATGGTAGTACCGATTTTGAAGTCGAAAAAGTAATTAAAGATCATGCTATTCGTGGCGGTAAAAAAACACTAACCCTTCCCCGTTATGTTCCGCCAGACAAAGATGGGAAATATAAGTTTCTTCTTTTTTGTGAAGTTTATAAGGATAAACTTGACCCCTATCGGGGCGTTGCAGTTCCACCAGAAAGTGAGATTGTTGCTTACCTTCAAGGGGCCTTAGCCCTTAAAGATAGCGCCCTTCCAAAAAAGCTTGGGTTTTATTTTAACTATCTGGAAAACACAGATACGGAAATTTCAAACGATGCTTACAAAGAGTTTGGAAATGCGGGATACAAGGAATTTGAACTGGCAGCAAAACTCTTTTCTCGAGACAAAGTGATTTCTTGGCTTAAAAATTCCTCTACCCCTTCCTTTAAAATGGGCCTTTATGCCTCGATTCTTGGGCATTGTGGCAAGCCCGAAGATGCGCAAATTCTGAAACAGTTGCTGGAAGATCCCGAAAAACAATCTGCAAGTGGCATCGATGGCGTGTTTGCTGCTTATGCAATGCTCAATCCCAAAGAGGGTTGGGAGTATCTTCTTGCGGTAATGAAGAATCCAAAGAAAGAGTTTTTGTTTCGTTATGCTGGCCTACGGGCGGTCCGCTTTTTTCTAGAATTTGCACCAGATCTGATTCCCAAGCAGAAACTTATTGAAGCGATTGTTTTGTTGCTGGATCAAGAAGACATTTCAGACTTAGCAATCGAAGACCTGCGGAAATGGAAAGTATGGGATCAGGCGGACAAGGTTCTGGGCTTGCAAGAAAAAGATGCGTATAAGAAAATCCCAATTGTTCGCAGGGCTGTGCTGCGCTACGCATTGTCTTGCAAAGGAAGCACCGCTGCCGACGATTTTGTTAAAAAGCAAAGGCTTGCGGATGCTCAAGGGGTTACGGATGCTGAGGAATTGCTGAAATTAGAGCAGCCAGCTCCCGGTGCGAAATAAACATACTTGGCCTCGGGAATACTTAGTCCATGGAAGGACGGTTTTATTGCGAACTACTCACCTCATTTTTACTGTTGTATTGATTGC
>JAPLNF010000160.1 GCA_026692965.1 Planctomycetota bacterium
AGCTTATCTAGATGGCCACACCCGTTCCCTTTCCGAACACGGCCGTTAAGCATCTAGAGCCGATGGTAGTCTGTTAAGGGCGAGAGTAGGTTATTGCCGGGTTTTTAAATAACCTCCCTTCGGGGAGGTTATTTTTTTATATCTCACTTTTCTGAATCACTTTTTTTACCGCACTGCCTTTTCTGTCTTTTGCATTATTAATTCTTTTATTACATTTTCATCTTATATTCCCGATTCCCATACACACCAAACTTCTTTCCTAACGTTATCGTTTTGATATTTAATCTCCTCTTTTACAAACCCTTTGCCAAATCGTTGGAATGCATTTATATGAACTCCCTTGTCTTGTTAGCCATATGTTGAAGCTATGGCTGGCTGGCTGGCTGGCTGGCTGGCTGGCTGGCTGGATCTTTTTAAAGTTCTCACGTTGGTCGAATTTTGCGAGTTAGTGAAGGATGTATTTTTCAAACCAGGGCCATTAAATAAATTCAAAGGTTCTGAAACACTTTCGATTGCGTTTCATACCTTTATAAACAATAGAAGGTTGGATTCATGTCTTGATAGTTTCTATTTATTGCTTTTAAAACTGGGATGTATCATTTAGCTGCCAAGCAGATCCGTTGAATGTTATTGATTGGTTTGTTTTATAACATTAACAGTATGTTTCTGTTATTATAGGTTCTTATCTTTTGATGAAGAATAAATTTTTATTGGTGGGATTATGGGCGTGATTGGTTTTAAAAAGAGTGTTGTGCTTCTTTTTGTATTTGCATTTTCGTTCTTGATTGCAAGTCTTTATGCATTCGAGGTAAAAATACCAGGCTCTTCTTTTTTTAAGACAAAGCTAACCCGTGTTTCTTCAGCAATCGATTTGGAATTTTCTAATTCGGTTACGAAACTTGATTTTCTACTTGAGTGGTCGGATAAAATTGAGCCCGTTTTAATTAATACCGTTGCTTATGAAATTGAATCCAAATATGAGGGGAAAACTCTTGCGCCTATACCCACTAAAGGAAAGTCGTTTGCTCCGGTAGAAGGGACCAAGAGTTTGCCTTTTGTCATTAATCTCCCATATTTGAAAAGGGGCAAGGCTGACACTTTTTCGATCCAAGGGAAAATCCAAGCGATAATCCCAGTTGGTTTTGAGCAAATCGAGTTAGGAAGCCTTTCTAAATTGGTTGCAGAAGGTGTTAAAGATCAACCTAAAGTAAATAATAAAGGTTCTTATTCCAGTCTTAAAAAAGTAATTACAGGAACTACTAAAATTTCTTTTGGTATTCAGACAGAAATCGGGGATCAAGGGCCGGAGTTTGATACGAGTCAGAATTGGGCAGTCCTCAATCAGTTAAAACTTGTTAACAAAAAGAATCTTAAAGAATGGCCAGCGGATGGTTACATTGTCGAGATGATGGAAAATAGGACTGCTTCGATTACCTATCACTTCTTACTGAAAGATAAAGCATTGGGAGATTTTTCAGATTGGAACTTGGTTTATAAGTCTGTTACAGCAATGAAATATCAAGACATACCATTTCAATTTGATACGGTTCCAATCCCGTAGTTCAATCGCCTGTTTTTAAAGATTCATAAGCAATCAAGCAGTGAGGAATTATTTGTTCAGTTGCTGGTTTTGCTTTTTGAGTAGAGTTCTCAGGAAGATTCCAAAGCCTGTAACAATAGCGAAGGGCATACCTGCCATTAAGTAAATGCTTTTATTGAAGGCCTTAGCTTCGTTGTATTGTTCTTCCTGGCTTGCTTCTGGGGAGTTTCGAGTTGCATCCCTGCAGTTGGGGCAAGCGTTTGCATTCAGATGCAAAGCAAGGGCAAGAAATCCCGCTAGGCTTGTTTTTACAATGATCGATTTGTTGGTGTTCATAGTTTTTTCTCGCTTAATACATTCTATAGAGCATCCAATAGACCACAACACCAGTTATTGAAACATAAAGCCATATGGGGAAAGTAATGCGGGCAAGCCGCATGTGTTTGGAAAGATTATCTTTAATGCCATGATAGGCAGTAATTAGAATCATGGGGGTGACAACAATTGCAAGGATGGTGTGTGTAATAAGGATGGTGAAATAAAGATAGCGGATGATATCAGGGGCATCAGGGTTTTTGTCACGAAAACTGGTTGCAACCCCGCCTTTGACAACCAAATGGTAGTAGAGGTAGGAGGCTAGAAAGATTGCGGAAACTGCAACAGCGGTCAACATAAAAACAGAGTGAAGCTTTTTGTTTTTGCCAACTTTGATAGCTAAAAAGCCAGCGATGATTAATAAGCCAGCCAAGCCGTTAAGGCTAGCATTCCACCCTGGGCAAATGAATTGGTTAAGGAAATCCACGGTCTTATTTCTCCCTTGCAAGTGTAAGAATATGAGATTCAAGGGCTTTGATTTTATCTTCGAATTTATCCACTGGCGCGCCTTCAGGCGTGGTGGGTGTGCCTTCAAAATAGCCCCTGATATGTCCTGACTTGTCAATGAGAACGATTCTAGGGCTATGAATAAACTCATTGCCTGGTTTGGATTGTTCAGGAGAATTATGACCGACTGCGAGTCGGAATTTTTCTTTAATTAATTTATGTAGCTCTTCTTCTTTGCCTGTAAGAAAGAACCAGCGTTTGGGATCTGCTCGGAAGTTTTCAGCGTAAAGGTTTAATTCTTTGGGGTTATCGCGTTCAGGATCAACGGTAAAGGTAACAATTCGCAGGTCGGGAATAGCCTTTAGTTTTTCCTGTAAGCGGGCAAGGGTGGCGCAAACTTGAGGGCAGGGGCCGGTGCAGCGGGTAAAAACAAACGATGCGACCCATACTTTGCCTTTAAGGTCGTCTTGAGAAATTTGTTCGCCATTGCGTTCAAGGAAAGAGAAATCCCCTACGGTGCCAAAATCTTCAAGTTTTTCGGTGGTGCTTTTGTTGGCGCATCCAATTGCAGTAATGAGTGAAAAGAGAATCAAATAAGAATAAAGGTAAGACTTCATGGGCATTACCTTTGGCGATAAAAAATGGTATCTGGGAGAAGGCCTGCAATCAAAAAGCAGCAAAGTAAAGCCGTTGGAAGGATGATGAACCAGACATTTTTAACATCGCGTTTAAGGTGCATGAAGTTTAAACCTGCAAGAACTACTTGAAAGCAGATGATCCCAAGGATTGCAAAAAGCCTGGTCTTGTTTTCAAGATAAGCCCCGATGATAGGAAGCAGTAGCGCATTGAATGCAAGAACTGTCGCGGTAATAAACAGCATGGCTTGGCTATCAGAATGTTCTTTGTGTTCCATGTTTGTTGCCTAAAGGAAATAAATAATCGGATAAAGAACAAGCCAAACGAGGTCGACAAAATGCCAATACAGGCCTGTGACTTCCAAAGTACCTTCCATGGATTGCATATTGCCAAAAAGGCCTTTTACAAAGATTCCTAGCATGAATGCCAAC
The DNA here is from genome assembly GCA_026692965.1 of Planctomycetota bacterium. Lineage (GTDB taxonomy): Bacteria > Planctomycetota > Planctomycetia > Gemmatales > Gemmataceae > UBA969. Next base: position 3,430 of record JAPLNF010000160.1, read on the forward strand.
CCAAATAGTACATGGATTGCATGTACGCCTGTAAGTGCAAAGTAGCAAGAGGCCCATAAATTCCCGTTAGGGATTGCGGGGGGCAGGTGCAATTGGGGGAACTCCGCCAGTAAAAGATTTACTTTTTCGCCGACTTGCGCTGGGGATAAAGGCCTCATGTAATCGTTTTGTGAATCTTTGCCATCGAGGGTAAGCAGATAAAGTCCGTAAGCATTTTTAATGATATCGGATTGATCTTTTAAATTGTCATTGGTAACCCCTGCGCAAATGATCCGTAATTGTGTTTGGACTTTACGAACATAGGCGAGGCCATTTTGCTGAAGTAGTTTTTCTCTTTGTACAGACATTCCAGGCAGGCACTCCCCGATTTTACCAGGGATGATGCCGTGTTCGAATTTCCCTTTGTATTCAAAAGCTTTGACGCCAAGAAAAACAGTTCCAAGGATAAGGGATGTGCCAAGGAAAAAGAGGGAAGAGGAAACTTTGTGTGCTTTTAGTGCATTGATGGAAAGAAGAACAGCAAGACTGCTGCAAATTAAAATAACGGTATTCACAGCACCAAGCCAAGGTTCTACATGAACGGTTTTTTGGTTGGGCCAGTAAGGTATACCTGCACCTGGAAGTGGGGCGCTTTCTCTCAAGAGCATGCAAGTTGCAAGTAACCCGGTAAAGAACATGACTTCCGTTGCAAGAAAAAGCCACATGGCTAGCTTGCCATTGCTTATAGGAAGATTGGTTGTGGTGTTCTCGCTAACAATCATGATGAATCCTTACCGGCGGAACAAAAGATTAAGGGTGTGGTCAATAAGGAGTAAAGCCCAAATACCCGGGAGGTAAATTAAGGAAGCTCGCATGACACTTCTGGCATTTTGCATGCTTCGTTCTTTATGAAATTTCAAAGTGGGCATTAGGAAAAAGATTCCTAAGAGAACAGCGCCCATGAGATATAGCGGACCAGCAGCTTTGATCAATATGGGGAAAAGGCTGACAGGGATAAGAGCTAGGCAGTAGGCACGCATTTGCAGGGAAGTTACATCGCCTGAAGGATCAAAAGAGGGAAGCATTTTGTGCCCGCCCTGCGCGTATTGATCTCTATAAAGCCAAGCGATGGCGAGGAAGTGAGGAATCTGCCAAACAAAAAGAATCATGAAAAGTGCAAGGCCCTCTGGGTCGAGAGTGCCCCGAACGCCAACCCATCCAATGAGTGGTGGCATAGCCCCGGGAATAGCACCGATGAGCGTATTCCAAGTGGTGAGTTGTTTAAGTGGGGTGTAAATAAGCACATAAGAAACCAAGGTGAAAAATGCGAGTACCGCGGTAAGGATGTTAGGAACGGTGACTAATAGATAAGCAGTGCCACCCAAGCCAAGAAGCATACCGAAGAGAAAAGTTTCAAGGGGTTGCAATCTGCCTGCGGGAAGAGGCCGATTTTGGGTGCGCTGCATAAGTGCATCGGTACGTCGTTCCCAAAGGTGGTTTAAAGCGCCTGCACCTGCTGAAACCATGGTGGTTCCGATGACGGTATTTAAAACAACAAAAAGTTCTTCGCCTCTAGCGCCAGCATAAAGCCCGCCAGCAGCTACTGAAAATAAAACCATTGCAGAGATGCGAGGCTTGGTCAGGTCAAGGAAATCCTTGGCCCGTGATTTAGTTCGGGCAGGGAGTTTCAATTCTAAAGTCGCACTAGCTTTCATTCTGTAGCCCTTTGTATTTTGCAACCTGACTTATTCTTAACGCTGCAGCAAAGGCGATGGCTAAAAGCAAAGCGCCAGTCAATGCATGTAAGGTGCGAATGGTGGCTTGTCCAAAAGAAACAGCCTCCTGAATCAAAGGTTTACCAGTTGCGAATTTGCCAATATAGGCCTCAACGCCCAGAATTACCTGAACAAAAACCACCAAGCCCAAGAGTATGGTGTAGGGCTTGAAAAAGGCGCGAGCATAGGTTGAACCAGCCATTCTCAGCGAAAGCCAAGCGACAATTCCAAAAACGATGAACGCGCCAATCATGTGTAATCGTTGCGCCCAGGGTTGACCGCTGTGCCTGACGATTACAGCCCAGGCAAGCTGAAATAAAAGAGCAACTACAAGTGCCCAGCCGATGAATGGGAGGAGTCGTTTTTCCTTGTCTTCAAGTTTTGGAAAAGCACCGGGGAAAGTTGCAAGGATAGCGGTGCCAGCAACCAAAGCGAAAACCATCTGCCCGGTTGCGCCATGAATGGTTGCAAGTTCTGGGCCGACCAATGCATGCAGGTACACTCGGAGCCCGCCTAGCAAACCTTGGCTAATAACCCCAAGGTAGGAAAGAAGTGCCAGCAACTGTAAGCCTGCGTGTTGTTGGTTATTTCTAAATGCGTTGATTGATTGAACCACAAGAAATACCGCAGATGCTAAAGCGATACCGAGTCCAATTCGCATTTTCATTTGATTGACTGCGCCTATTGGATCAGCCAAGGCTTTGGTTCGATCGATGCTTGTCATAGCTATAAAGACGCCTAGAGAAACCCCCACGATGCAAAATACGGAAGCGACCTTGCTGGTTATAGTTTTATTTGCAAGGAAAGATGTCAGAATCATTCCAAGAATTGCAACCCCACTGATGTAGCCTACGACTCTATGAATATGCTCGATGAAATATCCTGCAGAAGGTTCAGACCAGCTTTGGCTCAACAGATACCAAGGTTCTGTAGGCCAGATGGGATCAACCATACCAACTCTGTAGGTGGTGATAAGCGTCCCTAAGGTAAGGAGCGAAAGAACTAAAACTGCTGAAATCCAGCTACAAACTGCAATGATAGGTGTTTTTGGTGGTGCTAAGTTAATGATCTTATTCATGATGTTTTACCCCGTCGTTAGCTGTCGATGATTGGGTTAAATAATCAAGTGGTCCATCAATTGCGTATTCGTAAGGGCCTCTTTGAACCACGGGTATTTGCTCGAAGTTTCCATGTGGTGGTGGTGATGGGGCATCCCATTCAAGAGTGTTGCTATTCCAAGGGTTCTTGCCCGCTTTTTCACCAAACCATAAAGAGTAAAAAATGTTGATTACAAAAAGAAGTTGAGTCAACCCTAGAAGCATAGCAGAGATCGTCATGAATTGATTGAGGGGCTGAAGGTTTTCGAGATACTGATAAATCGTAGGGTCATAGTAACGCCTAGGATGCCCCCCGATTCCCAGAATATGCATTGGGAAGAATGTCAGGTTGCCGAAAATGAAAGTGAGTGCGAAATGGACTTTGCCTAGAGGTTCGTTCATAAGTCTGCCAAACATTTTGGGGAACCAGAAGGTGATGCCCGCAAAGAT
>JAPLNF010000161.1 GCA_026692965.1 Planctomycetota bacterium
GCTTTTCTTTGTTTTCTTCGTAGTACGCCAGGCCGAAATAACCCAATGCAAACTTGTCCTTCGCAACACCATTGACGGTTACATTATCATCTTCGGTGGGTTGATAACTGGTTCTGCTTTGACCAGATTTCCCATTGATGACTTCGGTGAAAAAGTCAAAAGTTCCTGAATCGGTCCCAGCGCCAAAGAGTTTAACTTTTTCTTTAGGCCAAGTTGGGTCAACATCGCTCCAGTTTTCAACTTTAGAATCTTTGTCCCACATGGTTTTAAGTTGTGCCACGGTCATGTTTTTGGCCCATGTGTTTTCTTTGTTGATAACGATGGAAAGGCCATCCCAAGCAACTTGAAACTCGAAGAATTCGATACCGTTCTTGGCACAAGATTCTTTTTCTTCTGCCTTGATGGGCCTTGAGGCATTGCTGATATCGGTTTCCCCTGCTGCAAATTTCTTGAATCCCCCGCCTGTGCCTGAACGGCCTACGGAGATTTTTACATTAGGATTGGTTTTGCTGTACTCGCTTGCAACCGCTTGTGAGATAAGAAGCACGGTGCTTGAACCATCAGCTTTGATCTCGCCCTTCATCTCACCCTTAGCAGGGGTATTTTCGGCGGCTTTTTTGCCCTGTGGAGCTGGGGCGGCCTTCTGCTCTTTCTTAGTTGCTGTATTGTCACCACCACCACAACCCAATGCCAAAATGCTGAGTAATGTCATCAGGGCAAAGCTTCTTTTCATCGACATGATAATAGTCCTTGTTCCATTCCTAAGAAATTTCGTTGAACAACCATATACTATAGTTAATTTATTTAATGTGTGGGGGCAAGTTAAGGTTTGAAGAAGTTTTTATTCTCAAGCCAATATTTACTTTAAAGCAGCTAACTTTGGGTCTAAAGTTTAAGAAGATTAAAAATTTGGTGAAAAATGTTTATAATACTGGATACATGAACCCAATATGTCTATTCGGTAAATTGGTTCTTCCAGATTAAGATCGTACAACCTTATGTTTCAAAAAGTATTTGTGCCTTTCACTATGGTTTTTCTGGGAATTTTGATAATTCTCGGGATTTTCCTTACACAAACAGATCTTGAACGCACCTCTATTATCAAAATTGTGCTGATTATTGGCATAATTGGAATTGGTTTGATTGCCTTTGAAAGTAACCGAATTGCGAAGGTTATTGCGTTGCCCCTCGAAGAATTATCCATGGGAATTCAAAGGGTCGGCCTAGGGGATGATAACCAGCGAATCCTATCCGATGATCAGGGAACCTTGGGAAACCTGATGCGCTCTTTTAACCGAATGACCGAAAGGCTTGAAGATAAAGTAAGCAAACTTGAAGAGGATAGGCAGCAGTTGCGAACCATTTTGAGCGGTATGGTTGAAGGTGTGGTTGCCCTCGATGCCAATCAGAGGGTTCTATTTGTAAATGATAGGGCCTTAATCTTGTTGGATTTACAATCCCATGCCTTAGAAGGTAAAAGGCTTTGGGAATTAGTAAGAAATCGAGAGATGATGGATTTGGTGGAAGAAGCATTAAGACAGCCCGAACCCAAACGCACAGAACTGACCTTTGCAACTTCTGGAAATCGCAGCCTGACTTTGCACGCAGCCAGATTGCCCGGGAATCCCACCCGCGGAGCGGTTTTGGTGCTGCACGATACAACCGAACTACGAAGGCTAGAAAGGCTTAGGCAGGAATTTGTTGCAAATGTTTCCCATGAATTGAAGACGCCGCTTGCGGTGATCAAAGTTTGTGCAGAAACACTTTTGGATGGTGCGGTCGAAGATTGTGAAAACCGGATGCGTTTTCTAGAACAAATCCTAGAGCAATCCGAACGATTGAATAATCTAATCATGGATTTACTCAGCATCGCTCGAATCGAAGCAGAGACCGAATTATTTGACTTTATCTGGGTCCCCGTTCGGGAAGTGGTAGAGCAATGTGTCAATAGGCATCGAGATCGGGCAATGCAGCGCTCGATTTCCATGAATGCTTTTCCGATGGAAGGCAGCCTTCATCCAGATCAAGATTTAGAATGTTTGGTGGACGAAGAAGCCTTTGTGCAAATACTAGATAACCTCGTTGATAATGCTGTGAAATATACCCCAGAGCATGGCGTGATCAATGTGCAATGGGGCCTCGAGAATAAATATGTAATTATCCAAGTCTTAGATAATGGGATTGGGATTCCTGAAGCCGACCTGCCTCGGATTTTTGAACGATTCTATCGCGTTGATAAAGCCCGTTCCCGTGAGGTTGGCGGAACAGGGCTTGGACTTTCGATTGTTAAGCATCTCGTGCAGGCGATGAAAGGCAGCATCTCAGCAAACAGCCAAGTAGGTAAAGGCACTACTTTTACCGTGCGTTTGCCTTATGCCAAAGATTAAACAGTTACTTTACTTGCCAGGAAATAAGATTTTTCTGGTGTAAAGGCTTTGCCCAACCAAAGCATAAAGAGTGCTTTTATCTGTTCCCGCAAATGCGATTGAACTGGCAAACCTAGGGAAATCAGGTTGCAATAAAACACCACACAAACGACCAGTTGGATCAAATACCTGTACCCCAAGGGAAGTTGCAGCATAAATCCGATTCGCCTTATCGAGCGTCATGCCCGGTACAGATCCGTTAACTCCTGCGAGAGGTTTTCTGGGTGCAACATATCGATCCTTAGCTGTGATCTCGCCGTTTTGCTCTATGCGAAAAGTGAAAATCGATCTGCCGTCTGCACTGCCCGCAAACAGAGTTGTTTCATCATTGGAAACCGCCAAGGATAGGACAGGATCCTCGGTGTTAACTTTCTTTTTGGCACCTGATTTATCAAAAAGGTAAATCGTTTTTTCAGTAGGCGCTGCTCCATAGCACTGACCTTGTTTTAAGGTACAAAGGGCGACACAATCCAGCCCTTCGATAATCATGGAAGCTTTTGCGTTGCCCGGAGTTGCGTAAAGAATATTCGAACCACTGGCAAGAAAAATGCCCCCCTGAGAGTCAATTGCCAAGGCCTTTGCTGGTGCATCAGTCACCACTTCAATTGTTTTGCCTGTGGAATCAAGCTTTAAGATTGATTTAGATTTGGTGCTAGCAAGGAATAAAGCCCCTTGAGAATCAGAAGCAATAGCGGAAAATTCCCCAGCTAGATTGCTGGTTGTTTTAGTCCAGTTTTCGGAGGGTATTAGAATTTGGCTAAGAGGGATATCTTGAGAATATCCCCAAGTTGTAGAAACAAGGAGTAGAAAGCAAGAAAGAAGCCTTTTCATGAGTGATTCCTGTGGAAGGTAGAAGAAAGATTATTCGCGCCAAAGCCAGCGTAGGGACTCTGGAAGAATGACGCCACCATGTTTGCCATTGTGACCGCCATCCCCTTCGACATAGACAAAATCGTATTTTGCGAATTTGAGGGCAGCCGCCATAGATCGGTTGGCGAGGGGCCAGTGGCCATGCAGGTTATCAAGATCGTTGCTACCATCTTGCAGGAAGATGCGGATAGGTTTCTTTTCGGTCTTGCGAATCATGCCTGGGTAAACATCGCCCCCGCGTATGTTGGTGAAGCTGCCAACATGGCTTAAAACTTTTCCAAACAAATCGGGTCGTTCCCAAGCCGCGGTGAAGGCGCAAATGCCACCACTGCTGATCCCGCAAAGAGCCCTACCTGCATGGTCTTTACGAACATTATATTTCTTCTCGATTTCGGGCAGGATTTCTTTTTCAAGAAAAGTGGCATATTGATCAGAGGGGGTATCGTATTCGAAGCTACGGTTGCTGCGGCCTTTTTCTTTGGGGTTGGAAGAGGGGACAGTGCCCGGGTTCAAAAACACACCAATGGTTACGGGCATTTCTTTTTGGTGAATAAGGTTGTCAAAAACAATGGTAGCACGGAACTGCCCCTTCTCGTTGGCATAGCTGCTGCCATCTTGGAATATCATAACCGCAGCCGGGGTTTTGCCATCGTATTGTGCGGGTACATAAATCAACATTTCGCGAACAGTACCTGGGAAGATATTGCTCTTCCATTCAGATTTCTCAATTTTACCCTTGGGAGTGCTGAGGTTTGGCTGGGAATCGATCCCAAGAACATAATCATCTGCTGCAAAGGTGAAGCTACAGAAAAGACCTAAAAAGCAGGCGTAGGGTAAAAACCGGTTCATTGAGAAATTCTCCTTCTACAGTAGTTTTAATGCAAATAACGATCATAAAGGGGTTTAGGGTATTAGGTAAAGAAAATTCGAGACTAGAAAACAGAATCATAACATCATCATTCCTTCATCGTTTCTTCACAATCAATCCTTAGTATAAGCCTGTAAGTAGATTAAGTATGAAGAGTATTTTCAAGCAAGGAATATCTTACAGATGGCAACTACCTCTTACGCTGCGATTTTAACTGAAAGAAATCTGAACGGTAGAGAGCTTACGCCCCAAAACAATAGCTCCCCCAAGTATCAAATTAAAAATTTGAACTTCTGGTATGGTGCTCATCAAGCATTGTTTAATATTGATTTTTTGATTCCAGAAAGATCGGTAACCGCTCTTATTGGCCCCTCGGGTTGTGGAAAATCAACCTTTCTTCGCTGCTTGAATCGAATGAATGATCTGGTGGAAGGTACTAGGCACACAGGTTCAATTTTACTCGACAATGAAGATATTTACCGCCGTTCACTTAACATGGTTGATCTTCGTAGAAGAGTTGGCATGGTGTTTCAAAAGTCGAATCCATTTCCTAAGTCGATATTTGAAAATGTAGTGTATGGGCCAAGGGTTGCAGGGGTTAGCAACATTGCGGTATTGCAAGAGATTTGCGAGCGTTGTCTGAAAAACGCAGCGTTATGGGATGAAGTCAAAGATAGGTTGAATCAGTCTGCATTAAATCTTTCAGGCGGTCAGGCCCAAAGGCTTTGTATTGCCCGGGCCCTTGCTACCGACCCAGAAGTAATTCTCCTTGATGAGCCCGCAAGTGCCCTCGACCCCGCCTCCACTGCGCGTATCGAAGATCTTGTTTTTGAACTCAAACGCGATTACACCATTATCATCGTCACGCATAATATGCAGCAAGCAGCGCGTGTATCTGATCAAACAGCTTTCTTTTTTCAAGGTAAAGTGATCGAAGTCGGGCCGACAGATCATCTTTACACTAGGCCTCAAGTCAAACAAACTGAAGATTACATCACAGGTAGGTTTGGTTAATCAACCAAGGGATTCCAACGAATATGTCAAAGCATCTTGAACGCGATTTGGACGACCTACAAAAAGATATCATGGGCCTTGCAAGCCTTGTAGAGCAGGCTTTTTCTCTTAGCATCATCGCTCTTCGTGACCGAAACCCTGACATTGCCCGGGATGTTATCCAAGGCGATGTGCAGATTGATACCGAAGAAAACCAGATCAACGAAGATTGCCTTAAAATCTTGGCTCTTCATCAGCCAGTTGCAGGCGACCTGCGCAGATGCACCGCTGCAATGATGATTATCACCGACCTTGAGCGCATGGGCGATCTTGCAGAAGAAATCAGCGAGCGCGCAATTCAACTTTGTGCCCCGCCTTTTTTCCCGATCCCCGAGGGTTTGCAACGCATGGTGGACATGACCACCATTATGGTGCGACAAAGCCTTGATGCGTTCGTTAATCTTGATGTAAAGCAGGCACTCATGGTCGTGCGGATGGATGATGAAGTTGATCGTTACAACAATCAGATCATCCAAGAAATCATCAAACTGATGACCGAATCAACAACGAATATTCAACATGGATTGTCCATGTTTTCAGCAGTCAGACATATCGAAAGAATCGCAGATCATGCAACTAACATTGCAGAAGATGTGATTTATCTCGTCGAGGGTGAGATTGTCAGGCACCGCGTCCAAGAACTGGAGGGATGATTATGATTTCTGAGGTAACTTCTATGAAAGATGAAAAAAAACAGGCTCCACTGAAAGCAGCACCATCACCAAAGGTGAAAAACGGGATTAAAGTGCTTGTCATCGAAGATGAAAAAGCATTGGTCGATGCTCTTGTATATAACCTTGATCGCGAAGGTTATGAAGTCACTGTGGCGCACGAAGGGCAGGATGGACTTCGTAAAGCCCAAGCGCTTCCAGATATCATTTTGCTTGATATCATGCTTCCCGGTATCAATGGTATCGAAATACTTAGGGAACTTCGGGGCAACGAAAAAACCAAGTCTATCCCTGTTATCGTCGTCTCTGCCAAATCCGAGGAAACCGACCAGGTGGTGGGGTTCTCGATGGGTGCGGATGATTATGTAACTAAACCCTTCAGTGTTAAAATTCTATTGCAACGAATCAATGCTTTGCAACGCAGAGCAGAAGTTCCTGCGAAAGAGGGCGCTGTTGAATTGATCGAGCATAAGCAGGTAAAAGTGGATATGGTCAAACATCGTGCATTTATTCTGGATGAAGAACTCGATCTGACCCCAACGGAGTTTCGATTGCTGGAATGCCTGCTGCGAAGTCCAGGTAGGGCTTTTTCGCGTCAGCATTTGATGGATTGTGCAATTGGCGAAGGCGCCATCGTTCTAGAAAGAACCATCGATGTGCATATCAAAACCCTGCGTAAAAAACTTGGTTCCATGGATATGATTGAAACTGTTCGTGGCTTGGGTTACCGCTTTAAAGAATAATTATCTCTTTATATTGCGCATCATGAATGTTCTTTCATTCGTGATGCGTTTTTCATTTCTATCACAGCAAGCGCTTGTATCGTATTTTTTCTTCATCGCCTCTTCATGATAAAAACACGGATTATTCTCACTTCGCTCTCTGTAAATACTTGCCGAAAAGTTATGATAAATTCAAATTCGTTTCTGCTTATTATGGAGAATAAATGCAGACTTGCTTGGATGCCTTGATTATTTCTGATATTCATCTTGGCAGTGACAATTGCCAAGCAAAAGACCTGGTGGTCTTTCTTGAACAGATCCGCTGTGGTGTCATTCAAACTTCCAGAATTATACTTAATGGCGATGTGTTCGATTCCTTCGATTTTCGAAGGCTTAAAAAAAATCATTGGAAGGTACTTTCACTTATCCGGAAGCTTTCCGATCACATTGATATCACTTGGATTCATGGTAATCATGATGGATCGCTGGAATTCATCTCCCATCTTTTAGGTGTTAATGTTGAGAATCAATATGAGTTCGAAAGTGGGGGAAAAAGAATTCTTGCCTTGCATGGTCATATCTTTGATGAATTCATTGAAAAGCATCCTTGGTTGACAATGATTGCGGATGTTTTTTATTGTCTTCTTCAAAAAATAGATTCCTCACACACCTTTGCCAAGTTTGCCAAGACTGGCAGTAAAACCTTCCTTCGTTGTGCGGAAAAAATTGAACAAGGTGCAATTAACCTGGCACGCAAGCTCGGTTGCCATTCTGTTTGTTGTGGCCATACCCATCATGCCATCGAAAAAAACAACCAAGATGTAAAGTATTACAACAGTGGTTGCTGGACTGAAACGAATCCTACTTACTTGACAGTCATTAATGGCGAAATTAAAGTTGAAACGTATAAACCCGAGGAAGCTGAAATCATAGTGATGGCGCTTGTACAGCAAGAGGTTGTTTAAAGGTGCAAGTTGGTGTATTCGTGGTAAATGGTTTTATTGGTAATGCCTAGCATTGGAACCCAAACAAAGATGTTGATTCAAACCAGCAATAGTTCTGAGCGGGAGTTTTTATTTCCGAAGGTGCGAACTCAGTGCGATTTGCTTTCTACTCAAAGTGCTATGATTTTACCTGCCCATTTAGATGGTAGCGAGCGTTTATTTCAAGCCATCGTTTCGCAACATATCCCTGGCGTTGAACTAGGGGTGATAGTAATTTGTACAGGCAATTCTAGAAGAAGTATGCTTGCTGCAACCATGGGGAATATCGCAGCGGCCTACCATGATATTCCTGAACTGCGCTTTTATTCAGGCGGAACAAATCCCAGTGCATTCAATCCTAGAACCATTCGAACTTTGGAAGAAGTCGGGGTTGTAATTGAACCATTAAATAAAAATGCAACTGTAGGTGATGCAGGTGAGGTTAATCCTGTTTACATGGTGAGTTGGGGCAATCTTCCACGTATGGGCGTTAATCTCTTTGAAATCAAGGAGTTCTCAAAGATTTATAGTGACCCACATAACCCAGATAAAGCGTTTATTGCTTTGTTGGTTTGTGATGAAGCTGATGCCTCTTGCCCAAGTGTTACGGGCGCTTCCCAGCGAATAGCGATGCCTTTCCAAGATCCAAAATCATTCGATGGTTCCGAACTCGAATCAGCAAAATATTCTGAACGAAGAGACGAAATCGGCAGAATCATGCTTTCAATTGTGCTTAAAGCAAAGCGTCATCTCGCTGCTAATAAATGCTAATTCATCTGCTTAAGCTCTTCGATTTGTTTACAAATCGCATTCCAAAGATCGAGTCTTGCCTGCAAAGAATTTCTTGCACTTTGTAACGCTTCTTCTTCTTTCTTTTTACTGCCGCCACAGGCTTTGTCGAGCATCGAAACTGCCATCGGGCCATGCTCATCACCATCCAGTTCAATATGTCGATTTAGGTAATAGGTCAGGATGGAGTAGCTGATATTAAATTGGTTGGCAGTCTTGTCGAGGATTTTAAGGAAAAGATCGGGAAGCAAATCTTCCCTGCCTAGAGTGAAGGCTGCTGCAACGCAGTGCAAAGTGCCTGTCTGTGCCAGGCTTATGGTTTGGGTTACAAAAGGAATGATGCAAGGGGGAGCATTGGATTTTAGTAGGGCCTCTTCAAAAGGAGTGCCTGCGCGAAGTAAAATAATAAAATCATTAATGGCTTTGGTATCTGCATGCATCTCTTGCATGGCTTTAAGATAAAGCTCGAAATGGCTTAGATAGCCGCCTATTCCATCTTCGTCGCTTTCCTCGCCCAAGACAATTTCATTGATAAGCCTGCGTATTAATGGGTCGGCAGAAGGTACCCAGGGTATTTCCATGCAAGTGAGTTTAATTTGCAGCGCTTTTAAAAGGGATTGAAAATCCCAAACACACCAAACATGGTGCTGCATGAAGGTACAAATAGCTTTGGGGGAATCTAGCAGTTGGTAAAGTCTGTGGTTCACTAGTTGATGCCGTAGTGAATCTAATTGGGAGTCATTGTGCCAGTTCATTTTGAACCTCAGCGAGAAATATAGAGCCTATAGTATCAATAATCAACATAGGGGGTGGATTTCAAGGTTTGGTTGGAGATTTGTCCCGTAAATATGCGAATAGGTCTGCAATATCCTGATCTGAAAGGGTATCCAAGATGTTTTCAGGCATGATGGATTTGGCCGAACTTGTCATAGTTTCAATCTTATCCTTGGCCAGAACCAAGCGTTGATTCTTGGCATCGAGCAATGTAAGCGAGCTGGAGTTTTCTTCTGCAAGAAGCCCGGTGAGTGTTCTGCCATCTTTCGTCTCGATCACTTGCGCAACAAATTCAGGCCTGATATGCGCACTCGGGTCGACAACATGGGTAATGAGGGGAAGCAGCGATTGACGGTCTGCGGTAGTTAAATCCGGCCCTACTTTATTACCCTGACCAAAAAGCATATGGCAGTTGGCGCATTGCTTTTGGAAATGCAATTTACCTTTTTCGATGTCTGGCTTCGTACGACTGATTATAAGGTTTACATAACTGATACGGGCTATTTTTTCGCCTGGGCTTGGGGGCGATACCTTCCCATAATGTTTCGTAAGAAGCCCGATCAGTTTTTCTTCTTTGTGCGAAGCCATAGTGCGCGCAAGATCGATGCTAATATCGGTTTTCACGATCTTTCCCGAATCAACACGCTGCATTAAGAGAAGTGAAAAAGATGGCCTTTGAGATAGCAGAGCCAAAGATTTTGATTTTAAGTTGCTGGGAAGAGTGGGATATAGATCCAAAAGTTTTAGGGCGACTGTATCGTCTGCACTTGATTGCATTGCGTTGATTGCAGCCAAGCGAACATTGTCGGGCGTATTAGGCTCAAGAGCTTTAAGGAAGGTGGGCAGGTGGTTTGTATCAGAAAGTTGCCCTAAAAGTTCGATGGAAAAGATTCGATCAGAAGGAGGCAGTGTGGTGCTTGCAGCATTGTTGGATATTTCGTTGAGTGCCTTAGGGTCGCCCAGTCGAAACGCTAGGCGTAGGAGTTCCTTGCTTTTAGGGTTTTTGTCTCGCAGTACCGCAAGAGGCTTTTCCAAAGGCGTGGGCACTAGTGTCAACCTTCGTCCTTCCAAGGCTTTTTCGATTCCAGCAAGTACTTTCTTTTGATCTTCCTCGCTTGGCGCCAAGGTTAGTAATTGTGCGCAGGCATTCCAATCGGGCTCGGTTCCTTCGTTGACCCAGCGCCTAGCAATGCGTTCCAAAAGGTTTTGCCTGACCATTACTTTCTGCCAAAAGGCTGGATCCTTAAACCAATCGAGGATGAGTGATCGGCCCCGGATGGATTGATCTTCGACGGCCCACCATAGCAGCATGGGTATATAAAGATCTTGAATATACTGATCTTGAGAGTAAAGTGCTTTGGCGATTTGAAGGGCGGCATCGTATTGCAACCTCCGAGCAGAGCAGGCGAGTTGGGAGGCAACGATTGGACTGGTTTCTGTTCGTGCCATTTCCACCAACCTAGCAACAGCAACGGGTGAAAGGGTGCGTTTGTCAGCCAGCAGCCTTACTGCCCATTCGCGCACCGCAGGCGTGGGGTGATCAAGTAATTCTTGCAAGAAGGCTGGGTCTGCATTTTGTGCGCCAGCGAGGGCCCAAAGAGCTTCCAGCGCTAATGTTCCCTGATTAGATTGAGCGATTTTCTTTAAAGGTTCTGAACTTTTAGAGTCTTTTCTTTCTGCAAGAAGTCTTCGTGCTTCTCTGCTGTACCAGGCATTTCTATCGGAAAGAAGTGAGATAAGTTCGGAGTTGGATTTTTGAGTAAGATCGAACTCTGGGATTTCTTTGAAACCCTTGGGTACGATCTTGTAGATTCTGCCATTGGTGCGATCCCAGTTATCAACGGGGTCTAGATGTGCAGCGCGTTTATCGTGCCAATCTGCAACATAAACTGCGCCTTCAGGGCCTTGAAAGCAATCGACGGGTCTGAACCAAGGGTCGTTTGCGATGAGGAAGTCGCCTCCAAATTGCCCAGCAAAGGTTGAGCCTCGCGCTTCAATTTCATGGTAGTAAAGTGTGTTGGAAAGAAGGTTGCCTGCGATATACCGATTGCGATATTCAGGCGGATAAAGGTCTGCCTGATAAACGATACCGCCATTGGTGACATGCCCGCCTTTGAAGTTTTTAAAAGGCATATGTTCAAAGTAACCATAGGTATGGGGATTGTGAAGCGGGCCATGCTTAGAAAAACCTTTGACATAATAAGCACCTTGCACCTGATGAAGCATTGCAACGTTGCCGTAATTAGTACCAGCGATAATTTGGCCATTTTTGTCGAAATCGAGGCCCCAAGTATTGCCCCCACCTTCCGAGAAGAGTTCGAATTCTTTGGAAATGGGGTGATAGCGCCAGATGCCCTGCTGAAATTCATGACCTCTGATTTTAGCTGTTACAGTGCTGCCTTGGGCGCCATAAAGCCAGCCATCTGGGCCCCATTGAAGCGAGTTAGCATAGGCATGGGAATCTTCCATGCCAAAACCTTCTAGAAGGACTTGGGGATCACCATCGGGAATGTCATCATGGTTTTTGTCGGGGTAGAAAAGCAGGTAGGGGGGTTGCACCACAAAAAGTCCATCATGGCCCCAAACCATACCCGAAGCGAGGTTCAGTCCTGTGACAAAATCTTTGGATTTTTGAAACAAGCCGTTCTCGTCTCGATCATACAGGATTGTTATTTTGTCTGCACCTTTGGGGCCTTTAGGAGGAGCCTCGGGTACACGATCCCAGATGGTGCGCAGGAATTGATCTTGCTTCAAGGCCTTTAGGCCCGCTGGATTAGGATATTGAAGATACTGTAATACCCACAAACGGCCTTTAGGATCGAAAAACATACTGAGTGGCTGGCGCACTTGGGGTTCGCTTGCAACTAATCGCACCTCCATCTCTGGAGGCACTTGCATTTTTTCAATTGCCTGTTTGGGAGATAAACCCTGTGCGGGTAATTGGCTTACAACTATTAGGCCCAAGGCAAGGCTCAGCAAGTTTTTGTTAGTCATTAAGTCACTCTTTTATTTTTTATAATTAAGCTTCTGCAGCCCAAAGCCCACTTGGCCAACAACGGCCCTGCACGGAAGAAAGTATCTTTGTTACTTCTGCTAATAATACCGGATCTGGTCCGCTTTCCAGAGCTTTAAGGTTTATTTTCAGCTCACTTAGCTTTGACATTCCAACCAAGGTCGTTGCAACTTTCTCCTGCTGCAGCATCCATTGCATTGCCAATAATGAAAGATCACTGCCCTGAGATTTGCAATACTGCGCAGCTTTCATTGCAGCTTGCTTCACTTCCTCAGGGGCGGGATGCCAGGCGGGTGGGTTTAAAGTTAATGCACCCATAGCCAAGGGGCTGGCGTTTATTATGCCGGTTCCTCTGCGCTCTGCAATTGGTACCAACTCGGTTAGCATGGATTGGTCCAGCAAAGTACAATGGCAGTAGCTAATGCATACATCCAAGACACATGCTTCGAGTGCTTTTTTCAGACATCCCAGCGGGTATCCTGTCATGCCGATGAATCTGCATTTTCCTTGTTTCTTAAGCTTTTGTAAGGCTTCGTAGGTTTCGGTGAAGACCATATCAAGGTCTGCTTCGAATTCGATATCATGTGCCTGAAATATATCCACATGATCGGTTTGAAGCCTTTGCAGAGATTCCTCCATACTCTTCACAATAAAGTCAGCTTTGAAATTGAAATCAGTTTGTGTGATTCTGCCACACTTGGTTGCGAGAATCACTTTTTCTCGAACGCCTTTTAAGGTCCGTCCCAGAACTTCTTCCCCAAGTTTAATGCCATAATACGGGCTGGTATCGAAGAGATTGATCCCCTCGTCAATTGCTTGATGTACGGTCTGGGTGCATTCAGTTTCCGTGAAAGGGCCATAGATGCCACCTAGGGGGGCGGCCCCAAAACCGATGATTGAAACTTGGAGTCCGGTTTTGCCTAAAGTTCGATATCGCATGGTCATGAAAAATAGCCCCTGATAATAGGTTGCGTGCTAGAATAATAATCGATAGCCTAATTGCTATTAGAATCGATAAAATGGTTTGATGCCATAGGTAGGGGCAGATCTTGCGGTTTTCTTGTGCGAATAATCTTAAGAGGTAGCTAGGTGATACTATTAATTCTTTTCTTGCCTGTTGCGATCTACCTGATTTGGGTGGGTGGTATCAGCCGTCAAAGTAAACCTTCCATCATAGGTGGGTCTTGGGATTTTGTTTCCTTGATGTTTGCTGGTTCAGGCTTTGTGTTGGCAGGATTACCTGCGATTATTACTTCAATTTATGAAACTTGGCGCAGGTATTGGTTGACAGGTGAGGGCCCCATTCCTTTTGCATCACTTGAGGGTTCGAGATGGTTTTGGATTGCCATCTGGATGATGTATTTTGTCATGGTAATTAGTCTTTCTGCGATTTTCATTTATCGCAAGCGTTGTTGGACCTGTTTTTATAATGTTGAATCTGCTGCATTTGAATCTGCAGTTGCAGATGCTTTGGCGCAATCTGGCTTTCAGTACCGTAAATTTGGAGATTTATACATTCTTCATAATGCAGAAGAGGGTGCGGAAGAAAGAATGGAAGTTGAAGTTTTCTCTTTCTTAAGGCATGGCACAATATGTTTTAATAAACCTGAAAGCTTGTCATCAAAGCACTTGATCTCTTTGATTTCGGAAGAGTTGGTAAATACTAACACGCCTCATCATTGGGGTGGTCTATTACTTATGTTTCTCGGTTTTTTCGTAATGTTTCTTACCGTGATAGGTCAATTGGCTGCCGCAATTCTCGCAAGATAAACCTTAATTAGCCCTCATTTTATCAATGTCTAATAATTAGGCATGAATTAGAATAAGTTACGGTACAATTGTAAGGAAAGGAACTTTTGATATGACAACTATAACAATTCAAGAAGCACAGACCCAATTGCTAGATATCATTCATCGACTTGCCCCTGGAGATGAAGTCGTGATTACTGAAAATGAAAAGCCGATTGCGAGGTTGGCCCGCACAGAATTGAAGCAACTATGGCCATGCAAGGCGGGTAGCGCTAAAGGCAAAATTCGCATGGCTTCCGATTTCGATGCACCTCTAGAAGACTTTTCGGAGTACACGGAGTGAACCTTCTCCTTGACACTCATTCACTCCTTTGGTTCCTGAATGAAGACCCACAATTGGTGCCAAATGCTAAAGCTTTAATTGAAGACTCGTTCAACCGCAAATTTGTAAGCATGGCTTCTTGTTGGGAAATTGCAATTAAAATAGGATTAAATAAGCTTGATCTGGGGGAACCAGTATCCACTTTTCTACCAAGGGAACTTCTGACTAACAAGTTTGACCTTTTGCATATCGAATTGGTTCATGCTATGCATGTCGAGAAATTGCCAAGGCATCACGAGACCCCTTTGATCGATTGCTGGTTGCTCAATCGATTATTGAAAAAATAGCTATTGTTAGTTCCGATGAGAAGTTTGATTCTTATGGCGTTGTCCGATTGTGGAAATAAGAGCAAGTTATTCCACTTTTAAACTAGGTATATTTAAGCTAATTCCTTGTGTCGGTACTTGATCAAAAGGCGTATGCTCATCTCACAACGCTGGGTTTAAATGTAGGGCGAGTTGTCCTGCATTAGCAAAAACACTTTATTCGAACCATCAAAAGCCAATGTTTTTAGGCTTTCAATCATGTGTCGCACAATCTTTACTTAGCCTTCATAGGCTTTAGTATTTGTGCAGCAGATTGAATTGGATTGGTGTTAATGCCACGCCAAGGGCCTGCGTTTACCATGCCTTCAGGCAAAGGGGAATTGTTAGCAGGTGGGATCAAAAGATTAGGCCCGTTGTTGGGCGTGGTCGGTTTGTCCTGAGAAGAAGGCGTTGGCGCAGGTGGTGGCGGAATCAAGGTGCCTTCCTTATTCGGCGGCGCTAAAGGCTTTGGCGCAGGCGTAGGCGTAGGCGTAGGCAAGGGCGCTGGTGTAGGAGCAGGCAAGGGAGTTGGTGCAGGTGTAGGAGCAGGCAAAGGAGTTGGCGCAGTATTCGTGTTGGGTACTGGGGCGTATACTGGTTCTCTCATTGGATTGGGCAATGGAACATTCGAAGTTACTGGCGCTGGGTTGGATATCCCGGGCGAAGGAATGATCATGGTGGAAGTTGGTGGTATGGTTTGTGTTTCCACTGAAGGGGCTTTACGAAGATAAGCAGGTGGTAGCTTTAGGGTAAAATCTTTTTCTTTTTTGTAGAGTCTGCCATCATCCAGTTTAAAATGCACGATAACCCTGAGTTTGTCGGAGTTGGGCCATAGTTTCCACTGCATGGTAAGAGCATAGCCTGTGGTAAGAAGGCCATTGCGCCATGATTTGCTGAGTTCATCGTTGGAAACTTGCCAGGTAGAAAGAGGAGTCTTCAACCCTTCGGTTGAGATTTCGATGACTTGAATTAAAACACTTCCTGGAACTTTAACCACATGGCTTTCAGCATCTTTGGGCTCAATAATTACTTGAAGGGCTTCTTCGCCTGTTTGGCCATCAAGGTCAACGCCCCCTGTTTGTCGGCCTAGGGTGATGTTTTTTAATGGGTAAACTTTGTTAAGGGGGTCGTATGGGGTTCCGGGAGGAACTTCGCCCCTAGTGGCATGCAGTTCCATTTCCATGGCTTTGTTATAAGTTTTAGAGCGATAGAGTTCGTTTTTAAGATAATCGATATCGTTATCGCGTGAGCGAAGTTCCGATTCAAGCTTATGATTGGGAGATTTGCAGCCTGCAACGAAAATGCAGAGCAGCAAGAGAGAACAGAAATAAGGATAACAGCGGGTCATTACTCAAAACTTCCGGGTGCGGTTTAACCACACACCCGGGAGTTTGCCATGGGGTTTATTCCTTGGCGGCTTGGCCGGGTGTCATACGCTCTA
>JAPLNF010000162.1 GCA_026692965.1 Planctomycetota bacterium
CCCTCTTCCCTCCGGGAAAAGGGCCCTTTCGCTTCGCTAGCATGGGTGTTGGTGTTGCTATTACTTCCCATTGATTAATGGGGCTTGTTTAAAGACAGAGCGGTTGCGATGGGGAAGCCCCACTGCAACCGCTCCATTTGCACCTCAAGTGTGAATTCACCTTCACGGTTACGGGAAAATGACTGAAAGAGAAGCGGGGTTAGATGACTTCGGCTATTTATGCCCTGAAAGGGCAACCTCAAACAGCCTAGGGTATCGCCCTAGGTTCAGTTCCACGAATGGAATTTCAAACAATATCGAGCGGGGTTTTGCCTGCTTCCGCTTTGTATCTACTAACTTTAACAAATACATTTTTGAAGGAAGGGGTGCGCGATACTGGATCGATATCTTTCGAAACCAACACATTAGCCTCGGGAAAATACATCAGCGCATTTCCCTGTCTGATATCAAAAGGGCGAACTTTTAATGGCCCCATTTTTCCAATTGCACTACTTACCGTCACTTCCTCATCTTCCTTAAAACCAAGATTTTTTATGTCTTCAGGATTTAAAAGGATGACATCCCTGCGTTCCTGTCCACGATAAATGTCTTGTTCTTCGTACACCACGGTATTGAATTGCCCTTCGCTTCGCACTGTCATTAGGCGTAATTCCCCCTCTGGAACATCCTGCGAGGTAAGTGCATCGGTCGAGAAAGAAGCTTTACCTGATTGAGTGGGAAAATGGCCTTCATGAAAGATACGGCCTTTAACCGGGAACTCCGCTTTGCTGGAATCCGCCTTGGAAATATCTTCATACCCTGGAACGATTTGGCTAATCATTTCGCGGATGCTGCGATGCATTCTTAAAGCACGCCAATCGAGGTTGGGTAGGTCGCCTACAACCCGGCTTCCCAATGTAGCAAGGATTTCTACTTCACTTTTTAAGCCGCTATATCTTGCGGGCCCACCATCGCTTACACGCACAAAGTTAAACATCGACTCCTGAGTTGTAAGCTGGGGCTCTTCATCCCGTGCCAACACCGGAAGAATCAAGGTTTCCTTGGCCAATCCCCATGCATGGCCGGTATTTAAAGTGGTGTTGAGGTACGTAATGAGCTCAAGTTTACCGAGGGAATCAGCAGCAAAATTCGAGTCTGGGTTACTGCCAAATAGGTTGCCACCTAAGCAAAAAGCTGCTTTCATCTGGCCATCATACGTTGCCTGCATGCAAGCCATGGTATCTAAACCGGGCGAGCGGGGCAGGGTGGTTTTCAAATACCCTTCCAAGTTGTTGAGGAATTTCTCTTTTAAATTGGGCACGACTCCCATCGATCCAATTCCCTGCACATTTGAATGCCCACGGATTGGTAGTAACCCTGAAGAAGGTTTGCCCACCATGCCACGCAATAGGGCAAGGTTGACAATTGCTCGAACATTACTGGTGCCGTTGAGGTGATGGGTGATACCCATGGTCCAGCCAAAGACTGCATTTTTAGACTTGGCGTAAACATCAGCGACCTCTTGAATTTGGGCTTTGGAAATACCCGAATCTTTTTCGATGGTATCCCAAGAAAGCTCATCAAGCATGGTTTTAAATTCTTGCACCCCTTCAGTGGAAGCTTCAAGAAAGGATTGATCCACCTGATTTTGCTCTATTAACAGTTTGGCGATGCCGTAAAGAAGGGAGAGATCACCCCCGATATGGGGTTGCAGATAATGGGTTGCGATATTGGTACCAAAAAGTAGGCTGACCACATCACTGGGAACGCTAAAGTTAACCAAGCCAATTTCTTTAACAGGATTAATCACGATAACTTTGCCGCCACGCCTGCGAATTTGCATCAGGGTGCGCATAAGCCTAGGGTGGTTAGATGCAGGGTTACCCCCGATAAGAAAAAAGAGATCCGTTTTATCTAAATCATGCAAATCAACCGTTGCAGTGCCCGTTCCCAAAGAGGCAGCCAACCCCGAACCGCTGGCTTGATGGCAATAAAACGAGCAGTTGTTAACATAGTTGGTGCCATAAAGTCGGGAAAACAACTGCAGCAGGAATCCAGCCTCATTAGAGGATCTTCCTGAAGCATAAAAGAAATGCTCTTGCGGTTGATGATCTTTCATCTGTTTGACAATGCGGTTGAAAGCAAAATCCCAATCAACAACGCGGTAATGGGTATCACCGGGGCCTGCATAAAGAGGATGGACGAGCCTGCCACACCATTCGAGTTCGCGGGATGATAACGCTTGAAGCTCTTTGATAGAGTACTTGGCGAAGAATTCTGGGGTGATGCCTTTCTGCATATCTGCAACCATGGCTTGGAAGGATTTTTTGCAAACCTCCGGCCAGTGGCCTGCTTCGTTACGCATGCCGCCAGCCTGCCCGCCCATGCCCAAAGCGCAGGTTTTACAGGCATTTTTGGTGGTCATGGCTTTCCAGAGTCGCATCCAGCCAACTTTGTTGGCCATGCGAAAGCTATAAAAGATTGCGCGCCATCCGCCTGCAGTTTTTGGTATTTTCAACATCGATCAACTCTCATCCCATAGAACATCAAAGGATGTATTTTGCAATGAGAAAGCACAAAATGCAAGGCTATAAGGGTGTTCTTGATTGACTTAAACTTCACGAGCAAACAAATGCGAATTTTTCTGGGCCTTGATGACACCGATATTCTGGGAAGCCCCGGCACCAATCAAATAGCCATGGCGCTTGCAATCAAGTTGAAAGAAATCGGAATCGAAACAACGATGATTTTAAGGCATCAGCTTTGGTACGATCCCAGAGTACCTTACACTTCTAAAAATGGTTCTGCATCGATGCAACTTGAATGCAAAGGCCCAATTGATTTTCAAACCCTTGCAGGCTTTTGCAAAGAATTCCTTTTGAGTCATTTTGTTGAAGGAAGCGACCCTGGCCTTTGCCTTGCTACTGAGGATCAGGCAAAATCTCTGATTTCGCATGGCTGGCGCACCACAGGGGAATGGGTCAACCCAGCGGAGGCCATCGAAAAAGCTAAAGTTTCTGGCTGCTTATTATGGTCTATTGCAGGGAGAGATCATGGAATCGTGGGGGCCTTAGCTGCGGTAGGCTTGGCTGCAAGTGGGGAGCAGGGAAGGGTGGTGTTTCATCAGAGTGGCTACGGCGAAATACGG
Organism: Planctomycetota bacterium; assembly: GCA_026692965.1. Classification (GTDB taxonomy): domain Bacteria; phylum Planctomycetota; class Planctomycetia; order Gemmatales; family Gemmataceae; genus UBA969. Next base: position 3,128 of record JAPLNF010000162.1, read on the forward strand.
GGCCTTATTAGCGTAGAAAAGTTGCTTGAATTTGGCGTCCTGGTGATTGAAGAATCTTCGCAAATGCTAGTTTCGAATGGCGTTGTGGATTTAGTGAAGAAACTAAGGCCCAATATTCGGGAGCAAAAAGTAGTGCTTTATGTGGAAAAGGGGCTGGAGCTTAACTCTTGGATGGCTTTAAAGCGTAATTAGTTAGAAAATTAACAAAAAGAGTATTATTTCTAGGTTTGACTAGGGCTTTTAGACGAATTAAGATATAAGCTTAAGTAAGTAATTACCTGCCTGATATCGGAGCATACCATGGATCATTCAGAACTCAAAAAATGTATCGGGCCTCAATCCCGCAGACAGTTCATAAAAATAGGGACCGCAGGCCTAGGCGGGATGCTTCTTAACAACCTCCACTCCGCAAGGGCTGCCGAAAAAAACCTTGGCAAACAGGCCCCTGATACTCAAGTAATATTCATTTGGCTTCCTGGTGGCCCACCGCACATGGAAACCTATGACATGAAGCCCGATGCACCCTCCGATTACAAGGGCGATTTTAAACCCGTTCGATCAACAGTTCCCGGTTTGGATGTTTGTGAACTACTTCCACTCCATGCTCAAACTGCAAAACGCTTCAGCATTATTCGCTCGATCGCGCATAATTTCTCTGATCATGGTGGCGGGCACAAAAAGTTTCTCACCGGCCGCGACCCCGTGTCCCCAGTCGGATTTGTCAACGATTACCCCATGGTTGGCTCGATGTTCGCCAAGGTTCGCGAAAACTTCATCTCAAAAATCCCCAACTACATTGCGGGGATGGATGGCGGCAGGCAGGGTATCGACACTTTCAGCTTTGGTTCAGCGTATCTAGATCGCAGTAGCCATCCTTTTATGGTGCCTGGGGATCCGAGCACCCCGACATTTAAAATCCAGAATCTGGGAATCGAAGAAAAAAAACTGGTGCAGGTGAAAGAGCGAATGGATTTGCTAGCCAGCATCGATGGGAACAATACCTCGCCAGAAATGAAAGCTATTCGTGCCCGTGCAATGCAACTGCTTTCTGAAGATACAACCCAGACTGCATTTGATTTAAACAAGGAACCCGATTCCGTACGCCAGAAGTACGGTATGCATACTTATGGCCAACGCTGCTTGCTTGCAAGAAGGCTTGTTGAAGCAGGTTCTAGTTTTGTAACCATGGTGCTGGAAAGCCCGAATATGCCGGGCAAGGAATGGCCCAAGGGTGTGCTTTATAACTGGGATTCGCACGCAGTGAATGGGCATATTTTTGATGATGCTCGTTGGCGTTTCCCCATGTATGACCAAGCTATCACCTCGCTGATCAATGATCTTTATGACCGGGGCCTTGATAAAAAAGTGCTTTTGATTGTGACTGGTGAATTTGGCCGCACCCCGAGAATCAGCTATTCCGTTGGCACTCAAACAGGAGTGAAACAACCAGGTCGCGACCATTGGCCACAAGCGATGTCTGTACTTGTATCTGGTGGTGGATTGAAAATGGGCCAGATTGTTGGCTCTACCAACCAAAAGGGTGAACACCCCAAAGATAGACCACTTAGCCCCAATGACCTTTGGGCCACCATGTTCAATCATCTCGGAGTTGACTACAAAAACATTGCATTCAATGATCATTCGGGCAGACCAATGCCATTACTAACAGGTGGCGATCCAATTTCCGAGTTGATCTAACTTCGTTAAAGCAAGGTTCTGAAACAAGAAAAGCCAGCCTTTTAAAGGGCTGGCTTTTTGCTTTGATAGTTTGCGCTTAAAACAACTCATGAATAGGTTCGGGATCATCCAGAACTGGGGTTGGCCTTCCACTTGGATCAAGCAAATGAAGCTTGGGATCAATGCCAAGGACCTGATAAATGGTTGCATGAATATTGCTGGGGGTAACAGGTCGGCTATTAGGAGCTGTACCTAGCTTATCGGTAGAACCAATAATACGGCCACCCTTAACACCACCGCCACCCATGAGGCAAAACATGGAGTTGCCCCAGTGATCACGGCCGGGAGTACCTTTACTTCCAGCTGGGCCACCATTACCACCATCATTCATTTTTGGGGTTCTTCCAAATTCTCCACAGAGAACTACAAGAGTAGTATCGAGCAAGCCTCGTTCTTCAAGATCGATGAAAAGAGTGCTGACCAAGGCGTCAACCTTGGGCAGATAAGTTTCATAACCAGCTTTGAGATCCCAGTGGTGATCCCAGCCACCCAAATGAACGGTTACAAAAGTAGAACCAGCCTCGACCAACCTGCGTGCAAGGAGGGTACTTTGGCCGTAAGTATTTCTACCATAGCGATCACGCAATTTTGGATCTTCGCGCGAAATATCAAATGCCTGCCTTGCAGAGGCGCCGCTAACAAACTCAAACGCCTGCTTGTTAAAGCGATCCATAGCGTCTAAGGTTTTGGATGTTTCAAGAGTCCTGTTCATTGCATCGAAGCTAGAGCTAAGACTTTTACGATCTTCAAGGCGATCTATGGAAAGGCCAGTTGCCAGATGAAGATTTTTAACTTGGAAGTTAGCAGCGTTGGGGTCGCCACCTGAGGCAAACGGATCGTGCTGAACACCAAGCATATGACCACCAAAATAGCCTGGATTCAGGCCAATACTGGCAGCGTAGGGCAAGGCGACATAGCCTGGCATACCGGATTTCCTAGCCCCGACCTCGCGATTAGTGATGGCACCAATCCCGGGAAACTTCTGCATGTTATTAGCACCACTGACGCCCATATCCTTGGCGGTAAGCATGCGATGCCCGCCAGCGAAGTGATCGCCTGTGTTATGGTAAAGCGAGCGAACCATGGAAAACTTATCCGTGACCATAGCTTGTTTGGGATAAAGTTCAGTAACATCAAAGCCTGGAACTTTAGAATGAATGGGTTTCCACAAGCCGCGATATTCTACCGGGGCATCGGGTTTCATGTCGTACATATCCATGTGGCCTGGCCCGCCATCAAGCCAAATTAAAATCACTGAAGTATCTTTGGAAGAAATACCTTCGGCCTTGGATGCCGCTTTGGCTTTGTAAAGATCAGAAAGGCCAGCAGAAGCCATGCCTGCGATACCAAGTTGAAGGAAGCTACGACGGTTGACACCATCACAATAACCTTTTTGGGATTTTCCAGCATCGGCTCGAAACATGGCGGGACCCCATTCTTGGGAGTAATCAATTTAGCAATGAATGAAAGATACCATTACAAATCGGCAAACAACAGGACAAAAAATGGTAAAAGGGAGAAAGTTGAGTAATTAATTCGCATCAAATCAATCACAACCACAAAAACAACAACCACTTAGATCCATAACCCCCATTTTAACAAGCAAGTTTTCGAACTTTTTTTGAGTATTTTGGAGATGGCTTCACGAAAAATAGTTTCAAGAAACTATCAAAAATAATGATATCGAATTCTTTTGAGTGCCCGCACTTCGTAATCTAGAATAAGGAAACATGATTGGTGCAGTCATGAACTTACAACTCCGTTTGGCAAGCAGGCCTAAAGAATTCTATGGACGAACTTCAACACGAGTGTGGCATAGCAGCCATCTATCATCTCCCAGAATTACCGACTTCAAAATTGGTGCCTCTTGCAGGGCCTGATCAAGTCTCCAGATTAATGCCTAGGATGTTGCTGGATTTGCAAAACCGCGGACAGTTGGCGGCAGGCATGAGCACCTTCCACCCTCGCAGGCAAAAAATACTTGATACCCACAGACAAATCGGAACCGTCATCGAGGCTTTTCGTTTAAGCCATCAAGATCGATACGAAGCCTTGATGAAAGAATATGCGGGCATGGCTGCGATTGGCCATACTCGTTATGCAACCTGCGGCGCCAACGATAAAAGTTACGCCCAGCCTTTCGAAAGACATCACGGTTGCAGATGGAAATGGTTTAGCTTTGCCTTCAACGGTCAACTTGCCAACTACACTCAACTTCGCGAAGAACTTTTAAGTCAGACCGATTATCACCTCACCCGCGATACAGACACCGAGGTAATCATGCATTACCTCAGCCATGAATTAAGCAATCATGTTGATAAAGCCCCCGACCTTGTAGAGGTTTTCTCGAAGCTTTGCAGCAAGTTTGATGGTGCCTACAATATCGTGTTTTTAAACGCAATGGGCGACATGGTGGTGCTGCGAGACCCCAACGGGTTCAGGCCGTTATGCGTGGCGCAAGATGGTCCAATGTTTGCAGCGGCAAGTGAAAGCGTAGCGTTGCTGAACCTTGGGTTTAAAGATGTTCGCTCGCTTCCCCCTGGCGAAATGATTGTAATTCAGGATGGAAAAATGCGGCAAGCAAGGTTTGCCCCGAAGCGCACAACCACCCATTGTTTCTTCGAATGGATTTACTTCGCCAATGTTGCAAGCAATCTTGATGATCGCAGCGTTTATCTTGCACGGGCATCGCTAGGGCAAAGGCTTGCAGCACAGGAGCGACTTTTAAATATTGTTCCTTTGGATAAGGATACCGTGATAGTTCCTGTACCCGATACAGGCAAGGCTGCTGCAGATGCAATGGCCCATGAACTTGGCCTTCCTTCGGTGGAAGGTTTGATGCGCAATCGATATGTGGGTCGTACTTTCATCGAAGGGCAAAACCGGGCTGAAAGAGTTCAGCTTAAATACACGCCCTTAAAGGAAGTCATCGCAGGAAAAAGAGTACTGCTAATTGAAGATACCATTGTAAGAAGCACCACCATGAAGGTACTGCTTGCAGACATGAAAACCCGCGGTCAAGCCAAGGAGATTCATGTTCGAGTGGCGTGTCCACCCATTATTGCCCCGTGCTTTTATGGCATCGATATGTCAACCGTAAAAGAATTGTTCGCGCCAAGGTTTTTAAAAGGCAACCCTATCAGCACCCAGATACAAGACGACATGGCGAAAGAACTTGGTGCAGATAGTTTAAGATATCTTCCCTATGAAGATATCTCTAGAAGCATAGGGCTTGATGAATCCCAACTCTGCCAAGCCTGCATCAACGGAAAATACCCTACAAAAACAGGGGAACAGTTATACCAACTCTCCGTCAACCAGAAGTCAACAACCACTGGGGGTAGAACCTACGAGCTACCTTCAAAGTCTTGATATTCCCAGATTCTAGCGTTCCCAAAAAGGAAAACGCTTGTTAGAATACTTTTTCGCAATGGTTCAAATTAGGGGCTTTGGGAATTTCATGGCGGACAGCAAGAAATCAGAAGGCCCCGAGTACATCAACATCTGCCAAAACCGCAAGGCGTCGTTCGAATACGAATTGGAAGGGCGCTTGGAATGTGGCATCATGCTGAAGGGTAGCGAAGTTAAAAGCTTGAGAACTGGGCAGGCCAATTTGGAAGGCGCTTACGCCCGAATTTTAAATGGCGAAATCTGGCTTTACGGTTGCGACATCCCAGAATATACGATGGCCAACCAGTTAAATCATGAACCCAAGCGTGCGCGTAAACTTCTTTTGCACAAGAACGAGATTGCGAAGTTTGCAGAAAAATCCGAGCAGCGTGGCTTAACTTTAATCCCCACCAAGATGTACTTCAAGGAAGGCAAAGCCAAGGTTGAAATTGCGATAGGAAAGGGCAAGAAGCTTCAGGATAAGCGACAGGCCCAAAAGAAAAACGAAGCCAAGCGCGACATCGGTAGGGAAATGTCGAAAAGGCGGAAACTTTAATACCCAATCGCCATGGAGGGCTTTTTGGAAATCGTTGCACTGGTGGAATCTGAAGAGCATGTCTGCACTCGCTATCGCTTAAGTGCCTACAAAGAGCATTTCGCAAAATCAGGCTATTCATTGCGGTATCTAGCATGGCCAAAAACCTTGTTCGGCTTATTAAGCCTTGCAGCAAAGCTTCAAAACAAAACCGTGATATTACAACGCAAGTTGCCCCCTGCATGGCTTACATGGCTTATCAGGCGAAGTTGCAAGCATTTGATATTCGACTACGATGATGCCATTTTCTTACGCGACTCCTACTCAAAAAAGGGCATGGACGACCGTTCTAAACTTGCAAGATTTATCGCAATATCCAAAGCCACAGACGCTATGGTTGCAGGCAATCGATTCTTGGCAGACGCTGCTACCGAACATACTAGCGCCTCAAAGGTTTTTGTCATTCCGACAGTAATTGAAACTTCCAAATATCAACTTGCGCCCTCTGCCACCTTAAACGATTCCCTCGAAATGGTCTGGATAGGATCGAAAAGTACGCTACAGTCGCTTGAAATCATTCGCCCCATTCTTGAAAAGCTGGGTAAAAACTTTCCTAACCTATCTCTTAAAATCATTTGCGATTCTTTTCCAACCTTTGATCATCTCAAGGTTACTCCTGTTCAATGGCAGGAAAGCAATGAGGCTACAGAAATCCGAAACGCAAATCTCGGAATCTGCTTCATGCCTGATGACCGATGGAGTCGAGGAAAGTGCGGCCTGAAACTTTTGCAATACATGGCTGCAGGATTGCCCGTAATTGCCAATCCTGTTGGGGTTCATAGCGAAATAATAAGGCATGGGTACAACGGATTTCTTGCAAACACTTACGAAGATTGGTCGAATGCAATAGGGCTTATTTATAAAAACCAAGAGCAGCAAAAACTTATGGGCGGACGGGGGCGAGAAATCGTTGACTCGCTCTACAGCGTACATTCAAATGCAGAACACTGGATCGCTGTATTGAATAATCTTGATCAGCAAAAACTTCAGGCAGGGTAGGGTAATGACGAACTCAACCGCTGACGCAATTGCCCAAGTGAAATGGATTCTTGCCCCGGAAGTAGCAGATTCCAAAAAGGTCAGGGAAACATTGTTTTGTGAAGGGGTGCTTCGTTTCCCACAATGGCTTGATGCAAATTTAGTAAAGACCATCAAAAGCGGTGTGCACAGATCGGTCTACCAAATCTCACTTCCCGGCTTTGATATCCATTTAAAACACAATCGCATCTCAGGACCAAGGGCTTTTATCAGAGAATGCTTTCGCGCAACTAAGGCGAAGAACGAATTCCTTATTGCATTAAATTTATTATCTTTGGGTATACCTACTATTGCGCCACTAGCTTTTGGCACATCAGCAGGTTTTTTGCCCGATAGCTTCATCATCACCCATACTCTTGAAAACGCGATACCGCTAAACGATTATTGGGAATCATTGCATTGCCAAAGCTGGGAAGAATCATGGGATCATAGGCACCAATTAACCAAAGCTCTTGCGACTTTTCTTGCTGCAATGCACCGGAAAGGTGTCGTTCATACTGATTTACACCCTGGCAATCTGATGGTGGAAACCAATAAACAAAAACCATCAAAAATCATTATGTTAGATTTGCACCCTGTGAAAATTCATAGCAATGCAGTGCCTTGGGAAATTAGGTTAGAAAATCTTGCCATGCTTGACAGATGGGCAGCATTGCATGCAAGCCTAGCGGATCGAATGCGCCTTTGGGACTATTACATTAAAGAAGTAACAGAATTTGAAGGGGCAAATGCCTTTGCTTTTCATGATAAATACTGGCTAAAAAAACAAGTCTTCATCATGAAGGCGTTGGAATCAAACGCCAACTTAAAACTTTGGTCCAGTTTCGACCTGCGCTGCATGGGTAATAACCGCAGATTTAAAAAGTTCAAGCAGAACACAATTAAAGGCCATCATGTCTCAGATTTGGGAAAAGCTTGCTTAACCGAACTTGTCAATCTTCAAACCAACTCTGGGAATACCCAACACTTAAAAATCCTCAAAAAATCCAAAAGCTCTGAAGTGATTGCCTTTACGATCAAAGATGGCGCAATCGAAAGAAAGATCATCTACAAAAAAATATTCGCAACCAAAATGCTAGATCCACTTCTTTCTATTTTCAGACCTGATGGCACTTCAAGATCTTGGACCATGGGCAATGCGATGATCATTAGACAATTGCCAACACCTAGGCCTCTTGCAATGTGGCACACGCATTCTGTTGGTTTAAAGGTGGACGGGGTGATAATCACCGAAGAAATACCAGATGCAATGGATCTCCCCAAGTATCTTTTAAAAATCGATCAACTTGATGAACCCACAAAAACTGAATCGCTACAAACACTTGTAAACAAAGTTGCACATTTGATACGAAAAATGCATGATCTTTCGGTTTCGCATCGCGACTTAAAATCTCCCAATCTCATGGTTTCTGAAAATGGGGGCGATGTTAAAATTTGGCTGGTTGATCTAGTCGGTGTACGCACTCACACTCACCTTTCTGATGAAAGGAAAGCGCAAAACCTAGCCCGATTAAACTCGAGCTTTGTTAATTCAAAGCAAATCAGCAATACAGAGAAGTTGCGCTTTTTAAGGCAATACTTAAGATGGGGAACTGAAGGGCCTTTTGCATGGAAAACATGGTGGCACAAAATAGGCATACTCACAGGCTTAAAGATAGCTAAAAATCAGCGTTCAGGCAGACCACTTGCCTAACTTTTGCCCACCGACTAGCCTTGCGTTAAACTCAATTCCTGCTTATGCTTCCTGCCCGTTGAGAGAGATTTTCTTTTGAGAAAAGGGCTCAAAAAGTTGATTTTTGCAAGGTTGTTTAGCCTACTCCTGATGTTGATCGTAATTTCTAGTGGTTGCTCCACCTTTAATTTCAATCCCAATCAACCAGTGGGAAAAGAAAACGGTGAGGCAAACCAATTGGCCTCTCCAATTTTGCCGGGAAAATTCCTAATCCGCGTTGCTCCCTATGTATTTCTCAGCGACTTTGAAATCCAAAAAGATCTTCCTCTTTTTGATGAACTCGCCAAGCTTAGGGATCAAGTTTATAGCGATTTAAAACTACCTGAATCCTCAACCATGATTCAAGTTTATCTATTCGAAGATCGAGAAAAGTACGACAAGTTCATGGTTTCAAAATACCCGAAACTCCCGTCGCGAAGGGCCTTCTTTGTCGCCCAGACCCGGGGCGTTGGCAGATCTGAAGACCTACTTATTTACACCTATTGGGGAGAACGCGTTCAACAGGATTTAAGGCATGAACTCACCCATGCTCTTCTCCATAGCGTTTTAAAAGATGTCCCATTATGGCTCGACGAAGGCCTTGCGGAATATTATGAATTATCCCCGGACAAAAAAGGGATCAACCGCCAGCATGTTGAACATTTAAGAAAAGATCTTAACAATGATTTTAGACCCGATTTAATCAGGCTTGAACTCATGGACGAAGTGGGAAAAATGAATCGTGCGGAGTATCGCGAGTCTTGGGCTTGGGTACATTACTTTTTGCATTCAACTCCAGAAAATAAAAAAGTGCTGCTAGCTTTCATGCAAACCCTTAGGGAAAACCCTAGCCCGGGAAGCCTGCGCGAAAAACTGATTGAAGTCATCCAACTTCCGGAATCCGAACTACAAAACCACATCATGAAACTAAATCTGCCCTCTGCGGAAAAAGTGCGCATCCCCGCTGGTTCTTAATTCCATAGGCCAATATTGCCTTAATTCTGTAAAATATTGCATATCGCAGGATCCAAGAAGGGTACCTTTGCATTATGCCTCGATTCCTTATCACCGCTGGTGCAACCTCTGTTGCTATTGATACTGCACGCAAAATTACCAACTTAGCCAAAGGGGTTACAGGCCACACCCTTGCACTTGAAGCAGCTAAACGAGGCCATCAGGTCTGCCTGTTAACAAGTAACCCAAACCTGACAACTAACCAACAAAACATTGAATCAATTCTGTTTGATAGCTTTGATGATCTACTTTTTCTACTTGAAAAAGAAACGTCCAAAAATATTTACGATGCGATCATCATGACCGCAGCAGTAAGCGATTATAGTTGTGCGGGTATATTCCAGAAGCCTGATTTCAATACTCCAATTGCAACATCGGGCAATGAAAAGTTATCAGGGTCTCATCAGGAATTATGGCTAAAGCTAAAACCTTTGCCTAAACTGATCGACCAATTCAGAACTATCTGGAATTTCAAAGGCATCCTGGTGAAATTTAAACTCGAATCAAATATTGATGACCAAAAACTACTTCAAGTTGCTGAGCAATCAAGGGCCAATTCCAACGCCAACCTGGTGGTTGCAAACCGGGTAGAGGACGCAGCAATCAAAGCATGGATCGGCCCAATTAATTCCAAATACCAATGCGTTACTCGGGAAGATCTACCCACAAGCCTTATCGATGCGATCGAGAAAATTTGGGAAGCACACTAATGGCAAAAATCCTTCTGGGCGTCACAGGCTCTGTTGCAGCAATCAAAATGGAGGAACTTGCAACCCGGTTGACCAATGAAAAACATGAACTCAAAATCGTAATGACAAACCATGCAAAGTATTTTGTTTCACCTGCAAAGCTTGAAGCAATTTGCGGAAGAGATTCTGTTTTTACCGATACCAGCGAATGGCCAAATTTAGCTTATTCTAGGGAAGACAATGTATTGCATATCGAACTAAGAAAATGGGCAGGGCTATTCATCATTGCGCCTTTAGATGCCAACACTCTTGGAAAAATGGCACTAGGGTTGGCAGATAATTGCCTAACTTCCATCTGGCGGGCCCGCGACATTACAACACCCGTAATTTTGGCACCCGCAATGAACACACTGATGTGGCAAAAGCCTGCAACCGCAAGGCATTTGGCACTCATTGCAGAAGAAAATGGCTTGCTAAACCTTGCTCCCAGTAATCCGGATCATGCCTGCGAAATTATTAATCTCTCTGCTAAAAACCTAAGGGTTCTACAGCCCGAAGAAAAGCTTCTGGCGTGTGGCGACCTTGGGGTTGGCGCTATGTCTTCCATCGAGAAAATTGTCGAAGCATCAAAGCAATTACTGTCTTTATGAGATATACTCTACACATTCATCATTTTTTAATGATCACTTTCATGTTTTCTGTTTAAATAATATTCAGACAGAATACTAAACAATTGAATTCTCTTCGAACCGAGGTCCTTCATGCGTCAACTTGCATCATTGCTTATATTCCTAATTACCTCTTTAGGTTTCGCTCAGGATAAAACGCTTTCATCAGGGGTGATGTTTTCAGCAAACACGAAGGTGGAGAAAGTCTGGACAGGCGGGGAATTCACCGAAGGCCCAGCTTATGGAAAAGATCACTGCGTTTACTTCTCTGATATCGGAAATAGAATCATGAAGTTTGATCCTGCAACCAAGGTAACCACCGAATTTCGCAATCCAGGTGGAAGATCAAACGGACTAGATTTTGATTCCATGGGCAGGCTTGTTGCTGCTGAAGGTGCAAACACCGGAGGGAATCGAAGAATCACAAAAACTGAAAAAGATGGAAAGATCACCATCATTGCGGACAACTTTGAAGGTAAAAAATTCAACAGCCCCAACGATCTCGTAATCGATTCAAAAAACCGCATCTACTTTACCGACCCGCGCTATGTGGGCAAAGAACCACGCGAACTTGATCACGAAAGCGTATTCATGATCTCTAGCACAGGAAAAGTATCTATCGCAACCAAAGAATGCAAGAAACCCAACGGCATCGTTATTTCCCCCGATGGAAAAACTATCTACATCGCAGAGAACGATCCCCAAGGAAACAAACAATTAGTGTGCTTCAATATTGCAGAGGATGGCACACTTGACACAAAAAAAGTCCTTCATGATTTTGGAAAATCCCGGGGTATCGATGGAATGTGTGTGGATGAAAAAGGAAATATTTTTGCTACTGCAGGCACAGGAAATGAAACTGGGATTTATGTATTCAACCCAGCCGGCAAAATTATCGATTTTGTGAACACCCCAGAAACCTCATCGAATTGCATTTTCGGAGGCAAGGACCGAAATATTCTCTATATTACCGCTGGGGTTTCGCTCTACCGTATTCAAGTTAATACCAAGGGATACCACCTTTGCTGGCCTGATTAAGCATTATTTTTGATTCTATGTCCTGATTTCTGGAGGCTTTTGGATGATTCGCTTAAATAGTTTAATAAGTATCATTTTGTTTTTTGGTGCAATCTTCACACCCATAAACGCCAAAGGTGCGGATGCTCCACTGAAGTTGACGCCAATGCCAATCAACACTGAAATGGATGAAGACGACCCCCTTTTAGTGCCTTCATTGAGCACGATTTATCCTCCACGGTTTTATTTCTCCCGCAAGAACGAAAAAGGTAAGTACTCTATTTACTACTCCAAGTTCTTAAAAAAAACCAACAAGTGGGGAACCCCTGAAACTATCGGAGCTTATGTAGAAACCGAGTCTGATGATCGTAGCTGCTTTCTTACTGAAGAAGGTAAATTCCCGCAAACCATCATCTACGCTACAAAAAAAGACAAGCTAAACAACAACTTCGATTTATTCCGATCCTTTAGGGATCAACCAGGTAAAGACATGGAAGACCGTGCCTTCAACCCAGGCAAACCTCTCCTTGCTCTAGATACTGAAGCTGATGAAATGCACCCTTGGCTTACCAAAGATCAATCTACCCTTTACTTCAGTAGAAAAACTAAAGAGGGATGGCAACAAATGATTGCAAAGCGTGTCAAAGGCAGTGGAACCGAAGGCAACTTTGATGCCCCAGAACCACTTAAGGATCTCCCGATAGGATTTCACCACGCTACTATAACCCCACTAGGAAACCTTATGTTCCTTGAAGGAATTTCCGATGATGGACGCTCGGAAATTTTCTCTTGCACCAAAACCATAAGCGGTGGTTGGTCAAAACCAATTGCTGTTTCTAATCTTAAAGATCCAACAGGTAAAATTGGCACAAAATCGCCTTCGCTAAGCAGGGATGGCTTAAGGTTATATTTTGCTTCGGACAGGGCAGGGGGGCAGGGTAGGCTTGATATTTATAGTGCTACGGTTTTAGAACTTAAGTTGAAATAAATCCTATGATCAGGGCTTTAATGGAACCAATCCCAGAGATTCTTTTACCTCAAGAATCATCTGGGAATCTTTAGTTTCGAGTTGAGCCAAAAACTTTTCAATCACTGGATCCTTAGGCGCGGTCAGTGCATAGCGAAGAAATGCCCGCTTCATTACAGGTGCAGTGTACCCTTTGGTTCCATAAATATTTAGTATCTCTTGGGTAAATCCCCAGTACTTCATTTTTCGTAGTTCTTCAATTGCAAGATCCGCAAGTCCCCCTTGTTTCAATGCAATATTTAATGCTTTGAAAATTTCAGCCTTGTCTGATTTGTCTTGCATGATTTCAGCCGCAACTTTGATGGACCGAATACATGAAAGTCTGGTTTGCAATGGCGTATCATCAGCCTTTAAAAAGCCATCAAGTGCTTTCCAACCCTTGTCGGGATGCAATCGTATCAAGGCGACCATTGCACCATCAAAAGTTGCCTGCGCTCTAGAATCCTGCAACTTAAGCATCTCAAGCAAAAAACTAATATCTGCATCGCGACCGCAACCGCCTAAAAGAAAAGCATACAAGCCTAATCGCTCCTCAGGCACCTTGGTGTCGAGAATCCAACTTTTTAAAAGAGCGGGATTCATTTTTTTTGAAAACTCAACAAGTGTAGAATCAGAAGCTTTTGCGAATTCTAAAAAGGCATCAGAGGCTATTTCTCTGGAAGGTGATTGCAAAAAAGGAAGGTAAAAATCAAGTAGAGCAGGGCCCTTTAAAGTTGTCGCCCCTAGTGCTCCTGCTGCATAATTAGACACTTCTTTTGATGGTATAGAAACACCACGAAACACATCGAGCTGCCCTTTAGAGTTATCCGCAAACAACAAAATCCCACTGTAAGCATTGGCATCAAAAGGCAGATATTGCTTGATGGAAATAGAAGGCTGAAGCTGGAAATCAGACGGTAAAACGAAGCTTTTTTGAACTGCGATTTCAGTTTTGCCGGTCCCATCGAGTTCAAGTGTTGATTTTGTGATGACACCAAAAAGAACAACCTTGGAATTTGATTTTAATGCC
>JAPLNF010000163.1 GCA_026692965.1 Planctomycetota bacterium
ACTCTTTTTGAAAAATGCAGACTTCTGTCTTAAGCAGGATGGCAGACCCCCTTTGATCATCAAGGGAATTGAAGGGGAAGCATGGCGTGATGAAAAGAAGGATCTGATATTTGTCGCAACATTGCAGGACGAAATCTGGGGGAGCTGGAACCTTCGTGCCAGAGTAGAACCAGGCGATGGCGACTCCGAACTAAATCTGAACACGCTGGAGGTTTCGTTATCGAGGAACTTACTGGAAAGCCTTCCTTTTGTGCCGAAGGCTACATGGGAACATGTGAAATTAAGTGGGTTGACCTCGGTGATGATGGATTTATTTTTTGACGGGAAGAAAGATAGCGTTGATTACAAAATTGGGCTCGAGCCTAAAAAAACTTCGGTAAATATTCCGATCATCAACTTGGATGCTGTCGATGCCCAAGGGAAAGTTGATATCGATAATGGTTTGGTAAAAATCCGCGAAGTTCAGGGTCGTGCTGCCAATGGTATCATCGAACTGATCAAGGCGGAATTAGACTTTCGCACCGATAATTATCAGATGGATTATGATCTAAAAATCAAAGAGATGCGGATACAAGATTTGCCCGATGCCTGGGGCTTAAAGGATAAAAAAGGTAGTTCGTTTGTGCAGGGTGTGGTTGCGGGTTGGGCCAAGTTAAAATTTCTGCACGACCCTGTAAAGGGGATGCAAACTTCAGGTTCGGGCCGTGGATTGATCGAGCAGGCCAAGCTGCTAGGGTTTTCTGCAAAGCCTATTCCGTTGGAGCTTAAATCGGATGGTGCGGGGTTCAAGCTTGCGCCTTTGCCTGCCAACCCCGGGCTTTTGCCTGCGGTTCCTAAAACCGAAAAGCTCCCACTCAAACTTCAAAGCAACAACTCTCTTTTCTTTCAGACTGAAGTACATTTTGAAGATATTCCCGCTCGGGATCTTTTTGCAATGCTCGGCGCCAAAGCCCCTGATGGAGTAGCAGGCAAATTAAAACTTGATTTGCAAGTTGGCTTCCCGTTCGAAAAAGTTCATGATTATGAATCTTATCTTGGGCAGGCCCGTGTCGAGTTTAAAAACCTTCTGCTGTCTGGCATTCCTGTTTCAGATTTTCAAGCGGATGCCCAGATGCAAAATGGCGAGATTGTACTTTCGGAATTGGTAGCAAAGCTCGGGGCGAAAGGGGATTCTTCCAAGGGGAAAATTGCACCAGGTGAAATCATCGCAGCGGGCAGATTAGATATACGGAAAAAGGGAATAGTCCACCTGCGGTCGCAGGCGTCCTCTGTACCGATGGGGCTTTTTTCGATCTGGATGCCTGAACTTGGTAAACAAACTTCCAGCACAATTTCCTTTGGCTTGGATGCTAAAACTTCTGTTGCAAAAGTGCTTGATCTTTCGGCTTGGGAGGCTGGTTCCCTGTTTCGGATTGATAATTTTTCTTTCAGGGAGTTGTTATTTCCCACAATTGAGGGAAGGCTCAATCTTTTTCAAGGCAGGTTGGAAGCCTCCGACTTGGTTACCTCTTGTCAGGTTGGGAAACTTTTGGGCCAAGCCACTCTTCACCTAAATCATTCCATGCCCTTTCAGTGCAAGCTTAATGTTAAATCCTTGGACTCTAGTAATGCATACCTTCTGTTCAGCAAGGAAAAGTTTTTTTTTGATCCCAATGGCTTGGGCGAGATTGAGGCCATTGCTTCGGGTACTTTTTCACCATTCGATTGGAAATCTTCCGGGAAACTTATTTTCGACAAGTTAACTCTGGGTCGGTTTCTGCTCGAAAAAAATCATATTGAATGGCGGATTGATCCTAACAAGCTTGTGTTTAATGATGCGGGCGGAAATATCATGGGCGGAAGGTGGAGCGCGGATGCTGAAATACCTCTCGCCTCTCTTAGTACTGGAAATATCAAATTTAACATCCAAGATATTGATGCAGGTTTATTAGTCCGAACTGCTACGGAAAAAGAACTCCCCATTAAAGGAAAGTTAGGCGGAATCATCCAAACCAACTTCTCTGCCCAAGATAATAATGGCGAGAGAGAAGTTCTTTTTGCTGCAGATCTTAACTCCTCTGGGTATGAAATTTTAGGAATCCCATTAAGGCAGACCAAAGCCTTTATCAACTGGAAACGTGGTTCCCTGCAGGGGAATGTGAATACTGAATTCGCAGAAGGCCATGGGAAATTAGACTTTAATCTTAGTTCGGGCTCCAAGGCGAAAATGACCGGGAACTTGAATATTAATGGTATCAAAATGCGCCAATTACTTGTTGCAATGGATGCAAATGATCAACTGAAAAGACTGGATGCGGTTTGCAATTTAGATTTGCCCTACGAAATGAATGTCGACAATCTTCAGCTTTCCGCAAATGGGAAACTCGTACTAAACAGAGTCAGCCATTCGAATTATTTACTGAGTGATTTATTGCAGGGGAATGTGGTGGTGGAAAAGAACGGGATTACCATCAAGGATATCGCAGGAAATCTGGCCGATGGTCAATTGCGCGGCATAGCAGTACTTAACTTGGAAAACATGGAAAGCAGTTTTTATAAAGGCACGCTTAACCACGCAGAGATGGGAAAATTGTTTGCTCCCTGGATGGCAAACCTGAAACCCTCCGGGAAGTTGGATACAAGATTCAGCGGGAAACTCGGAAGGGAAATAACTGCGAATGGCGAAGCGTTTGCAATCGGGTTGAAGTTTTATGGGGCAGATTTCGGGGATTGGAGGTCGCCTTACGATTACTCTGTTGCTCCTTCGAGAGGGGTGGGGAATTTTGTCATGCGTGACATTTCCGGATACGTTGCGGGTGGGAAGGTGTATGGCGCAACCGAATACCGCTGGGGCGTGGGTAATGCCCTTTCAGGAAATCTCCGCTTTCAGTCGCTGGAGATGAAGGCGCTACAGGCGCAGTTTAGTGATACCAGATCGCCCGGGTCGGGAACGGTGCAGGGGAAACTCGTTTTTGCAGGTAGGGATGTTAAATCTTTGGATAATATTACTGCCAACCTCGAAGGTACTCTTACCCATAGTAGGGCGCAGGGTATTCCTATCGTGAGGGATTTGGTTCCTTTCCTGCCTGTTGCTGCGACCGGGACTTTTTTTGATAAGGGCGAATTAAAAGCCCGTATGGATCGGGGCATCATTCGTATTCAAAGGCTTGCCCTTTCCAATGCTTTGGTTATGGTTTTGATCGAAGGAAATATTTCTTCCCAAGGGCAGATGGATCTTGAAGCTACCGCAAGAACGGGCAGCCTTTCTGTACTTCCCGAGGGGATGCGAAACTTGGGGTTAAAAATGCCAGCTATTGGCGCAGTCCCCCTTGAAGTTATTTCCCAAGCGACAGGCGCCCTCGCAGCAGGTATTTTGCATTATAAAATCACAGGGAATTATAAGAACCCCATTGTTAAGAGCGTGCCACTTACATTACTTACAGAAGAATCCCTGCGCTTTTTCTTTGGAAGGCTCACACCAGCCGGTCAGTAATTATTTCAGTACTTCTCCTCTTGCAAGCAATTTTATATCTGGTAAACCGCCCTTCATGTGGGGGTTTTGTTGTTAAATTGGAAGAAATAAGTCGAACAGGCATGAAAATCAAACAGGGTTTAATCTTTAAACTGATTTGGATCATTGGGATGCTGGCGCCCGTAAGTGGTTGCCAAAGCCCCATGTCGATCTTTTCTGTTTGCCAAGATGGAAACACTTTGCTTGATTCTGCCCGTAACATGAAAAACACTGTGACCGAAATTCCACAAGTCCCCAGAGAACTAGATAAAGGTTTAACTTCTTCTCTTACCGCGGAACCAGGTGATGTTTTGCTGGTCCAACCTGCGGACCTTGATTCACCAATCAGACTTCCAGGGGATCAGCCTGTATTGCAGGATGGGACTATAAGTTTAGGGAAATATGGTCGTCTGCCGGTTGCTGGAAGAACCCTTGATGAAATCGAATCGATGGTTAAGGCGCAAATAAGTTCCGTTGTTAAGGATGCAGGCCCCATCACCATTAGGTTGGTAAATAGACAAAGCAAAGTTTTTTATGTGGTAGGCGAAGTGAATGCTCCAGGAACTTTCCCTCTTACGGGTCGTGAAACGGTTCTTGATGCAATCTTACAGGCAGGCGGTTTGAACGATAAAGCTTCTCGGACAAATATCGTGGTTGCAAGGCCGACCCCTCCGGGTAGCTGTCGGATCGTACTTCCAGTATGTTTCAAAGAAATTGTGCAATTGGGCGATACCACCACCAATTATCAGCTTGCGCCTGGGGACCGGGTGTTCATCCCTGCCAAGGATTTCTGGAAAGATAAATCCCCCATTGCTAAAGGGCCTAACCCTTTGTGCTGTAAGGATCAGGAAGCTTGCAAGATTCCGAAGGTGAAAAATTGGTTGGGTGAAGCCCCACCTTTAGATCAAAAACCGATTGAAGAAAAACCGATTTCTCCCATATCCCAGAAGTAGCCCCTAAAGCACCTTCTTCTATTAACAACTTTCACAATTGATTTTGCTATCTTTTTAGGAAAAGCTGGATTTTTAGCTCCAGGTTCTGTTAAAATAATGATGTGGAGATTAGCCCCAAAGTTAAAGGAAAATACAATGAACTATGATTCTAGTATGCAGGAAATGACTTACGCAGGCTCTGCTAGGCTCACCTTTATTAAAAAAACATACGCTCACTTAGCTGGTGCGATACTGGCGTTTGTTGCGCTCGAAACCGTGCTTCTTCAAACCATCACCGAAAAGCAGATCATTGCGGTTTTTGGTGGGTCATCTTGGTCGATCTTAATCGTGATGCTTGCGTTCTGGGGTGCAAGTTATGTTGCCCAAATGTTAGCTCAATCAGATTCTTCCGCTGCCTTGCAATACGTGGGCCTGGGGCTGTATGTAGTTGCGGAAAGTTTGATTTTCGTGCCGATTCTTTACGTCGCTAAAAACTATATGAGTGATCCTAACCTGATTCCCGCAGCAGGCGCTCTTACGCTTTGCGTTTTTGCAGGCCTGACTATTTCCGTGTTTGTAACCGGTAAGGATTACTCTTTTCTGGCTCCTGCCCTTTCAGTGGGAAGCATGCTGATTTTTGGTCTGATCATTTGTTCGATGATCTTTGGTTTTTCATTAGGGCTTATCTTTTCTTTCGCAATGGTAGGATTCATGAGCGCATACATTCTTTATGAAACCTCGCAGGTCATGTTGAATTTCCCTACGAACAAGCATGTTGCAGCTGCATTGATGTTGTTTTCCTCAGTCGCAACTTTGTTCTTCTATATCTTGAGAATCCTCATGGCTTTCAGCAGCCGTGATTAGTCTCGGGTTGTCGTAATAAGTATTAAAAGCCTCCCATATTAACATTGGGGGGCTTTTTTCATGCAGTACCATTGCCCTTCCTCCGAACAACCTGCCAATTCTCACTGTGTAGATCCTAATAAATCCATCGGATCTTAATTATTTTGTTGTGTTATATTAAAAATACCGATACTTTTAGTTATCAACACTGTTTAATTAATAGTTAATCTTCATGCCAGCCTTGATTGAATTCCTGCCTTTTGGATTTAATATTAATTAGGAAGAGTCATCATGAAATCGTGCTACCAATGGAAACAGGTCTTAGCTGTTTGCGTGGTTGTGCTGTTTGGCTTGCATGACACCGCCCGTGCTGAAGTTCAACTTCCTGATGGCACCGTAATTAAAACAGTCGACTTCGAAAAACATATCGTTGGGCTCTTTGGTCGATCTGGGTGCAACCTTGGTTCCTGCCATGGTTCCTTTCAAGGTAAAAATGGTTTTAGGCTTTCTCTTTTTGGTTATGAAGCTGAAAAAGATGGTGTTTCCGTAAGCAGGGAAATGAATGGCAGGCGTATCGATTTAAATAACCCCGATAATAGTCTTTTGCTTTTGAAAGCCATGGGCTTAACCGAGCACGCAGGTGGCAGAAAGTTTTCTGCAGGTTCTTGGCAACACAAGTTGATCAAGGATTGGATCGTTCAAGGGGCCCCGCTGACCACAGGTAGTGGCGAGATCAAATCCCTTGATGTCACCCCCAAAGAAATCCCCTTCAATAAACCAGGCGAAAAGATCAATCTTAAGGTGATGGTATCCTTTGCAGATGGTACCAGTGAAAATATCACTGCCCTTAGCGAATTTCGAACCTTGGACGATGGCGTTGCTGAAGTAAGTTCCTCTGGCTTAGTTACCAGCAATCGCGCAGGAGACACTTCTATTATTGTTGCTTATCGAGGCACGGTATTTCCAGTGCGCGCTATGGTTCCCCTGGATGTAAAGCCTGGTTATAAGTACCCGAGTGTGCCTGAAGTTAATTACATCGATAAACTTGTTTTTTCGAAGCTAAAGAGGCTTAATATCGAACCTAGCGGGCTATCAGGCGATGCAGAGTTTTTGCGCAGAATCACGATTGATGTGATAGGCACGTTGCCCAGCCCGAATGATATTCGTACATTTGTTGCGGATAAAGATACCAACAAACGAACCAAAAAAATCGATGAACTTTTGAAGCACCCAATGCATGCAGCTTTGTGGGCGACGAAACTTAGCGATATCACTGGTAACAATACCGATGCAATCGAAAACCCCCAGAACCTTAGGGTCAAAAAAAGCCAAATGTGGCATGATTGGTTGAGGAAGCGCGTTGCTGAAAACATGACCTACGACAAAATTGTCGAAGGTGTACTTTGTGCAACCAGCAGGGATGGCGAATCGCCCGAAGATTATGTAGTTAAAGTTAATAAACTCGATGAAGAATTGACCAAAGGATTTGTTGAATCCTATTCAGAAAAACCCACATTGGATTTGTTCTGGCGCAAACAAGGCGCTGTAACTTTAGACCAGTGGGGCGAAAAAACGGCTGCAGCATTCATGGGCGTTCGTCTGGAATGTGCCCAATGCCATAAACACCCCTTTGATCGTTGGACCCAAGCCGATTATCGTTCCTATGCAAATGTATTCACACAGTTGGCCTATGGCGCTTCCCCCGAAGCTAAAAAAGTGATTGATGCTGAAAATGCAGAACGCAAGAAGAACGCAACAGGAACAAACAACAATAATATTAGTGTCGTCAAAGAGGTTTATTTAACTTCTGTGGTAGCAGGTAAGGGCGGCGCCAAGGGCCTAACCCATCCTGAAACGAATCTTCCGCTGGTGCCCAAGGCTTTGGGCGGCCCTGAAATTAAAATGGAAGCAGGCGTTGATGCCCGCAGGAAGTTGTTTGAATGGTTAAAAACTCCTGATAACCCTTACTTTGCACGAAGCTTTGTCAATCGTGTTTGGGGTCATTACTTTGGCGTCGGTATTGTGGATCCGCTCGATGATTTTTCAATCGCCAACCCTCCTTCAAATCCAGCTTTGCTTGACGCTTTAGCCAAAGATTTTATCGACAGTGGCTTTGATATCCGTAAGCTCGAAAAAACAATTCTTTTGTCCCGAGTTTACAACTTAACCTATGTGCCTAACGAAACCAATCAGTTTGATGACAACAACTTCTCCCACTGCTTTATTCGTCCAATGATGGCGGAAGTGGTAGTGGATGTACTTTGTGCAGCAACAGGTATGGTAGAAAACTTTGGTGCGGAAGCTCCTAAGAATGCCAGAGCTATTGAAGTTGGAGCTAGCAGGGTTAACTCTAGCATTAGTTATGCTTTCCGGATTTTTGGGCGCCCACCTCGTACCGCAGCTTGCGATTGCGAAAGATCCATGGAACCAGCACTACCCCAAAAATTATACCTGATGGCTGATACTAACTTGCAAATCAAGGTTGAATCGCAAGGCAACATGATCAAGAAAATACTTGCAGAAAACTCTGATGACCAAAAAGCACTCGAAGAAATGTTTCTTTCAACTTTAAGTAGGTTGCCGAACGATCGCGAAAAGAAACACTTTGAAGAATACCGTACGAAAAGTGCAGATAGAAAAACGGCGTTTGTCGACACCCTCTGGGCGTTGTTGAATACCAAGGAGTTTATTTTTAATCATTAAGATTTTGTCTACTTGCTAATCACAAGCAGAGTTCCAAGCTTGCCCTGGAACTATAGGCAGAATGAAACTTAAGGGCACCAAAGGATTTATCATGGCTGCTAATTTTGCTTCGGATTGCGAAGGGTTTAATCGCCGTAACTTCTTAAGAATTGGCGCAGGCGCAGGACTTCTTGGCCTTAGCCTTCCTGAAATCTTAAAACTAGAAGCCCAATCCGCTGCTAAAAGAAATGGCGTTCAATCTTCCAAAAAAGCTGATTCCATTATCATGGTCTGGCTCGCTGGTGGACCTGCTACCATTGATATGTGGGATCTTAAGCCTGATGCGCCCGAAGGCATCCGTGGCGAATTTAAGCCAATCAATACCTCTGCTGCGGGAATTCAAATCAGCGAACATTTGCCTAAGATGGCGAAAGTCGCGGATAAAACCACTATCGTTCGCTCCATTTATCACTCCATCCCTTCCCATGGCCCTGCAACGGTGTTCATGACTACCGGAAACAAGCCAACCCCAGCGCTTCAATACCCTTCAATGGGTTCGCTGGTAAGTAAACTTGCCAAGGGTGAAGAAGGCGTACCTTCCTATGTTTCGTTTTCGGATATCCGCGGTGGTACCGCAGGTTCCTCTGGCTATCTCGGCACCGCCTATAATCCTTTCCTTGTTGAAGGTAACGCTGGTGGCGATGGCAAAGGTAAAGCAACGCTTAAGGTTCGTGGAATACAACTTCCTACCGACTTCACCTTGGAAGAATTGAACAACCGCGACAAATTGCTCGCTGGATTTGATTCAACCTTCCGCGAAGTGGATAAAAAAGCAGACCTTATCCAAGGCTTTGATGCGTTCCATCAACAAGCTCTTGATATCCTTCGCTCTGACAAAACCCGCAAGGCTTTTGATCTGACTCAGGAAAAACCTGAAACTAGGGCTCGCTATGGTGCTGATAACTTTGGCCAAAGCGCACTTGCTGCAAGGCGACTTGTCGAATCTGGCGTTCGCTTTGTAACCATTAGCATTGGTGGTTGGGATACCCATAGCAAAACCTTCGAATCTCATTCGAAGAAGTTGCAACCCACCTTGGATAACACTCTATCAGCGCTTATTTCCGATCTTTCTGATCGCGGAATGCTGGACCGAACCATGGTATATTGTGCGGGCGAATTCGGCCGTACCCCTAAGGTTAACAAAAATGTTGGTCGTGATCACTGGGCCAGATCCATGGCTGTGGTTCTTGCTGGTGGCGGGTTCAAGCGCGGTTATGCTCATGGAACCACCGATGGCCAAGGCATGGCTGCTGCAACGGATCCTTGCCTTCCTGATGATGTTTCATCGACGATTTTTGCTAACCTTGGAATTGATCCTAAGACCGAGCTTAATTCTTCGACAGGCAGGCCAATCCAGTTGTTCCGCGAAGGAACCGTTGTCGATAAATTGCTTGCATAATTTGAATTTAAACCAAAGACCCCCAGCTAATCCCTGGGGGTTTTTTATTGCCCTTAGAAAGGGCAAAGTAATCAAGATGCAAAATATGGACGCATGTTTGGTTTTATGCGATCATAATTAGCATGTTAATTTTCTGTTGCAGGGGTGATGCCATGTTTAAGCAGTACATGATTTTGGTGGTCCTGTTTTTTCTAGTTGTAAATAATCAAGCCAGTTCAATTCAGATCAG
>JAPLNF010000164.1 GCA_026692965.1 Planctomycetota bacterium
CCTTTTTGGTTACAACCTCCAAAACACGAACTGCCTGATCAATTACTTCAGGGCCGATACCATCACCACCGATAACCGCAATTTTAAAAGCTGGCATTGCAAGAGTTCCTAAGGTTTGTTATTCCCACCCACTTAAGTACAGGATAGTGACAAAATCTGAAAAAGCAGTGATATTAGGCAGAATAGTTGCTATAGAGCGGGAGTCAAGGAGTAAGGAGCCTTCCATGACATCTAAAAACACAGCAAAAATGATACGCATAAAAAGCCAATGGGTTAATCTAATAGCCCTTGGATTGATGGTTGGTTTTACCGGTGGATGCCAAAATACTGGTAGTAATTCTGGAAGTAGTAGCTCGCTTGATAAATTTTTCAGCCCACTGCCAGGAAATAATAGTGCTGCTCCACCCCCGAATGCAGTAACGCCACAAGCTCCCTCGCTGCTTAACTTTGGCTCGCCTACCTCTGATAAGGATCCCTTACTGGGCGGAGGCATCCCATTAAATCGGTTACCTGCGCAAAATACGGCACTTGCGGGCAATTTTAATAATCCTAACAACAATAATGTTCCTAATTTGCCCTCGCCTTCTTCTTCCACTAGTCCAGCGGCCTTGGCTACTGGAAATTTCTCGAACCTAGACCCCACAAGATCGAATGTTACTCCGGTTGGCGCCACTGCCAACGCTGGGGTAGGAGCAACGAATTCCCAATTTGGCTCTGCGGAAGAGTTTCGCGCTTTAATGCAACAGCTATCCACCCGTGGCTTAGCTTGGCAAAGGCTGGATTACAGCCCGCAAACCGGTGATTGGAAGTTTTATTGTGCAGTTAAAGACCCAACGCAAAATGGGGCAACTCGCAATTTCGAAACCACTGCCAAGACCGATGTTGCTGCCCTTAAAGCGGTCCTTGAAGAAATCAACAAAACCATGCCTGCGAAATAATCTTCCAGGTTGAAAAATACCCTTTTCAACTGGTTGCAATCCATTTCATTTGCCTTTACTATTAGGCAATGGTTCAAACTTGTTCACGCTGCTCTAGAGTAAATCCAGAGGAAGCTTCATTCTGTTATTTTGATGGCATAGGGCTTGGCGGAAGAAGTCACGCTTCGGCAGGCGTACAAATGGACTTTCCCAAACCCATTCGCTACCCATCGGGAAAAATCTGCAGTAATTTTAACGAGCTTGCAAGCACCATTCTTTCTGACTGGACCGTATCGCTCGACATGCTGAAAAAGGGTGAATTTGGAACTTTTTTTAGTGGCATTGGGCGCTTAGACCTCGCGATGGTAGCTACGGAATCAGCAAAACACCCCGACCCGGTGCAAGGCTTGGATCAATTCCTTGCGCGCCTTCCCTCTCAGCCCATCCCTCCCGCAGATTTGGAGGTCGACCCACCAACCCTCGATCTTGGCACCTTGAAACCGGGCAAAGATATCAAGTGTTCGGTCAAAATTCGCAACAAAGGCCGAAGAATCCTGTACGGCAGCGTTTCCATCGAAGGGATTCCATGGCTTTCAATAGGCGAGGGCAAACCCCGCAGCAGGAGCCGTTTCAATACATTTCAAGATGCACCACTGCCCATGACGGTCTTCACCAATTCCCTACGCACAAGCGAAAAAACTGTCGAAGGGAAACTGATTTTTGAAACAAGCGGGGGCAACCTTATCGTTCCTGTTACTGCAGAAATTCCCATCAGTCCTTTCATGATTGGGACACTTGCCGGCGCCAAAAGCCCTAAGCAGCTTGCTGAAAAAGCCAAGGCCAACCCGACAGGGGCAGCAGTATTATTTGAGAATGGCACCGTAGAAAGTTGGTACAAGGAAAATGGCTGGGTCTACCCTGTACCCAAACCACCGGCCCAAGGCCTTGCTGCAATTCAACAGTTTTTTGAAGCCCTTGGTTATGTCAAACCACCCAAGGTTTTAACTACAACAAATGATCTCCTTTTTGAACTTCAACCCGGTGATGTGAAAGAACAAACAATCACGCTTTTTAATGAAGAAAAAAAATCTACCTATGCCTATGCCAAGGCAGACAAGCCCTGGGTCAGAATTGCAAAGCCAGTACTTAAAGGTGGTAAGGCGTACCTAAAAATTTCCGTGTCTACAAGCGAGCTGCCCAGCTCACTCGAATTGGCAACATTATCCATAACAACGAACGGAAATCAGTCCATCAAGGTGAATATTGAAGCGCAAGTATTGGTGCAAGGATCTGAATTTGCAGATTTGACAGGCGATGTTGCACCAGTGATGCCACAATTTTTGGGAAGCCCTTTTGCGAGCAATGAGACCTCGCAAGGATCTGCCCAAAACACGGGCTTTCCGGAACCCACCTCTGCGCCCATTCTCTCCGTGCATCCTCTGGCAAGGAAAGTAAAAAGCAACCAATGGCTTGGCTATGTAATAGCTGGTTTTTTTGGAATTTCACTTATAAGCTTGATTGGCACAATCATCTATCTAGGTATAAAAAAAATAAACACGCAAACGCCAGCGCCTGCAACCAAAACTAAGTAATCAATTAGCCCTGATTTCCCTGCTGAAAAAGCTTTCGCTCTTTGATAATCTTGCATACGGGTTCGGGAACCATCTGCTCCCAAGAAGAGTCATTCTTTTGTATTTTTAAGAGGACCTCTCGCGAAAAGATGGAGAGGTAGCTTTCATTGAATCCACGAATACTTTCAATCAGCCTGTTTTCTACTAGAAAACAGAACAAATGGCGCAACTTGGGCGTAACCAAAAGGTTATCAGAGGTGATCAACGCACCCGTCTTCTTATCCATCAATGGGTAAACATAAAGCTTCAAATCATTCTTAAATAATCTACCAAAACTTTCCAAAATACCACCATCAAGATCTAAATAATACTTTTCATCAAATACCTCTTTCAAGGTGGGCACCCCCATCACGATCCCGATCATCTTTTTGGTATAGCGGAAGAAATAAGCTGCAAGCCTGTGGTACTCTGCAAAATTCGAAATCAAAACGATCTTTCCAAGCGATGCCAAGATATCAACCCGAGCCAGAAAATCTTGATAATCAATTTTTCCGTTATCTAACAGATTCTTCAGAGTCATCTCAATGATCACCAGCACTTCTTCACCCTGAACTTTGGGTTCCTGTACAAACATCGATGTTGCGCATTCCAGCATGTCCACCGTCACATGAGTGACTGGCCTAAAACTTCCTCTTTCTACTAAAATACTCTTTTTGTAAAGCACATCCGCTGGTTGAACCACTTCACCATTGGCAAGAAACATAGTCGCCTTGGACAACCCTTTTTGCACTAACTGCAAAGCCATCACCCGATTGTCAACCGACTTAAATGCAACGCCACTAAATTCGATCATATCCACTTCAGCCCTCTCCGCAGAAAGGCTATCTAGAAGGCTATCAATAATCTCGTCCGGATTAGTGTGATGATAAATGGCAGCTTGAATGAGGTTAACGCCCAAAATTCCCAGGGCTTCCTGCTCTTGAATATTTTCAGGGTCAAGCAGGCGAACATGAATGATAACCTGCGAAACAGGGCCTCTCGGTTCCACCTGAAACTGCAACCCCAGCCACCCATGGGCATCTTCTTTTCTAGAAAAACTTTTGGTTGCAACGGTGTTGGCAAAAGCAAAGAACTTGGTCGTTTCACCCCGCTTGGCATCAAGCCTTTCCACTAGAAGATCAAACTCACGATCAAGCATAGATTGCAACCGCTGTTTGCTGACATACCTTTCGCATGGCCCGTAAATTGCATCGCTTACAGTCATATCGTAGGCAGACATAGTCTTGGCAATGGTGCCTGAAGCCCCCCCAACGGAAAAAAACCACCGTGCTACTTCCTGCCCCGCGCCAATCTCTGTAAAAGCACCATACTTGGAAGAATCCATATTAATTTGAATTGCTTTCTGACGCGTATCCATGCTTGGTTCCAACTTTGTTTTAGATTGATTTAATAAAAATTATAAACACGATTATTAATGCTTAAGGAGACACTGATATCATTAACAATAATTAAAAAGAATTGAAATGACAGATTCAGAAATTCATCGGAACTTCACCCGATCAAACCAAAAAACTCAGCATGGTAAAAAGAATACAGTGTTCACCATGCGGTCTTGTGGATGCCTTTATTTCCCAACCACTTCCTTAGCCTTCGTATCTTCAGCGCCGTTTGCTCATCCGAAATAATCTGAGTGCCATCCGGTTTCCCAACCACTTCCTTAACCTTCGCATCTTCGGCGCTGCCATCATGAACATATAAGCCGAAGGAAAGCTTAAGCACGCCATCCTTGGGCAGCTTCACCAATTCGTTGTTTCCCTTACGATCAGGGAAGCCTGCTTTATCTCTGCCAAAAGGGTTGGCAGCCATGAGTCCATATCCCCGGCTATGCCAGCAAGATTTCAAAGCGTTGGCGGGATCTGCAATAATGGTGATGCCTGCAATGCCCTTATCACAAGGGCCGGAGTAATCACACCAAGGCGATTCCAAACCCCAGATTTCTTTTTCGGTTTGCTTGCCACTAGCGTTGGTAAGAATGCCACCCTTCTTTTCCTTTTCAGTTACCGAGTCACGGATTCGAACCCCGAAGGAGCCTTCCTTGGTATCGCCAAAAGTAATGGGGCAAACGCTTGCAACCAAGGATGTACTCATTTTGATTAGGTAGCCATTGCCTGCTGTTTCCAAAGTGAAGGATCGGGTTTCATCCATAATTTTAATACCATCTGCGGTGCGCCATTCGTTCACGGTGGAAACGGAAGCAGTAGAAGTTCCGCCTTCTATTTTACCTACTTTAACGCAAACGATTTTGCCAAAGTTGGCTTCTTCGCTCCAGAAATCAACACCGGTAACACCTTTAGTTTTCTGTTTAAGTTCGATGCCTTCGGGGATAACATCCCCATGGCAGAACCAAATTGATTTTTGATGTTTATGATCTTTAGCCTCGGGTGAATCTTTAAGCATGGGCCAATCTCTGGTCACGCGGTTTTCACCAAGAGTTACCACAGGCCAGAAGTAAGGCTTTGCAACCGTGGGGCCATAGTTGTAAGTGGTAACCACTTTGTCGCCGATTTTAAAATCGAGTTTACCTTCTTTTTCGTGATCGACGATGGTGGGGGTTTTCGATTGCGCAAAAGCATTGTTTGCAAAGCTTGGAAGAATCAAAGCAATTAGTAAAAGAGATGTTCGAAGGCAGGTTTTCATTATTGTTCATCCTAGTTTTATTTAGAAAATATCAGCAGATGAAGGGATGTTAGCCTAGCAAAGAATTGCAAGGAAGAAAAATGTAGCTATTGGCAGAAAATGTCAAAATAGTTAACCTGCATGTGGTGATACTATTGTTTTCCCAACCAGACCATCCCTATGGGGGCTTTTATGTTGATTCGGACTTTTCAAAAAACCACACTATTTGCTTTAATTATCGCCTTCTTTGGCCTTGTTTTCCCTGTAAATGCCCAAGCTCCCAAGCTAACTCCGGGAGTTGTTTTACGCATTCAGCCAATCAACCGGCTTGTGGAAAATGCATTTTTCCTTGCGGAATCTGTGGGCATGAAAGAACAAGCCAAAATGATCGAAGGTTCGCTCAAAGGCCTAACAGGACCCAAGGGGATTGAAGGGATTGATCCAGAAAAACCCATCGGGTTGTATGGCAATATTGGGCCAAATCTCATCGATAGTGAAGTGGTTGGCTTAATTCCGATTGCGGATGAAAAAACATTCGTAGAGATGCTTGGCAAGTTGAACCTGCAAGCCAAAAAAGGAGACAACGGCATTTATGTGATGAACATCCCGAACTCCCCTTTCCCCATGTTTTTTAAATTCAAAGATGGATACATGTGCGCAACTATTCGTGATGAAAAAGGGATCGATGACAAAAAATTACTCTCCCCTAAAGACTTGCTGACTGCAGAAAAAACAGGCGTCATGTCTATCAGCCTTAATTTAGCCGGCTTGCCTGAAGATCTTATTAAAAATGTAGTGCCACAAATTGAACTTCAAATCGCAGAAGCAAAACAGAAAAAGATCCCTGGCGAAAGCCCTGCTGTTGAAAAACTTCGCAATGATGTATCCGAAATGCTTTTGCAATTCGTTGTTCAAGTATTTACCCAAGGCGAAGATTTAACCATGAAAATCGATATGGATCGCAAAGCAGGAGACCTAGGCTTAGGAATTTCTTTCAAAGGAAAGAATGGCTCCGAACTAGCAAAATCCATCGCTGGCCTAGGCACTACTAAAAGCATGGGCTCCGGCATGGTCAGCAAAGATTCTGTCATTCACATGAATATCAATAGCGTTGTCCCCGAAACTGCAAGAAAAGATTTCATCAAAGTTTTCCAAGAAGGAATCAACAAGAGCATTGCTGATGAAAAAGACCCAAGTAAAAAGGGGGCTATCGAGAAGATGGCTAAGGCGCTCACTCCAACCCTTGAATCAGGTAATATGGACGCAGTTATGGATGTAAGAAAAACAGGAAACGGCAAATTCGCCTTTCTTACTGCAATGAAAATATCCGAAGGCAAGAAAATCGAAGAAGTAATCAAGCTTCTATATAAGGATCTGCCCGATTCAGAAAAGAAAAAACTCTCGCTGGATTTCGCCAAGTCTGGCGATACCAATGTGCACAAAGTGGACATCCTAATCCAACCTGCAGATGCCAAGAACTTTGGTTCAGAGCCAGGTTACCTAGCTATTTCCAACGATGTGATGCTTTTTGCAGGCGGAGAAAAATCTCTTTCCTTAATTAACGAAGCCCTTTCTTCGAGTTCCAAACCAGGCCCTATATTCGAATTTGAAATAGCATTTAACAAAGCTGCTGGCTTATTGACCAAGGACTTTGCTGACGCTGTCGAGGTTGCAGAAAAGATTTTTAAAGAAAACCCTAACTCTGACAAATTAAGGGTAACTTTGGAGGGCGGGAAAGAATTATCTTTAAAAATGTCAATGAAATCTACAGTTCTTACCTTCTTTAAAGCTGCCGATGGCGCCAAGGGAAAATAACCCTAAAAACGCCACTGATTCGGTGTTAGTCCTATAATAGTAACGATTTAAGTGCCTTCCGGTTTTACCCTCGGAAGGCATGTTTCGTTAAACTGTCATAAATATTCTTCACAACTTCACTAATGTTTATAAAGCTCTTGTGGACATTATCCTTACCAAATCATTAGATTTAAGTATCGGATTGATTTTACTTTCAGTCCTTCCCAAGCTGGCTTAACAAACCGGCATGGATGTTGTATTTAATATCATAATCCTAAAGCAACTTTTGAAATCGTTGCTTATTGACAGGTTTTGTGTGGTGAAGGTTCCAAATTCGTAAAGGTCTAACATGTTAGAAAAAACCAGAAACATCGGTATCATTGCTCATGTGGATGCAGGTAAAACAACAACCACCGAGCGTATTCTTTATTTCAGTGGTACCAAACATAAAGTTGGCGATGTCGACTCCGGTGACACCACCACCGACTTTGATCCCCTTGAACGCGCCAAAGGTATCACCATCAACTCTGCCGCTGTTTCTGTCGACTGGGGTGATAACACCATCAATATCATCGATACCCCCGGGCACGTGGATTTTACTGCTGAAGTAGAACGATCCCTGCGCGTACTCGACGGCGCAATTGGTGTTTTCTGCGCAGTGGGTGGCGTTGAAGTTCAGTCCGAAACCGTATGGTTTCAAGCCAACAAGTACAAAGTTCCACGCATTGCCTACATTAACAAGATGGATCGAACCGGCGCAGACTTCTACGATTGCGTTTCACAAATCGTCGAAAAGCTTCGTGCAAAGCCCGCCATCTGCACCCTGCCTATTGGTGTTTACACCGAGTTCAAAGGCATCATCGACCTCATCCGGATGAAGTTTATTCATCGCGATGCATTGGATAAAACCAACACCAAGTATGATCTGGTTGATATCCCAGAATCTCACGTCGAAGAAGCTCAGGAATACAGAGCAAAGCTTCTGGATATGGCTTCCCTCGCTAACGATGAACTCGCTGGTTTGTTGATGGAAGAAAAAGAAGTTCCTGAAGCACTTCTTAAAGCCGCTCTTAGAACAGGCACCATCGATGGCTTGTTCACA
>JAPLNF010000165.1 GCA_026692965.1 Planctomycetota bacterium
CACATCTTTAAGCTCGGTTTGAACTAGAGCAAGGACCTCATTGCGTCTGCTCTCGGGTTGGATAAAATCTGGGTTCTGCTCATAGAAGGCAAGAAGTTGGTCGCGGAATTTGGAGAGGGCAAAGAAATAGCAGGGCTCCATGCGTTTGACTGCAGGAGTTTTGTGGCTGGGGCAGATCTTCTTTTCATCGAGTTCTTTTTCAGTTTTGAATGCTTCGCATCCTTCGCAATACCATCCTTCATAGCCACCTTTATAAATGTGCCCGTTATCAAAAACTTTTTGAGTGAAGGCTTTACAGCATTGGTGATGTCTGGGTTCGCTGGTTTGAATGAAATCATCAAAACTTATATCCAAGGCACGCCAAACTTCTTTGAATTGGTTTGCCATTTCGTCGCAATAGGCATTGGGATCCAGATTAAGTTCGGCAGCTCTGCGAGCAACTTTGATGGTGTTTTCGTCGTTACCCATTAGAAAGAAAACATTTTTGCCCTGCATGCGTTGGAAGCGAGCCTGGACATCGGCACCAATTTTTTCGAAGGCTGTGCCAATGTGGGGCCTGCTGTTGGGGTAATCGATTGCGGTGGTGATAAAGAAGTTCTGACCCGAAGACATAAAGAGCCCTTGTAACAGAAAAATAGGGAAAATCTTAAGAAGGTAATTCTAGCAGAAATTATGGTTAAAAAAACAGAAACTCAGAAAGGGGGAAAGTTCGGGATCAAGAAAAACAGAAAAATGGTTGACAGTTGGAGAATAGAGTACTAAATTAGTTCTAGGTTGATTTTGAGACTCAGTATCAATAAGAATCTCTCTGAGGAGTTTGCTTATGCGCAGGAACTTTCTTAAAAAAGCTTTTACCCTTATCGAACTTCTTGTCGTTATCGCCATCATTGCAATTCTCGTTGGCTTGTTGCTTCCCGCAGTTCAGAAAGTTCGTGATGCTGCAGCTAGGCTTTCGTGTGCCAATAATTTAAAGCAGATTGGCTTGGCCCTGCATAATCACCATACTACCTTTGAATTTTTCCCCACCGCTGGTTCCTACCCGGTGTTAGCCTCTCCTACTCGAAAATCATCTGGATGGTCGGTTCAAGCTCTTTTGCTGCCTTACATTGAGCAAGAAAACTTACAGAGGTTGATAGATTTCTCACAGCCTTATAGTGTCCAGCCAAATGTCACGATGCAGCGGGTGAATACCTATATTTGCCCAAGTGAGACAAAAGCCGTTCTTAGGGTTGGTTCTACTCCAACTTCTGCCTCTCATTTTCCTTTGAATTATGCAGCAAACATGGGCTCTTGGATGATTTTTGATCCTTCGCCTTCAACGAAATCGGGTGTTGGTGGAGATGGTGCCTTTGCTGTGGGGCAAAATGTGCGCATTGGTGAAATCATGGATGGAACCAGTCAGACTGTTGGGTTTTCTGAAGTCAAAGCGTACACCCCGCATTTAAGAGGCACGGGTAACCCTTCTGCATTAAACTCGCCTATGCCAACTTCTCCAAATCTAATCAGTAGTTATGGTGGAACTTTTAAAGGTGAAACTGGTCATACTGAGTGGGTCGATTCAAAAATTCATGAAACTGGTTTTACTGCAAACTTTACCCCAAATACAAAAGTACCTTTTAATTCTGGTGGCGTTGATTATGACATTGATTTTGTTTCAATAACTGAAGGAAATGCAACGAATACGCCGACTTATGCAGTCATTCCCCCCCGCAGTTATCACTCTGGTATTGTTAATGCAGTTTTCATGGATGGATCCGTGAAATCGATTCCCAATAATATTGATCCAATTGTTTGGCGAGCATTGGGAACCCGGGCTGGTGGCGAATCAACCCAAGGTGTTCCCTAATACTTTGGAAGCTAAAGCTTACTTCTTTTTGCTAAAGGCTTTTCTTCGTTCAGAGAAATATGCTTCGACTTCGTTGGTGCTAAGGGTGTTGAAAATCTCGTCTTTTTCGAGCCATCCTCGTCTGGCAACCGAAACACCATATTCATAATATTCAAGATCTTCAGTGCTATGGGCATCAGGATTAATCACGAGTTTTACGCCTAGTTCCTTAGCCCGTTTACAATGAATCCAATCTACATCCAGCCTCATTGGATGCGCATTGATTTCAATCAGAGTTTTGGTTTTTACTGCTTCTTGGAGTATTGCTTCTTGATTGACTGCGTATGCATCCCTTCGTAAAAGAAGCCTGCCTGTAAGGTGGCCCAGCATGGTGATAGCTGGATGATTCATCGCCTTGATAATTCTTTGGGTCATTTCTTCGCGGGGCATTTGAAAATGAGTGTGTACACTTCCAACCACATAATCAAAGAGCGCTAAAACTTCGTCATCATAATCTAGAGAGCCATCTGCAAGAATATCGCATTCGATTCCTTTGAAAATCCGAAAGCCCTTCATCTTGGAATTAAGCTCATCGATTTCTGCGATTTGTTTTTTTACCCGTTCAGGGCTTAAACCATTGGCAACCGTCAGCGATTGCGAATGATCGCCAAAGCCCAGGTATTTAAGACCTAGACTTTTAGCTTTGTTGGCCATTTCTTCAAGAGAGTTTGCGCCATCGCTGTAGGTAGTATGATTGTGAAATACGCCTTGGATTTGTTTGGATTCAACTAAAGTTGGAAGCGTTGTTTTTAATGCAGCATTAATTTCGCCTGTATCTTCTCTAAGTTCTGGCGCAATGTAAGGAAGGTCTAGCGCCTTATAAATATCTTCTTCAGTCTTGCATTTGATGTTTTTATTTTCGCCTGTCAGTCCATATTCGTTTAGCTTTAGCCCGTATTCGATGGCCCGCGATCGCATTGCAACATTGTGTTCTTTGCTGCCTGTGAAATATGCTAGCGCAAAGGGAAATTCCTCGTCTTTAACCACCCGCAGGTCGGCTTGCATTTTAATCTTGCTGCCATTCACTAGAGCTTCAACAAAAATGCTGGATTTAGTTTCGCCATGCCCTAGCACTTGAATCACTCCCGGAGCGGTCACAAACTTTTCCATTATGGGTGCAGGGTCTTTAGATGAAACGAGAACATCGATATCCTTGACCGTTTCCTTTCTTCTGCGCAGACTACCACACAATTCAATTCGAATGACTTCTTTCATGTCTTTTAAAAGATTAAGGAGTGAGTTTGCAACGGAGTCGGCTTCATCGAGCCGAACTCTTCCTGCCACAGAACCTAGGAATTCGATGCCTTCGAGGATTTTTTGCTGAGTCTTGGCACCAAAACCTTTGAGTTCTGCAACCTTGCTTTCATCGCAAGCGGACTTAAGTTTTTCGAGTGAATCAATTTGAAGTTGATCGTAAAGGGCTTTCACTTTCTTGGGCCCGAGGCCTTGAATTGAGAGCATTTTCACTAGGCCAGGTGGAACTTTAGCCCTCAATTCTTCGAGAAATTCGAGCTTTCCTGTTTTTACCAGAGAGGTGATTTTTTCTTTTAGCGATGCACCGATTCCAGCTATTTCTCCGAGAGTGCCATTGTTTACATGCGAGGCTATTTCATCGGTCAATTGGCTAATAGTTCGCGCCGCATTTACATAGGTGTTCACCTTAAAAGGATTTTCGCCCAGTAATTCCATCAAGGTTCCGACTTCTGCCAAAGCTGCTGATACTTGTTGATTATCCATGGGCGAAACTCCCTTAAGAAATTAGTGAATGTTGAACCTAAGGTATTTGGGAGTGAATATCAAGCATGGCAGGAATAAAAAAAACAAGCCGTGCCTTATTAAGCACGGCTTGAAGTTTAGTTATTCGAAAAGGATTTATGCGGCTTCGCGGATTCTTTCCATTTGTTGGTAAGGATGCATCATCACTTCGAAAGCGGTTACGATTCGGTCGTTACCCCTTCCATCGATGAGATACCTGCCACATCGCGACATCGATTGTCGTTCGAGGTTATCATCAAGAAGATCAACTACAGCTTCACGCAGGATGGAAGGATTAAGGGTTTCGTGCCAGCCTAGGCAGGCGGCAGCACCTTCTTCTTCCAACCTTGTTGCGGTTGGCCAATGAGCTTCGTTTTGCACGATGATGAGTTGCGGCAAGCCAATGCATGCGAATTCGAGAGACCAAGAATTGCCTGCAGTGATTGCAAAGTGGGCACGGGAAAGTTTGGGAGGGATCTCAGAGGGTTCGGTGAACACCCCTATTTTTCCATCCGACTGCTCCGCAAGTTTTCGCAGTTCATCAATATTCGAATAATAAGACCTCGCAAGAATATCCACCCTGCTTACCTTAGGGGTGTTTATCAATTGCTTGGCGATTTCCCCTGCTTGATTGTTCGGGTCGTAATCGCCGAGTGCAACCACAGCTTTGTAAGGTGGAAGTGGTTCCTGAGATCGTAACGCCCGGACCCTTCGGATTTCCGAGCGGACAAGTGCATAGCGCTCGCCTGCAAGGA
>JAPLNF010000166.1 GCA_026692965.1 Planctomycetota bacterium
AGTAGCTTAATTCTTTTTACCCCAAGA
This sequence comes from Planctomycetota bacterium, assembly GCA_026692965.1. Taxonomy (GTDB): domain Bacteria; phylum Planctomycetota; class Planctomycetia; order Gemmatales; family Gemmataceae; genus UBA969. The sequence continues at coordinate 28 of JAPLNF010000166.1, forward strand.
ATATTATCGCTCTTTGTTTTCTTAGCCTGGGTAGGGGCAGGTAGGGATGCTTCTGTTAAAAGTTCCATTTCCATACCTTGGCCATGAATTTCGGTTGGCCTAGGTTTGCTGTGGTTGTCGGTAAGATGAATTGAATCGGCCGTCCAAATGAGTTGTTTGTTTTCCTGATAAAACAATGGCCCCTTAGGAATGAAAATGAAAAGATCATCATCCCGCGATGGAGTTTTGCGATTGTTGATGATTTCTATTTTTCCTGAGATTTCTCCACCAATAATCTTCCTGCTCCCGATGTCGGTCAGGTTTACGATTGGTCGGTCAAATTTCAGATAGGCAACCTCGCCTCGTATGGTGTTGATTTCCAAAGGCTTGTTTTCATTCTTATCTTTATTGAATACTACGACACTCAAAGGCAGTAAGCGTACTCTGCCATCTGGTTCGATCTGGAAACTATCTGCCGCAAAAAGCATGCTGCGGGAATTAAGTTCGATTTTGATTTTACGTTGAACTTCAGGGCAATCGAGCCCGAATGCTTGTTGTAATTTTGTAACAACTCTGCTGGTTGGTCTTACTGGAAGTGGAGGAAGATCTTCTTTGGCCCGTGCACTAAAAGCAAGAGGCAACGGGGGAATACCATCGATTGCTCCCAAAAAATAGGCGTAAACAAAGTACAACGCCATAAATAGGGAGAACCCGAATCCAAGGATTAAGATTCGCTTCGGAGTCCACACTTTAGAACCACTCCTTCGTCATACTGCGCCTCGATTAATTAATTTAAGTGGGATGCACATAGTTGATTCCACTTACCCTGAACTTTCAGAATGATTTCTACGAGATCGCGTAGCGCAGATTTACCACCTGGATTTTTGCTCACAAAGTTCGCGCAATTTCGTACTTCAAAACAAGCATCATTAGGCGAAGCTGCCAAACCGCAAGACTTCATAATCGAAATATCAGCAAGGTCGTCGCCGATGTATGCGATTTCTTGGGCGGTAATGCCAGTCGATGAAATAATTTCATCGAGGGCTTTTGCTTTATTGCTCACCCCTTGGAAAACTATGTCAATTTCAAGTTCTTTTGCCCTGTATTCGACAACAACAGAACTGCGCCCCGTGATGATAGCTGTGGCAATACCAAACTTGTTGAGTTTTTTAAGCACCGAGCCATCGCGCACATGGAAAACTTTCCACTCCTTGCCCGTGCCGTCGTGGATGATCCCGCCTTGGGTTAGCACGCCATCAACATCCATTGCAATTAGCTTGATTGCTCTGCATCGTTCTGAAAGTGTAAGTGTTTTGGTTGCAGTCATTTTCTTTATTACGCCACCTTGGATGAAGGGATAACCATGGCAGGCGCAAGGCTGATCAGATCGGTAATGTCCAGCAATCCCCTTGGGATATTACTTGCATCAACAACTGGTATTTCACTGAGTTTTTTTAGTTTCATAAGTTCAATTGCATCAACAACCTTTGAACCCAAAAGTATTGTCTTAGGATTTTTAGTCATCACTTCTGAAATAGGTTTGTCTAATGCCTTGTCGTTTCTGGTCTCGATTAAGCGGGCCAGATCGCTATCGGTGAATATACCGCAGAGTTTCTCATTTGAATCGATTAGGATGACTGCGCCCGTTCTTCTGCCGGGTTGGCTTGATTTGGAAAATACTGTCCGCACGGTATCTTGCTCAGATGCTAAGCGAAGTTCATGCCCATGGCGCATGACGGTTTCGACGCGCATAAGTTTTTTTCCAAGGCTGCCCGCAGGATGAAACTTTGCAAAGTCTTCTTGGCAAAATTGATTCGCCTTGATCAGGCAAAATGCCATGGCATCACCCAGGGCTATCATCGAAGTGCTGCTTGCACTTGGTGCCAATCCTAATGGGCAAACTTCATCTAACGGGCCATAAGCAATGGTAATGTCCGCTTTTTTTCCGAGGGTGCTGTATTTGTTTCCAGTTAGGCCAATTATTTTTTTGCAATGTTCTTGCAATGGGCCAAGCAGCCTAAGTATTTCTTCGCTTTCTCCGCTGTGCGATAGAACAAGAGCTATATCTTCAGGGTGAAGCATTCCAAGATCGCCATGTACAGCCCTTACTGCATCCAAGAAATAGCTTCGAGTTCCTGTAGAATTTAGGGTACCAACCATTTTGAGTCCAACATCAGCGCTTTTGCCTGTGCCGGTAATTGCAATTCTGCCTACCTTTTGGGTAGTCATTTCCCAAATAGCTTGAAGCGCAAGCAAGAAATTTTCATCGAGTCTTTGTGCAACGAGATTTAAAGCCGCAGCTTCTTCGTGCAGAACTTCCCGAGCAAAATCAATTGCTTGAGAATTAATGAAATCAATTCCTTGTGATCCAGACTTTATCATGAGCCTTCCTTGGCCTAAGTCTAAGACTTTGTAAATCTATTCTGCCTAAGTACCTTCCTATGCACTATTAGCATCAAGTTTTACAAGATCTCTTTATCTAAGTAATTCGTCAAGATCGACCGTGGAACTATGACCTATTTTAAACAATTTAACTATGTTTGAATGGGTGGTTTAGAGGGTTTTAGAATTTGAAGGCAATCAGCTTTGATTTGGTAAGGTAAAAAGAGTAAAATCAAGTTGTTGAATCAAACCTACCTGAATAGGGCAAAATCCCATGCAACATGTAATACCTTTTATTCTACTTATTCTTCCAAGTTTAACCCTAAATGAGAATGCTGGGTTATTAAACAAAAAAGTACCCCCTTATACGATGTTGGTGGCTTCAGGTCCTGAAAGAGGGAAGTTGCATTGTTATGTATGTGAACAATCTGAAAAAGAAGGTGTGATTGTTTTTACCAGGAAGATGTCGGATGGGTTATCCAAAGTCGCAGTGCTAATTGAAAAGCAATCAAAAGCGAGGCCAGAATTTAAAGGTTGGGTAACTTTAATAAGCGACGATAGTATACAAGATGCTAATTTGTTGAAATGGGCAAACGAGCATAATTTAGCGGGCACACCCGTAGGCAGATTTGAATACAATCCCGGTCCGCCTGCTTATCGGTTTTCATCTGATACTGTTACGGAGGTATTTGTTTTCAAGGCAGGAAAAGTTTTACACGCACTGAAGGCAAAGGATGAAGCTGAGGTAGAAAAGTTGCCTGCGAAGTTGGAAGAGATTCTTAAGAAGGCAAAAAACTAAACTCGTTTCAGTGAGGTTAAAGTTTATCGCACCCTTGCTTGAAAACGGATGATGCCATATTCTTTTGGCATTAACTTCCCTGTGATCTCCCAGTGCAAAACCAGTGAGCCAGATTCATTTTTTTGAATTGTAAAAACCGCATCGCGATCAGATACTGCAGAGCTCTGAACATATTCTAGCCTGGTTGCAAGGCTATCGGTGACTGCGATATCAGACATGGGTTTGCTGCCCAGATTCGTGTAACGAAGGGTAAAGGTGACAATTTCACCAACCTTTGCGGTGGGTTTGTCAGCAAGCTTTAAAAGTGAAAGGGGCTTATCGGTTTCTATTTCGCAAGCTTCATCTTCGGTGATTACAATTTCGCGTGTTTGAACATTTGCTTTGATCACTTCAGCGCCATTTTGAATTCGTGCCACTACGCTGGTTCCTTCGATGCCATCATTTTCTCTTAGACCCAGCGAGGAAGAAAACTTTTTAACATTTTCAGTTTGTCGCTTAAAGGCAACTTTTTGTTTGTCTCGCGCACTCATGGTAGATTCAGAATTGATCGATTCTCTGACTATAAGATCAAGAGTTTGGGCCCTTAAAATTTCAAGCCTATGGATTTCCCCTAAGCCTACGGTGTTTTCGGTGCCCTTTAGCCTTAGGTCGCCCTTGAAGCTGTTGAGATGATTCATGGCCCTTGCCTGAAGACTTGGTGTGTTGGTGCGATACTGGCTATCCGTGATGGTTGCTTTTTGTTCGTTGAAAGTTTGAACCGTATTCACATTAGCCCAAACGGTTTCTTGTGCAAGGATTGCAAATCTTGGTGCGGAAAGGATAACACGGTTAGAGCGTGCAATTCTTTTTTTGCCACTGGTATCGGTGTATTGAGCAATGGTATCTTCGGGGTTCACGCCCTGGAGTGTGCCTTGATTGTCATAGCCTGCCTTGGGTATTTGGTCGCCACCATCGTAAATCAGTTCTGCTTTGGAAAATCGTGGCCCAAGCTTGGGGTCAAAAAAAGCGAAAGATTCGCAAGGTATGATAGGTGGGAATTTAGGAGCGGGCAGGTACTTTTCGCCCTCAAGTTGTACGGTTCCCGGAATTGAATTCGCTTGTAATTCCTGTTCGCTGATTGTTTTTCCACCCATGCGGAAAATGACCATTATCCTGCCTCGATTTCTGGCATCCTGTACCAGATTCGAATCAGCAGGAACATAAGATTCAATTGGGTTTTCAATGGTAGTGGTTACTGATTCAGCTTTTTCTGAATCTTCTAGGTAGATAACTTTTGTAATCAAGTTACCCTTGAGCGCAGATTCAATTTCAAGCTTGTTAACTTTAATGGGTGCGGGAAAGTTCAAAGGGTTTGCAACTTTCGGCATTTGCAAGCTACCCCGTACTTCCAAGGTCGGGTAGAGCTCTGCTTCAGGGTTTCCTGGAATATGATTCATTTTGAAGCGATAGACATAACCCGGCCTCATGCCAACCATCTGTTTTTCGGGCAGTGAGAATTGCCTGTTGTTCCCAGGATATATCGTGGTTTTTATTCCTTCTGGTGCGATGAAATTTAACCACAGTACTGGTGATTGGCCAATATTTGGTCCCATTACCATTTGCTGGGAGTAAGTGATTTGACTGATCAGCAAGGCGCATGTCAGAGAGATTGTGTATTTGTGAAGCATCGAAAAGCCTCATGGAACTCTTGCCAAATCTTCGTGCCACAGAACAAGGTAATCAAAAGGCCGGCGTTCGAGGGTTGTAGCCCCGACCGCCGGCGTTAGTTTCTCTCACCTTTACTTGTTTACAAAAGGTGGGATGATTGATTGCGGTACTCCGCTTTTAATCTCTGGAACCTTAGTGGTGATTCCATTATTCCCTGGAACAATTTCTAATCCTATTGGGGGTAAGGTTCCTGTTAAGGGAAGCGTTTCCTTTTTCAGAATTATCGTTGTTTCTTCATTACTACTCTGGCTTGTAGTAATCCCAGGCACTTCCTTAATGCTGGTAGAAGGAAGCGAGGTTGAGGAAGGCAAATTTTTGGGTTCAACATTGGGTACACTTGGAAGATTAAGTGGTGCACCAGGCATCATCTGCATGCTTGGCATTCTTTGCATGCTTTGTTGGCCAGGCATTGGCCCGGGGCCAGTCATGCCATAAGGCACCATTCGTCCCATGCCTGGTCCGCCCTGCATTCCTTGTGGCGGATTACCGGACGGCCGGATCTGATCGTCCCCCATGCCACGGGCACCATCGCGGGGGATCGTTATGAATTGGCCTGCCTAGAGGCCGGTCCTTGGCGGGAAGTGCCTCTTACGATCAAGAGAATGCTACCTCTTCGTTGAGCTTCAGCAATCGGGTCAACACCAGGTTCAAGTCTGGAAGATACAACCTCATCCAATCCACCTGCGGTAGCAAGGTCTTGGAATTGTGGGTCTGGAAGATAAACAACCTTGACCACAAAATTACCTGCAGCAACTTGTTGGAAATCTTCTTCCGTAAAGCTTACAGGAACCGAGCTATGTGCTAGGAAAGTGTTGGTCTTGCCTGTGCTGGGTACCACTTCCAAGGTGGGGTAAAGTTCCACACCAGGGCGATTTGGGACTTCGCTAAGTTTCAGGCGATATATTGCAGCCTGAAGGAAGTTATATCGACCGGGGGATTCAAGGTATTGCGAGTTAAAACCAGGCTTGCCATCTGAACCAGGCGCAAACCATGAGATTTTCATGCCTGCTGGTTCAATAAACCTGACTTCAGTTCTTTGTGCTGGCATCGGGGCTGCTGGTGCGCCACCGCCTGTTAGTGCGCCCATTGCGTTTACTGCGCCTAGCATATTTGCTGGGGCCCCGCCCATCATTCCGCCATGGCCACCCATTGGCATACCAAGGTTTGCGAGTGTCATGCCGGAGCTATTTCCACCTGGCATACCGGGCATTGCGCCTGGCATTCCGGGCATACTTGGCATTCCTGGCATACCACCTGGCATACCGGGCATTGCTGGCATACCGGGAGGTGAAAGCATGCCACCGGGCATCATTGCGCCTGGGGGCATTCCAGCCATTGCCTGTTGCATTGGGTTTTGCGATGCAGGTATTCTGCCTGGCTTGAATGATGCTTGTTGCACCATCGAAAGAGGAACGCTGTTGGCAATCATTGCCTTGGCAGCAGCTTCTCCAGAGATGGGGGTTGCTCTGTAAGCGCCGGCTACAGGCACGGGTGCACCCCATGGCCCCTGTACTCCGGGTATTGATTGAGCGGTGTAAGCGCCCCGGCCAATACTATCTTGGGAGATAGGGTTTTGTTCGGTACGGCGTTGTGCCATATAACTACCGCCACTGTTTTCGGTTGTTACGCAACCACTCAGAGTTGCCAGCGTCAGAATACTTCCATAGATCCGCTTCATGCCAACCCCCTATGCAAACCATGAACAAGGAAAAACTTCTTGAAAACATTTCAAGTTTGGTTTGGGCACAAAGCCCGCACCATAAAACTAAAATAAGTCGCTCTAAATAATAGATCGACAAATTACAGTCATTACTTTCAACAAAATCAGTAAATATTTCCCCATTTCCCTTTTCAGCATTATTGGCAAAACCGAATCATTAATGTGGGTAAACTAGGTTGTCGGGAAGAGGCGTTTTTTCTGAAATGTATGAAAAGTATGCAATCCCTGAACTGAAAGAGGGACTTTTGTTTGAACTTCTTTGGAAATTTTAATTGGTTTTTAACTAACCGCGTGCAATTTAGGTAAGATTACTACTGTTATTTCCTAGTTTCGGATTCCATAGCCCATGAATGAAATTGTGTCTGGGGTCATTGAGCGAGTTACTTTTCATAACCCAGAAAATGGCTTTGCTGTTCTTAAAGTGCATGTTCGTGGAAAAATTGGCCTCGTAACAGTAATAGGGAATCTGCCTTCCGTAAACGCAGGAGAATTTCTCGAGGGTGAAGGGGTTTGGATCCAAGACCGTGATCACGGGCCTCAATTTAAAGCTGCAGCATTGCGTTGTTCCCCTCCCCATTCACTTGCGGGGATTGAAAAATATTTAGGGTCCGGCCTTATTAAAGGAATTGGGCCCAGCTATGCCCAAAAAATCGTAACCGTGTTTGGCCTTAAAACACTTCAAATCATTGATGAGTCGCCCAGCTTTCTTAAACAAATTAAAGGGCTGGGGCCAAAACGTATCGAACTCATTCGCCAAAGCTGGAAAGAAAATAAAACCATTCGAGACATCATGGTTTTTCTGAAATCCTATGGAATAGGAACAGCAAGAGCTTTTAGGATTTTTAAAACCTATGGGCAGGACGCTGTCACCCTTATTCGTGAAAACCCATACCGGCTGGCAAAGGATATTCGAGGTGTGGGGTTTCAGACAGCCGATGAACTCGCACAGAAAATAGGTATCAACCCCCATGGCCTTGAAAGGGCCCGCGCTGCAATTTATTACTCTTTGGAGCGCCTTGCAAATGAAGGCCATGTTGGCGTTCCAGAAGAAGAATTGATTGATCATGCAATTCAACTGACGACTATCCCAATAGCTATTATTCAAGAAGCGCTTGCTTCCGAAGTTGAATCTGGTGTGGTAATTATCGATTCGGTTTACGGATCGAAGTGGGCATTTGCAAAATCTTTATACACCGCAGAGAAAAGCTTGGCTGCTAATTTGCTTAAATTAGCAACAGGGGCGCATCCACTTCATTCCAAAAACTGCGATAGTGAGATCAAAAACATCCTTGCGAAAAGTGGCCTGGAGTTGGATGAGCAGCAATTGCAAGCGGTTCAGATGGCGTCTGCCAAAAAGATTCTGATTTTAACAGGTGGCCCAGGCGTTGGAAAAACCACGATTATTCGATTGATTCTCGACCTTTTTGAGAAATTCGGAAAAACTTGTGTCTTGTGTGCCCCCACAGGCCGTGCCGCACGAAGGATCGCAGAAAGTACTGGAAGAGAAGCTAAAACCATTCACCGTACCTTGGAATTTGATGCTTCTATCGGAGGATTCAGGCGTGACCCTTCCCAGCCTTTAGAGGCCAATCTTGTTGTGGTTGATGAAACTTCCATGGTTGATACCGTGCTAATGCACCACTTAGTGCGGGCAGTTCCTGCACACGCCTGCCTGCTTTTAGTGGGTGATGTTGATCAACTTCCTTCGGTTGGTCCGGGCAGAATGCTTTCAGATATGATTGATTCCCGCATGTTTAGTACCGTCATGCTGACCAAGATTTTTCGCCAAGCTCGGCGCAGTTTTATTGTTCGTGCAGCTCATTCCGTATTACATGGGGAATTCCCGGACTCTGCTCCAAATGCAGAAGGGGATTTCTTTTTTATTGAGTCTGAGGCCCCGCTTCAGGTTTCAGAAAAAGTTCTTGCTATGGTGCATGATCGGATTCCCAAAAAATTCAATTTCGATCCTATGAAGGATATTCAGGTTCTTACACCAATGAATCGCACAGAATTAGGGGCAGGGGAGTTCAATCGGAAAATGCAGGATTTGTTGAATCCTCTTGCAGGTAGAATTGAGATTGAAAGGTTTGGTACCAAATTCCGCAACTGCGATAAAGTCATTCAAATGCAAAACAATTACCAGAAAGAAGTTTTCAATGGTGATGTTGGTTTCATCAAGGAAATCAATGAATCAGAGAAGGAGCTTACGGTTGATTTTGAAGGCCGTTTGGTGGTTTATGATTTTGGTGAACTGGATGAAATCTCGCTTGCCTATGCTTTAACTATCCACAAATCGCAAGGGTCAGAATATCCAGCAGTGGTACTTCCCATTCATACCCAGCATTACATGATGCTGCAAAGAAATTTGCTTTACACGGGAATAACCCGGGGTAAAAAGTTAGTGATTGTGGTGGGAACAAAAAAAGCGCTGGAAATTGCAATTTCCCGGCAAGATCACCGGAAGAGGCATACGGCATTGGTTCAATGGCTTACTGTTAATTATCGATCTTGATCAAATTTCGCACAGATCAATCGCAGTTTAAAAAAATCAACGCATTTCAATAAACACCTTTTAATTCTCACGGGATTTAGAGTATTATTAAGTCCTGCTTTGGTTGTCTATTTTCTGGCTTGAATGGGGTATTCGATGACTATTAGAACTGCTTTGTCATTTTCTATAATTCTTTTGGTTGGCTTTTTGGCTGTCCAAAATTCGGCAATGGCTCAAATCCCTTTAGAAAAAGCCGAAGCTACTTTTTCCGTTCCTGAAGGTATGGAACTTAAAGTCTGGGCCGCAGAACCTCTATTCGTTAACCCCACTGCCTTCGATATTGATGAAAAGGGTAGGGCTTGGATTTGCGAAGCTGTCAACTATCGAAGAAAATTACGAAACCAACCTCCCCTTCGATCTGAAGGTGATCGAATTGTAATTCTCATCGATTCCGATGGCGATGGAAAGGCAGATAAAGCCACTACTTTTTACCAAGCGCCCCATGTTATGTCGCCTCTTGGTATTGCTGTTGCAAAGGATGCTAAAGGCCCAGGCCGTAAAGTCTTTTATTGCCAATCCCCTGATATCATGGTGCTTGAAGATAAAGACGGGGATGACAAAGCGGATGGCCCTCCGACCAAATTGTTAACAGGTTTCCAAGGGCTTGATCATGATCATGGCGTGCATGGTATTTCTATTGGGCCTGATGGCAAATTGTATTTTTCCATTGGCGATACAGGTGTCAAAGATCTTCAGTCTGCCGATGGCAAAGGTAAAAAATGGTCTTCTAATACCACCGATCTTAGGGCAGGTACTGTTTGGCGCTGCGATCTCGATGGTAAAAACCTTCAGCTTATTGCTCATAATTTTCGCAATAATTACATGCCTGCGGTTGATAGTTATGGCACCGTTTTCATTAGTGATAACGATGATGATGGGAATCAACAGACGCGTA
>JAPLNF010000167.1 GCA_026692965.1 Planctomycetota bacterium
AAAAGAGTTGATGCCCGTCATGGATCAATCTTATTCTGCTCTTCTAGAAGATCTCGAATACCGCGGATTATTAAAAGATACACTAGTGGTTTGGGCAGGCGAGTTTGGCAGAACTCCAAAACATAATGGCAACGCAGGAAGAGACCACTGGGGCCATGTGTTTTCAGCAGCTTTAGCAGGGGGTGGAATTAAGGGGGGCCAAGTTATTGGCTCTTCCGATAGAACTGGGGCCTATGTAAAAGACCAACCAATCAGGCCACAAGATTTGCATGCCACCATCTATAACCAAATGGGAATCGCACCAGATACAGAAATCCACGATATTCAAGGCCGGCCAATGCCGATTTGTAGAGGCCAGATCATTAAAAATGCGGTGTAAAGAATATTCACAAGCCAGCCTATAAGCCGGGTTCTGTATCTTGCCTTAAAAAGGCAAGATGATAGCCATTTATCTAGGCGAACGGTTACCCGAACGCTCGAGCGACCTACCCGAAGGTCAAATGGACCGGACCAGTCCTTCCTTCTTATTTGGCCTTGCTCCCGGTGGGGTTTGCCGAGCCAGCCTGTCACCAGGCTGCTGGTGGGCTCTTACATTAAGGAATTTGCATTCCCCCACCATTTCACCCTTACCCTTTTGGGGCGGTATCTTTCTGTTGCACTTTCCCTACCCTTACGCAACACACAGTTAAGCATGCTACTTCGGACGGTGGGAGTTACCCACCACCGTGTCCTATGGAGCCCGGACTTTCCTCTCCCGCTTTTTTCAAAGCAGCAGCGACTATCCAACCAGCTTGTGAATAATTCCAGTATACTGCTTATGGAGGGTGGGTTATTCGAATTGCAAATTAAACCACTGATTAACTGGTAAAAGAGATGACCTCAAATCCAATTGTGCCTTCATGGAAAACCCTTGATATCCCAGCCCATTCCCGGGGAGCAATTATCTCTATTGGGAACTTTGATGGGGTGCATGAAGGGCACAAAAACCTGATTGCACAAATGAAAACCCTAGGAAAAACGATTTCCCAACCCCCTGCCCCCATCGTCGCAATCACCTTTTACCCCCATCCTCTTTTAATTTTAAAGCCAGGCATCAATCTAAGTTTTCTAAGCACACTCGAACAAAAGAAAAAACTTTTGAACGCTGCGGGTGCAGACTTCGTTGCAGTATTAAAAACAGATGATGGATTGTTGGAACTACAAGCAGAAGAATTCTTTGAAAAAATAATCTTTGAAACCTTTAAAGCTCAGGGAATTGTTGAAGGGCCCGATTTTCACTTCGGTAAAAATCGAACAGGAAACATCGATCTACTTAAACAATTATGCCTAACCCGAAACATCTTGGGCGCAATTGCCACCCCTTTTATGGTCGATAACGAAGTGGTTTCTAGTAGCAGGGTTCGAAAAGCCATCCAAACCGGGGATATGCTTCAGGCAAAAAAACTCCTCGGGCGAACCTATTCCATCGAAGGAAAAGTCGTTTCAGGGGCTAAAAGAGGCCGTACCATCGGGTTCCCCACCGCAAACCTCGAAAACATTCAAACGCTTTTACCCATGAATGGCGTGTATGCTGCCTTGTGCAACATTGGCAATAAAACCTTTGCTACTGCTTTAAACATAGGCCCAAATCCCACATTTTCGGAGTTATCGCAAAAAGTTGAGGCACATTTACTCGACTTCGAGGGGGATTTGTATGATCACACCCTAGAAATCCATTTTTTAGAAAAAATCCGAAACGTCAAAACTTTTGTAGATAAAAATGCTTTGGTCCAACAATTGGAGTTGGATATCCAACAAACACGCCAACTTGTATTTGCAGATAATCCCGAATTCTTTAACAAGCGCAACCCTGTCTAATAATAAAAACAAGAATGCAAAACTTATGAAACGAGATAATTAATGGAAACCGATAACCTTCTAGAAGCCTGTAAAAAAGCCATATTCGAGCATGTTGAACCAGCATTGCAAATGGATGGAGGCAGAATCGAAGTCGCGGGATTGGATGGAAAAATTTTGCAAGTTCGCTTATTGGGAACTTGCGGTTCTTGCCCTAGTGCGGTCAGAGCCGTGCTCTTTGGAATCGAAGAGGAACTTCGTAAACATCTGCCCGAAATCGATTTTGTAGAGGCAATTCCTTAAAAATATTGAATCTTTCTCTTTCCAATTCCACAACGACCGTGGTAAATTCTATAATACCCTTATAAACAACCTAGCTTGTTTTAATGAGGCCCGGCTTCTAACTTTGTATAAATCGTTGGTTTTTCGCGCCGGCGTTGCCAACATCATTAGTTTTTTTGGAGAAATAGGTATCAACGAGCGTCCTAACCCCCCCTCAACGGCTCCCCAAGACCGGGGCCTTCGAATGAATGAACAAATACGCATCTCCCCAGTTCGTGTTATTGGCGCCAACGGCGAATTTGTTGGAGTAATTCCCACTTTTCAAGCTTTAGAAATGGCCCGAGAAGCAGAATTAGATCTTGTTGAGGTTAATCCCAACGAAAGACCGCCTGTTTGTAAGATTCTTGATTACGGCAAGTTTCGTTATCAACAATCGTTAAAAAACAACAAAACCAAGGTCCACCAGCAGAAAATCAAAGAATTACGAGTTAGGCCCAAGACCGGGGATCACGATATTGAAACAAAAATCAATCAAGCTCGTAAGTTTTTAGAGCATAAAGACAAAGTTCAGGTAAATGTGATATTTAAGGGCCGGGAATTGCAGCATATTGAAGAAGGTAAGCGAATTATCGATTTAATCTTGGAAAAACTACAAGAATTTGCCAAAGTGGAGAAACCTCCATCGATGGAAGGCAAGAAAATGACTGCCATGCTTGCACCAAAAAAAGATTAATTCGCGATTCTGGTTTGCCCCCAGACTCCTATTTCCCTATATCATCTTTTCCTGCAATTTGTGAATGGCTTATAACTTTATCCCATTTGCAGGTGTTGTTAAGTAATGTTCATGCTTTTTATGCATGGTTTGATGGATTTTTAGATAACTAGGTTCCAATAAGACACGGAAGGGTAATTCAGATGCCCAAGTTAAAGACTCACAAAGGCTCGAAGAAGCGATTTCGCGTTACTGCTAATGGCAAACTTAAGCGCCATAAGGCTGGTAAGAAGCATCTTCTAGGCCACAAGACAAGCAAACGAAAAAGGCAACTTCGTGGTACGGTTATTGATACCGGAAGATTGGCCAAAAAGTACATTCGGTTAATGGGCGGAAAATCTTAATTTTGTAGCTGTTTTAATGAAACGCTTTTTAAGCGTTGGAGATCTGGTAAGCCATGACAAGAGCACGCAGCGGAAAAACTGTTCTTCGCGACCGCAAGCGATTACGAAAATTAACCAAAGGTTATCGTGCCAGTAGGCACAACCTTCAGCGCCAATCCAGAGTTACTCTGATTCGTGCTGGTGTTTACGCTTACCGCGACCGTAAGGTGCGTAAACGTGAATTCCGAAGGCTTTGGATTATTCGCGTCAATGCAGCTTGCAGGATGCGTGGCATACGCTACAGTCAGTTAATTGCTGGCTTGATAAATGCTCGAGTAAGCTTAGACCGAAAATCTCTTTCAGAAATCGCAATTCGCGACCCTGAAACCTTCACTAAAATTGTTGAGTTGGCTAAAAAGCACCAACCTGTAGGGCTTAAGTAAGCCTCAGGTTGATTTGTCCTCTTAATTGAAGCCATACAATGTCTGAATTGGATTCACTTAAAAACCGCGCCTTGGATCAATTAGGTGCTTGTAGTGATGAATCCTCTTTAAGAAATTGGAACTCTCAGTACTTCGGTAAAAATGGTGAAATGCTCGCTGCTCTTAAAAAAGTTAGCGAGCTTCCTCCAGAGTCCCGCAAAGAATACGGCCAGCAAGCGAATATTGTCAAAGAACAACTCTCCGCTTCCTACGAAACCGCCCTTAAAAACTGCCTCGAACAAGCCATGCTGAAAAGCTTGGAGACCGAGAAACTTGATATTAGTTTACCAGGCATGGTTCCCCCTGCTGGGAAGTTGCACCTTGCAACTCAAACTCTTCGCGATATTCAATCCACCTTTGCTGAAATGGGATTTCAAGTTTTTCGCTCCCGAGAAATCGAGGATGACGAGTTCAATTTCGTCCTGCTTAACATGCCTCCTCATCATCCAGCGCGCGATATGTGGGATACTTTTCATACCACCGACCCTGGTTTGATTTTGCGTACCCATACTTCCCCTGGCCAGATTCATGTAATGCGCAAGTTTCATCCCGCACCTATCAGGGTCATTCTGCCCGGCATGTGCTACCGATACGAAGCCATCACCACCCGTAGCGAAATCATGTTTCATCAGGTTGAAGGCTTGGTGGTTGGCACCAATGTTTCGATGACTGATTTAATTGGAACCATAACGGCTTTCACCCGCAAAATGTTTGGCGACTCCAGGCAGGTTCGCATTCGATCGAGTTATTTCCCATTTACCGAACCAAGCATTGAAGTGGATATGGATTGCATTGTGTGTGGGGGTAAGGGCTGCCCGCTTTGTAAGAAAACCGGCTGGCTCGAAATCATGGGCGCTGGGATGGTTCATCCGGAAGTCATGAAAAATGGAGGCTATGACCCTGCCAAGTATTCTGGCTTTGCCTTTGGAATGGGGCCTGAACGCATTGCCATGCTTCGCCATGCCATTGAAGACATAAGAGAATTTTGGGGCAACGACCTTCGCTTCTTGTCTCAGTTCTAATCTTAGGTATCGGTTGTATTTGTTTTAGTTTTTCATTTTGCAACAACACAACCCGGGTATTGAATCATGAAAGTTCCGATTCGCTGGCTCAAAGATTATGTAGACTTCGACCTTTCACTCGAGGCATTAGTCAACAGACTAGCCCTTGCAGGGCTTGAAGTATCTGGCATCAAGCACTGGGGCGTTCCTGCGCCTGAAGGACTAAGACTTGGAACAGAAGACCCCTACCCTGTTTGGGATAAAGACAAAATCATAATCGGGTTGGTCACTAAGGTTGATAAGCACCCTGATGCAGACAGGCTTAAACTTCCAACCGTTGAGTATGGCTTGGGTAGGTCCATTACCATGGTTACTGGGGCGCCCAATCTTGCTGTGGGTGATACCGGCCAAAAAATTATTCTTGCACTTTCAGGCTCTGTGCTTTTCGATGGCCATGCCACTCCAAAGGTTTTAAAAGAACTTAAACCCGGAAAAATTAGGGGAATTACCAGCGATGGCATGGTTTGCTCCGGCTTTGAACTTGGCATCTCCGAAGATCATGATGGCATCATCATTCTTGATGACGATGCGCCTGTGGGCATGCCCCTTGTTGATTATTTTGGTGATTCCATCATCGAACTCGACATTCTGCCTAACAAGGCCCGTTGCCTTTCGATGATAGGCGTTGCACGCGAAGTCGCAGCAATGACCGGGGGCAAATTAAAATCCTTTGAACACAAGCCTAATAGCTTTGGCCCTGCAATTACGGGCAAGGTAAATGTTGTCATCCAAGACACCTCTGCATGCCATCGCTATACCGCTTCGCTTATCGAGAACATAAAAGTTGCTCCCTCTCCTGCTTTTTTAAAGCGCAGGTTGCATCAGGCTGGGATGAGGCCCATCAACAATATTGTTGATATCACGAATTATGTAATGCTTGAACAGGGCCAACCGCTGCACGCATTCGATTACGATGTCCTCTGCTCAAGAGCCAAAGGGAAAACTCCCGAGATCGTAATCCGTTTCGCGACCAAGGGTGAAAAGATCAAGACTTTAGATGGTTTAGATCGTGAAATCTCTGCAGAAACTCTTGTTATTGCAGATGCACTTGGGCCCATTGCAATCGCAGGATTGATGGGGGGCGCTGAAACCGAAGTTACCGAATCCACATCGCGGGTTATGCTTGAAAGTGCAAACTTTGATTTCCTTGCAATTCGCAAAGCAATGAAATCCATGGCACTTCCCAGCGAAGCAGCAACCCGGTTTAGCAAGGGCATTCACCCGGATCAAGTAATTGGCGGCGCCAACAGAGCCCTGCAATTGATGCAAGAATTTGCCCACGGCCTGCCCGCTGAAGGTAGGATCGATTGCTATCCCTTCCCCAAACCCTTGCAAGTTATTGATTTCTCTCTGGCGGAAGCCAAGCGCATTCTTGGGATCGCAATCCCCATCGAGGAATGCACCAAACTTTTAACTTCCCTCGAGTTTAAAGTTGAAAAAGTAAGCAACGAAATGCTTCGGGTTACTGCACCAACCCATCGATTGGATATCCAAGTTGGGGTTGCAGATCTTCTTGAAGATATCGCACGGCTTTACGGTTACGATAAGTTTCCCGAAACCAGCCTTTCAGAGCAATTACCACCGGTTTTGATCGATCCAGAACTTGATTTTGAACGCAAAATAAAGGACACACTCGTTCACCTTGGGTTGCAAGAAACGATTGCCTACTCGCTAACATCACCCGAAGCAGAAGCTGCTTTTCTAGAATCCTCGAAACCAGCTTATGTAACATTGCTGAACCCTATCAGTAGCGAACGCACTGTTATGCGCCAAAGCATGATGGCAAGCATTGTCTCACTGACTCAAGCCAACCTCAAACACACCGAATGCGTGAAGCTTTTCGAAGTGGGCAAAGTGTATCAAAAAGTGAGTGGCCAAACATTGCCTGTAGAGCCCTACAAACTGGCGATTGCAATTTGTGGTCCGCGAAATAAACCTTTCTGGGTGGAAGACTCCTCCGGTAAAAACAATTTGAATTTCTTTGATTTGAAAGGCATCGTCGAGGGGCTAGCTTCGGGGGTTCATCTGGAAAAGGTTTCCTTCCAGCCAGGCAACCACCCTGCCCTTCATCCGGGTAAATCCGCTACTCTGCTAATTCGTGACAAAGTTGCAGGAATGTTTGGCGTCTTGCATCCCAAGCTTGCATCCACCCTTGGGCTGGATAATCACGAAATAATCGCAGCAGAATTCGACTTGTTGACTCTGGCTTCAGGCCTGCCTGTAAGATATTTGTCCAAGCCAGTCTCTCGCTTCCCTGCTGCGCTTAGGGATATTGCTGTGGTCGTTGATCAATCTATCACAGGCCAAACCGTTACCGCCGAAATTCAGGCTGCAGGGGGCAATGTTCTTAAAGTTGCAAGGCTATTTGATATTTATCAAGGAGATCGAGTTCCCGCAGGAACCAAAAGTCTGGCTTTTGCCCTTAGTTACCAGGCTGATGATCGCACGCTTAATGACAAAGAAGTTGACAAACTGCATAAGAAAATCGAAGACAGGCTCAAGCATGTGCTTAAAGCCCAGATTCGTGGAAAAGAAGTTTAATTGATAACCACCAAGTGTAAGGGGGTTAACGAGTATGAGCTCCCCAGATCCTGAAAAATCAAACCCTGAAGTCAATGTAGGCGACTTCCTCATGTCCCTCATGCGCAGCAAATTGATGGACAAGGTGGAAGTTGTTGTTCTTTATAACAACCTTGATAAAACCATCCGAAGTGAACCTAACCTCATCGCAGAATATTTGGTGAAGGCGGGAAAGATCACCCGATTCCAAGCAGAGCGAATATTAAAAGGTAAATCCCGTGGCTTGGTCATGAAAGAGTACCAAGTGCTTTCCGTTCTGGGCAGAGGCGGAATGAGCACCGTTTACCTCGCCAGAAAAAATGATGATAAATTAAACTTCGTTAGTATGAAGGTGCTTCGCAATCTTAAAACCGAAAGGCAAGACAGACTCATCGCCCGGTTTAAAAGAGAATTTTACATCGCCCAGAAACTTGATCACCCCAATGTTGTGAAAGTTTTCAGCCTAGAAGATTTCGCGGGGCTCAACTACATGCTCATTGAATTCATCCAAGGCAAATCACTCCAGAAAATCATTGATGAATCCGGCGCAATCTCTCAAGATCTTGCAATCAAGTTGATGCGCCATACTTTGACGGCTCTTGCTCATTGCCATCAAAACGGTGTTATCCACCGCGATATCAAGCCTTCAAACATCATGGTAACCCCCGAAAACCAAGCCAAGCTGTTTGACTTTGGGTTGGCATTTGTCCAAGGTGAAAAAGATGAAGACCTTAAAATCATCGGCGGCAAGGGCTACATTGTGGGCACCATGGATTACATTGCACCGGAGCAGTCCTATAACTCCGTCGAGATCGATGGTAGAGCCGACCTTTATGGATTGGGGTGCACTTTTTATCATGCCTTAACCGGAAAACTACCTTATCCAGGCTTGGAAAAGAAAGACAAAATCAAAGCTCAACGCAGTAAGGAAAAATCCGAACCCATCACGAATTTCCGCACCGATCTTTCCGATTGGTTTGTGGAATTGGTCGAACGCATGATGAACAAGTCTAAAGATAATAGACCCGATTCTGCCATGACTGTTCTTCTCGAACTCGATCTGATGACCCCCCCTCCTCTTCCAGACTGGGTGGATTCCGAAGACGATGAAGATTAAAGAAATCCCCCCGTTTTGATTAAACAATGTTAAGCAGTACCGTGATTTAGCAATTTAGCGACTTAAGATAATGAAGAATTCAAAGGATTTTGATATTTTCTCGGTTTATCGATTGCTGATTGTCTTAATACAGAATATATTATTAGAACAATTTGGTGAGTTTCTTATCCAGAGTGGCAGAGGGATTAGGCCCGTCGAAGCCACAGCAACCGGTCGAAGCGTTTACTCGCGACGATGCTGGTGCTACCTCCTACCCGGGTTTGCCGGGAGAGATAAGAAGTGACGTAATGCACGCCCCTTTTTTATCTCCAAGCCTAAATATCCTCCTCTGGAAAAGACTACCAATTTTAAAGCAGGTTATTGTCCTGCGTACATGGAGGAAAGACAAGTGTCTTCCAGTTTTGTAAAAGGCATGAAGTGCCGTTTGTGTGGCAAATT
>JAPLNF010000168.1 GCA_026692965.1 Planctomycetota bacterium
AAGAATCCCTTTTCCAAGTGCCAGAAACCCATTGCACCATGGAACCTTTCACTGTTACCTACAAGGTTTGCAGAAAAATCCCATGCGTCGAAATGATCGGAATCCCATCTTGCAATTAAATCGCAAGCATCCATAGTAAAATATCAACTCCTCTGGTTATCATAAAACCAGAGGAGTTTTTCATTTCCCAACTATATAAAACACAAGTTTTTCCCGATTTAAAGCAGCTTAAGCCCAACCTCATTATTCTTTGCAATAGATTTAATCTTTGGGTTATATTCCAAAGAAGATTCCGGTTAATATAGGGCAGGAGGTGAGCATGAAAGAGGTAAGAGTTGGTGCAGTAAATTACCTGAATACGAAACCGCTGATACATAATCTGTCTCAGATTGCACCTCATTGGGTTCTTGACCTCCAAGTTCCAAGCCACCTTGCACAGGCTCTTGCTGCAGAAAAACTCGATATTGCCCTCATACCCGTGATCGAATACTTTCGTCACCCTAACTATCGCATCATTCCAGGGATTTCAATTGCGTCCCATGGCCCGGTTCTTAGCGTTACCTTATTTAGCAAAGTTCCCTGGCCCGAAATCAAATCAATTTCTCTGGACGAAGGATCAAAGACGAGCGTCGCACTTTTAAAAATACTCTCTAAACAATTGCATGGCATTACTTTTACTTCCTCGGCCTTGCCCATGAATGCAGACCCGGAAAAAGTAACAACCGATGGCGTGCTTTTGATCGGCGACCGTGCAATGAAAGCGTGTTTGAGTGGATTCCCGTTTGCATACGATTTAGGAAAGGAATGGCATGATTATACAAATTTGCCATTCGTATATGCAATCTGGGCAGTACATGAACGAGCATTTGGGGAGAATCTGACTCAGTACTTTGCAAAGTCAAAAAAAGCAGGGCTAGCTCATGTGGGCGAAATCGCAAGTCATGAATCCAAAATACTAGGACTTGATGCAGGCTTTTGTAGAAGATACCTTTCGCATATCATTCAATATAATTTGGGTAGTAGAGAAATAGCAGGGCTAGAATTATATAGGCACTTGGCTTATGAAAATGAGCTGATTGAACAGGAAAGAAGTATAGATTTCCATGATTGCAGAACTTTTGCAAAAAGCCATTAATGGCAAAAGAATAACTCCAGAAGAAGGCCTTTACCTTTTAGAAAAAGCCGACATTCTTTCTTTGGGTGAAGCTGCAAATAAGGTTTGCAACAAACTACACCCCGAAAGTTATCGAACATTCAATATTGACCGTAACATCAATTACACCAACATATGTGCAGCAGTTTGCGACTTTTGCGCCTTTTACCGCAAGTCTTCGGACGTAGATGCCTATGTTCTCCCCCGCGAAGAAATTTACAAAAAGATCGAAGAAACAATAGCATTAGGCGGAGACCAAACACTTTTACAAGGCGGGTTGCACCCAACACTTAAACTAGATTGGTATGAAGATTTATTAAGAGACCTCAAAACCAGATACCCGAAATTTAATCTGCATGCCTTTAGCCCTCCTGAGATTTGGCACTTTCATAAACTCAACAAGTTACCATTAAAAGAAGTTTTACAGCGGCTTAAAGATGCTGGTCTAGGTAGTCTGCCTGGGGGCGGGGGTGAAATTTTGGCAGACCGAGTTCGAAAACTGCTTACCAAAAACAAATGCTTAACTGAAGAATGGCTTGAAGTTCATAGAGTTTGGCATAGCCTAGGGGGCAAATCAACCTGCACCATGATGTTTGGCCATGTTGAAACACTTGCTGAACGGATTGAACACTTAGAGAAATTAAGGCAGCTTCAAGATGAGACCGGGGGTTTCACTGCTTTCATCTGTTGGACATTTCAGCCAGAGAATACCGAGATGGCTCATATATCGCCTACCGGTGGTTTTGAATACCTAAGGACTCAAGCCTTGGCAAGAATTTATCTGGATAATATTCCAAACATCCAATCTTCCTGGGTTACTCAAGGCGGAAAAATCGGGCAACTTGCGTTACAATTTGGGGCCAATGATATGGGTAGCCTAATGATTGAAGAAAATGTGGTTTCTTCAGCAGGCACTGTTTACCATTTAAGTTTGGATGAAATCAAGAACTCAATCAAAGAACTTGGTTATTTGCCTAAGCAAAGAAATGTGTTTTATCAATTGATATAAGCTGAAGTAATAAAAAAACACCGACGGAAACATTCTGGCGGTGTTTTTATGTTGAATTAAAAGGTTTTACAGGCCATTATCGCCATTACCAAAGGCTTTACCACCGAAGCCGCCGCCGCCAAATTGTCCGCCACCAAATCCACCGCCGCCAAATCCACCGCCACCAAATTGGCCGCCACCAAATCCACCGCCGCCCATGTTTCCACCACCAAACCCGCCCATGTTTCCACCACCAAATCCACCGCCGCCAAATTGTCCGCCGCTTTGAAATGCTGAGCCACTAACTCCAGAAAAAATCCCTTGCATTGCCTGCTGATAAAACGGATTTCCTGAACCTGGGGGACTCTGCGCGACAAAATAACCACCACCACCACCCTGACCAAATCCACCGCCGCCGCCGCCTTGGCCGAATCCACCACCACCCTGTCCGCCGCCAAATCCACCCTGTCCGCCGCCAAATCCTCCCTGTCCACCGCCAAATCCTCCCTGTCCACCGCCAAATCCTCCCTGTCCACCGCCCTGACCAAACCCACCGCCGCCCATAGCACCACCACCACTAGAAAGTGGAATTTGATAAAGCCGCGAGATTTGCGTTCCTGGAGAATTATTTTGTGTGTATTGGGCAGTACCCTGAATTCCCCCAGTACTTTGTGAGAAACCACCGCCGTACTGACCGCCACCGCCGCTAGAACTGCTACCTGTATTAAAATTTACATTTTGGTTAGCAATCTGTGCTTTAACTGTATTATTTAATGGGGGTGGAGCAGGTGGGGCAGGAGGCAAAATCGCCCGGTAACGCTGCGCTGAAGTAATTCCTGGAATAGCAACAAGAATACCTGCTGGTATTAAAACCCCTAAACCAAACTTTAATAGATTTTTGGTGAGCATTGGAAATCCCTTTATGTACAAAAGCCGTATTAATTGCTAAAGCAAACTTAAAGATAACGCTTTTAATTATAGCACATGAATTGAACGAAATCAGGCAAATTATTTGCGAATTAATCTGTTTTTATTTTGTTTATATTCATTCAAAGGGCTGAAAAACAAAACAAAAAACAATCCAACAATACGCAAACACTTATTTTAATTAACCTTACGACCACGCCAAAGAATCCCTTAAAACTTTCCAAATAATTGGCTTACTTACTATTGACACAAAATCAAAGGACTTTATACAGGCGCACTCACAAGGCAGCATTTATTGCCCTAGCGGGAGTTTTCCCGGGGTTTTGTTGTTCTTGAAATGCTTGGCAGGGGGAATCGCCATGCTTATGTTCCGGATTCGGTTTAAATTAAAGGATTTACCTTTAATAATGTGGAAGGAGCTGGGGGAAATATGAAAAAGTTAATACGTGGAGCAGCAGCCTTAATCGCTGGCTGGCTGGCTACAAGCACACCAATTATATTTGCACAGGACCTAGCCTCCGGGGAACCCAATCTCCCTTTACCTCTTTACCACGCAAGACCGGACACAGGGGGCTTCTTTATGTCCGGCTCCTATGCCATGTATAGGCAAACTAATCCCATGAAAAGCCAAACCGTGGCTTACCGTGGCTTCTACGCCATTGATGGGACAAACCTTGGGCCCCAAGCCATCGTAGGAACAGGTACCAGCTCTACCATTGTCGCATCAGATGTCCCAAATGGAACATTCATTGGCAGCATGGCGGACGCACTAAATACACAAAGTGTATCTGGACCAAGCTCTTACATGCCTGGTTTTAAAGTTGAAGGCGGGTGGAAATTCGCAGATGAATCTTCCATCACCATGAGCTACCTGTGGTTGGCAAAAGCCAACTATTCTGCAACCGCAAGTTTAATTCCACCGAATTTAAATATTGGGCCTACAGGTGCTGAAAGCTATATTTCATCTCCAGTATACGGCTACCCATCACAATATGCAGGGCCGTTAAATGATATTATTGCCTTTGTTGACCCCACACTTGCAGCACAGGTAAATGCCCAGGGAGGCACAATACCAACTATTACTGTTCCAACGGTTAATGATCCAGCCTTAGCCGCTGCTGGAGCTCCGGCTACTGTCCCACTAGGGGCATTTGCAACGCCTTCGGCAGGATATGGCATCTGGAATGCTGCAGACTTGATGACAATAGAATTTACCCAAAGATTTCAACAATTGGAATTAATGTACCGTAAACCGGTTTACGAAACTGATGATTACCGCCTAAGTACATCGGTCGGGCCTAGGTTCGCATGGATTTGGGAACGGTTCAAATGGACCACCACAGACCTTAACGCAGTAGGAAATGGTAGCCAGAATGATGCCGCCGCTTACTCCAATATCGTTTCGAATAGGCTGTATGGTATTAATGCAGGAATAATGCAGGAATGGTATCTTGGCCATGGATTTGCAGCACAAGTAGATCTTCAAGCTGCACTTTTTGCCAACATAGTAAAAGAAAGAGCTAAGTATGAATTTAGCTATGTTAAAAATGCCACGCCGATTAGTAAACGATCCAAAACCGTTTACACCATTGTTCCAGAAATTCAACCATCGGTTGGCATGGCTTGGTACCCAGTTGAAGGAATTGAATTCCGCGTCAACTACGATGTTATGATGTTCTTCAATACCATTGCATCACCAAATCCAGTGAATTTTAGCTGGGGTGGTTTAGACCCGACTTACTCAAGCACCTTCCGAATCTTTTACGGCTTTAATGCTGGTCTTGCACTAGTCTTCTAAGCTAAAATAAAGTTGATTTTTTAAGGCCGACAGGGAAACCTGCCGGCCTTATTGTTTGCCATTCTGAAAACTACCTTTATAATTGCCCCTGATGGTGAAAAGCTTTAAACTAGCAACCATCAGAGAATCAAATTGCAGCAATAAATAAAGGAGTTCCAATGAAACAAGAGCCACAACCTGCTCAAGATATAACCCAGATCCTACCGTGGCTGGTAATCTTTCGCTCTTTTTCTTTAGCATTTGATACATCAAAACTACTGCTAGCAGCATTTGGTATTCTCACCACAGCAACTGGTTGGTGGGCGCTTTCTTTCATTTTCACCCTTGGTTATGATGCAAAGCCCCCCCAGTGGTCGGCCACTCTTTATGCTAAATCAGCAAATCCTTGGTCAACTTTCAAAAAAGACCGAGAAACTTGGAACCTGATGCACCAAGCAGCAGGTGTAGGTGGCTTGAACCAATCCTTTGAACTCGAAGATCTTGTAGAAACCGAAGAAGAACTTACGACTTTAAAAGAAGTAAATCTTACTCAAAATGAATTGGGAACTGGCCTAAAAGCCTCTTTTCTTATTAACGAAGGTAAAATAACTAGAAACCGCATGGAGTATGTCAATTCTCTTATTGGCACAAGTAAGCCAAGGGGCCTTTTGACAACCTGGCCTTGGTTTGAAGAACGCGGACCAAATCCTTACCTTCTTGCAACTGGGCAAAGTGGCATTCCTTGGAGTGTTGGGAGATTTTGGGACTGGGTAATCATCCAAGAAGTTCCCGTTTTAATCGAACCACTTGTTAAAGTAATTCGCCCCGCACTTTTATTAATCCATCCTGAAGCGACTTTCTCCCAAAGGCTTTACTTCCTTTGTTCGCTAACTTGGGTAATTGCTGTTTGGTCTTTTTTTGGTGGCGCAATTTCAAGAATTGTTGTTGTTCAAATTGCTCGCAATGAAAACATCGGGGCTTTAGGTGCCTTAAAGTACGCTCGAGAAAATATGGCGAACTTTATCTCTGCTCCACTTTTTTGCCCTATGATTGCAATCTTTCTTTTTCTAGTCATTATGGTTTTCTCTCTCTTAGGGATGATACCCGTTCTCGGAGATATCTTTATTAGCGGGATGTTCTGGGGCGTTTTCATGGGCCTTGGCCTTATTATGGCGCTCGTTCTGGTTGGCCTTTTAGGCTGGCCTCTTATGGTCGTAACCGTTAGCTCCGAAGGGCTTGATAGCTGGGAAAGTTTTAGCAGAGGAATCCAGTATCTTTACACCCGAGCTTGGAACTATATCGCCTACAATTTGCTTGCAGTAAGTTATGGCATCATTGTTGTATTTTTCATTGGGTTTATGGCATCCTTTGGCGTTTACCTTGCCAAGTGGTCCGTCGCCAGCACGCCCTTTATTCAATCTGTAAATCGTTCCCCTGAATACCTGTTTATTTACGCCCCTACCTCGTTTGGGTGGCGCGAATTACTTCTACAAGGTGCCAAGGTCGATGGCGAAAATATTGTGGTCGATGGAAAAGTAGATCAAACCGCCTACCGCAAGTATCTCGGTTTTGATTCTGAAACACGCAGCAAGAAAGAATCTCTCGTCTGGTGGAATATCATCGGCGCAGGCCTTGTTGCCATCTGGCTGGGTGGATTTTTCCTGCTTGTAGTAGGCTTTGGCTACAGCTATTTCTGGTGCTCAGCAACCTTCATCTTTTTACTCCTTAGAAAAGATCTTGATAACAACGAAATCAATGAACTTCATATTGATGACGAGGAAGATGAGCAGTTTACTTCGGTGCTACAAAAACCAGTTCCCACCGCCCCAACTGCAGCACCCGAGGCAACAGCAGCAAAGTCAAGATCTTTGCCCGTAGTGGAAGCACCACCACAAAAAACTGATAACTCCGATGACAAAATCTAGTCGTCACCCATGGCTGCCCAGCTTTATTGCTGGGCTAAACATTTAAAGGTAAGGATACCAAAACACCATGACTAGGCCGATCATTTTACATAGTGGGTCTTGGTCCGATGTTGCATTGGATGAACTTGCAGGCTTGGCTGCAGAATGGGGTTACCAAGGGTTTGAATTATGCTCTTGGGGCAAACATTTCGATGTTTGGCAGTCCCAATCCGATGATTCAAAACTACAAGAAAACCTCGACCTGCTCTCTCGTTTCGAAATGTCTATTCCTGTTTTAAGCATGCATCGCATCAGCCAAGCACTTTGCGATCCTGCTGACTCCGTACTGCAACGCATTTTACCTGAAGAAATCTGGGCCGATGGTGACCCTGATGGTATTCGGGAAAGAACCAGCGAAGCACTAAGCCTTGCAGCAATTGCCGCCCAAAAAATGGGTGTCCCCATTATATCCGGATTTAGCGGATCTCCTATTTGGAATCGCATTACCGGCTACCCTCAACCTAACCAGGCTGAAATCGAAGAAGCCTTTCAACTCTTTGCTGAAAAACTCCACCCCATACTTGATAACTTTCAAGGCGCTGGGGTAAAATACGCCTACGAAGTTCATGCTGGCCAAATGGCGTTTGATCTTCCCAGTGCAGAAAGGGCCCTTTCTTCACTCGACAACCGCGAAGAGTTTGGTTTTACATTCGACCCAGCACAACTTTACTGGATGGGAATTGATCCTTGCGAATTTTTACTCCGCTTCCCAGACCGCATCTTTAATGTCCACCTGAAAGATATTGCAGTTCGCCTGAGCGGTAGAAATGGGCTTTTAAATGGTTGCCTGCCAATCGGCGACCCTAGGCGCGGCTGGGAATTTCGCTGCCCAGGCCATGGGCATATCGATTGGGAGAGTATTTTCCGTACTTTAAATATAATTCAATATGATGGCCCGTTGTCGATTGAAATAGCCGATGCCGGCATGGACAGACTCAAGGCTGCGGAAGAAGCAGCGGGCTTCATCAAGCGCTTAAATTTCGAGCCACCACCAGAAAACAGGCCATCCTGATTTCCGACCCCTGCTAGGGAGCAAGTATGATTCTTGTAATCGACAACTATGATTCCTTTACTTACAACCTGGTGCAAAGGCTTGGAGAAATCGATGCGTCGTTGGATATACGGGTATTCCGCAATGATCAAATTGATATTGAATCGATAAAAAAACTTGCCCCTGCAAAAATAATTATCTCCCCCGGACCCTGCACACCCAAAGAAGCTGGTATTTCCAACGAAGTTTTAAAAACTTTTGCCAGCCAACTTCCTATTCTTGGCGTTTGCCTAGGCCACCAGTGCATTGGTCATGTCTTTGGCGGTGAAGTGATCAGAAATAGTCGGATCATGCATGGCAAAATCTCGCCTATTCATCATGATAATAAAGGGGTTTTCAAAGGCCTGTCGAACCCGTTCGATGCAACCAGATACCACAGCCTTGTTATTAAAAAAGAGACATTCACCAATCCGGATTTTGAAGTTTCTGCCTGGACTGCTGAAGGGGAAATCATGGGCGTACGCCACAAAACTTGGGAACTTCATGGCGTGCAATTCCACCCCGAAAGCTTTCTTTCAATTGAAGGCCCAAAGCTTCTCCATAATTTTCTGAATATTAACGCTGCCAACTGAGTTGAATAAACAGCAGCTTAATGATGATAAAAGTCTTTTTGAAATAGCAACAGATTAGTCCCACGATCGGGATCCCAACGAATACCCACGATGTCATACTCCTTGGCTATTCCAAGGTGCAAAATCGGGCGGTGCTGATTATGGCATTCAAATCGGACCGAATCATACTTCTGTTCGCGCACCCAATCATGAACCGCTTCCATTAATTGAGAAGCTATTCCCATGCGTCGATATTCCGGAACCACCCCATAAAACCAAGTAAAAAATATTGAAGGTTTTAGCTCAAATCCTACAAAAAATCCCACAGGCTCATCATCAACTCGAGCTATCATTTGCAGAACATTATGCCGACCTTGATACCTTCTGCGAAACCCACCAATTTCTCGCACCGGACGAAATATCTGATTGTACAACTTCACTATCACAGGAAGAGAATCTGGCCCAACGATATCTATCACTGCATCAGACATACTTTATTAACTCCGAGATGCCACCTTAGGGTTTATAAAGTGATGCAATCAAATCTTCCCATGAAGGAACACTCCAAGTGCTAAGGTCAATCTCGTCTATTTCACCGTCTTGTTCTGGATGATGCGAGCCATAAGATTCTGGCCCAGATAATACTTCATCATCAGAAATTACGGCTCGAGAATCAGGACCTTGGGCAAAAGTAACTGGAGCTGCCCTTTCGTTTCGTACAGGAGCAGGTTGCATTTTTGCAGGGGCTGTTTCGCCTTCATTATCACGACTTGGGCTTGGATTATTTCTATTCTGATTGGAATTGCGATTGTCCTCACGACCCCGACCTCGACCACCCCGGCCTCGGCCTCGGTTTCCTCGGTCCTGATCTCCACCCCTACCACCTCGACCTCGATCCGAACCCGTTGATTCCTCTCCTTGAGTTTCAGAATGAACTTCCCTCATTGAATTTTCATTCGAATCTACAATCTCTGCGTCCACAATCGGGCTATCCATCTGCGCTTTATTTGATTGCGTTTGTCCTTGAACCCGGTGAGATCCAAAAGTAACTTCTAGAACCTCCTCAACTTCAACAAAAGTTTCTTTAGGTTGGTGGCGGGGTTCTACCTTAGGTACTGGAAATGTTTTTACAGGGGGCGCTTTAGATGGTTCTAATTGGCGCTGAACAGGTTTTGGTTTACTAAAGGTCAAAAAATCTTCATCAAGAGATGCGTCTTGTGCTGCCTCAACATTATGCGGATTCACAGAGGTTTTAGCACCAACATCTGAAACCGGGTTTTCAGGGGGAAGGCCAAGTTCATCTGCAAGAGTTTTCCATCGATCGCTGCCAGAATTTTCGCTCATTGCCAATAACCCCTAAGTTAATTTTGTTCTACAGATGTTAATTCTAACTGTTTTAAGGCTAGCAGACAACTTATAGAAGGAAATAACAGGGTTATATTTAAGAAAAAGAGTTGGATTCAACTGCCAAACTGATAATCCCAAGAAGTAGGTTTGCCTTCATGATAAGGCATCACGCCATGAAATAGCTTCTTCTTCGAATCAAAAACAAAAGGGATGAAATATTTATCACCTTCCCACAAATTCTTGTTCAAAACATCGCCAATTGCAACCCACTCGAGGGTTCCCTCGGGATTATCTGTCATAACCTCGCCCGACCAATCATTGACAATAAAGATGAAACCAAACCAAGGTTCGCCGTTTTTGCCAAAACCTGGCCAGCTTATTGTGCCACGAAGGGAAATATCGTGACATTCGATTCCTGCTTCTTCCCAAATTTCGCGCTTACATCCGGTTAAAACATCTTCGTAGGGTTCAAGTTTACCCCCGATACCGTTATATTTCCCGTAGTGATGATCTTCCGGATTTTTATTACGGTGAATCATCAAAACCTTGTTTTTATCTTTCGATAAAACATAAGCAAGAGTGCCAAGAATGGGTTGATAAGGCATAAAATAGTTTTCGTTTTAAAAGATTAAGCTGCAATTCTTCGTAAATCGGGCCCCTCATGAACCTTGGTTTCTGCAAATCGTTGGCCCGCTGAATCGTAAAATAAGATCCGCTCTTCATCACCCGCCCAAAGGGCATAACATCGAACCATTCTTGGGCCTTTGATTTCAAAGAACAATCCACACATCTTGCCCGACCGAGTTATTTTGTTGATTTTTAATGGTGATGAACTTGGGTCAAGATTTTCCCTAAGGCATAGCTTTTCGTGTATATGCTGCTTGATATTATCAAGATTAGGAAGCGTTATTACGGACTCCATTCCAACCTCCGTAAAATTGTAAATCATTTCGTCCTACAATTTTATCGTCTTGGAATTTCCTCCTACTGCAATAAGTATTGGCATAACCGATTAGCAATAATTCTTACCAGCCGTGCAATTGGCGCAAACACTCATAAACGGCAATCCCTACCGAGGTTGCCAAGTTTAAACTTCGAATCGAATTGGAACCAGGCATAGGTATCAGAATCTGGTTAGTTGAATACTTATCGAGAATCCAGTTTGGCAAACCTTGAGATTCAGGCCCAAAGAGAAGCCCATCGCCCGGTTGGAAACGAACTTGAGTAAAGGGCGTTTTGGCTCTGCTGGAAAAGCAAAACAGCCTGCCTGGAGGCACAATTTTTTCATACTCCTCAAGAGTATTGTGGGTATGAATCGATACAGCATCCCAATAATCGAGACCTGCCCGCTGAAGGGATTTATCATCAATCCGAAACCCCAAGCGACCAATAAGGTGCAAAGGTACCCCTACTGCCCCGCATAATCGTGCTATGTTGCCCGTATTGGGCGGAATTTCCGGCTCAAATAGTGCAACCTTTATCATTTTTTTGCCTCTTTAAGCTAAAGTTTTAATGGAGATGGAGCGACAAGGCCACTCTTTCTATATTTTTGTTTCCATTACATTGTCCTACTTCAAGGTCGAAACTTGTTCTTTGCAACAAAAAAACCAGTTGAGCCAACCTCGCCAAGAAATTGGTTTTGGGACGCTGTAGCCACTGGGATGCTGTTTTTCGGTTTTGCTCTGGGCATTGCAATGCTTGGGCAAGATCCCTCATTCCCTACGCAGTATGAACTTCCGGGCACGACTTCAAAAAATCCATTGGGACCTTTGGGAACTTGGATTTCATCCTCCTTCTTCAAGTTCCTCGGCCTTTCTTCATTTTTCATTTTAGGCACTTGGTTTACTTTGGTTTTTGGCCTTCTACTTAGAAATCACCCTTTAACTTGGATACTCCGCCTTGCAGGTTGGCTGACGTTAATTCCTGCTGCTTCAGTTATTGCAACCATTAATCAAGAATTTCTTCCTATGGTTTCACCTGCAGGATCTGGGGGAAGTTTAGGCGCACTGCTATTTTTAGAATCACGAAATATCATTCCTGAGTGGCTAGTTCTTCCAATTGCTATCGTTGTCGCATTAGCAGCATCATTTCTGGCTTTGCCAGCAGTCTGGAATACCTTGGGTATAGGCCTAAGGTTCTGCTTAACCAATCTACTTAAGTGGCTAGTTTCTATTACTGGGCTTTTAGTTTCAATTTTCCAAATTCTTAAGAACTTACTCCCAATTAAAACTGATAATCAAACCGATTCCATCAAGATTGTAAGCAAAGAATTTGTAATAGAAAAACCAGTTACCAAAACTCGAGTCAAATCTCAGGAAAAGGTGGATGATGGTATCCCCATATTTCATCATGAGAAATTCAACGCAAAGCAAGAGAGCAAAGCTGCAGCAGCATTGCTAGTGAATACCACGTCAGAAAAATACGAACTTCCCCCGATGAGCTTGCTTGAAGATCCTAAACCCCTTGCTGTAAATACACAGGAGCAGGATTTACGAGATAGGGCTGTGCTTCTTGAAAAAACCTTTTTAGATTTCGGGCTTAACATCAAAGTTGTAGGCATCAATACCGGGCCTGTAATAACCCAGTTCGAACTGGCACTCGAAACCGGCTTGCGTGTTAACAAAGTCACCAGATTGAATGATGATATTTCTTTAAACTTAAAAGTCCCCAGCGTTAGAATTGTGGCGCCTATACCAGGAAAAAACACCGTTGGCGTGGAAATCCCCAATGAAATTAGAGCCGAAGTACGCCTTAAAGAAGTCTTGCAATCGACCGGCCCAAGGCTTAAGAGTTTAAAGATACCTCTATTCTTAGGTAAAGATTCTGAAGGCAGGCCCTTGGTTTACGACCTTGCAGACATGCCTCACCTTCTCATCGCTGGTAGCACAGGCACCGGTAAATCTGTTTGTATGAACACCATCATCTTAAGCATGCTGATGACTCGTACACCCGATGAAATCAAGATGATCATGATCGACCCGAAAGTTGTTGAACTTAGCAACTTCACAAAAATCCCCCACATGATGCATCCCGTGGTTCACGACATGAAGAAGGCGGAAGCTATCCTTTCATGGGCTGTTGAAAAAATGGAAGAAAGATACGAACTACTAAGGCGCGCCAAAGTTCGAAATATCGCAAGCTACAACGAACTTGGTGGGGACGAAGTCTTACGAAGAGTTGAACCCGCAGAGGGCGAGGATCGCAGCAAAATCCCAGCGAAAATGCCTTACATCGTAATCTTTATCGACGAAATGGCCGACCTGATGATGACGATGAAAAAGGAAGTCGAAACCCATATCATCAGGCTTGCTCAAAAATCCAGAGCTGCGGGCATCCATTTAATTGTTGCTACCCAAAAGCCCACCGTCGATGTTATCACAGGCCTTATTAAATCCAACATGCCCGCAAGAATTTGTTTTAAGGTTGTCAACAAATCCGACTCTAGAGTTGTGCTTGATGAAATGGGCGCGGACAAACTTCTCGGCAAGGGGGATATGCTGTTTCTTCCTCCAGGCACCAGCATTCTTGTTCGAGCACAGGGCACTTTTGCAAGCGATCGAGAAATCAGTAATATCGTCGAAAATCTTGAGGGCGATCCTTGCTATGCACAAGAACTTATGCAACTTGAAACTAAAGATGATGATTCTGCTTCCAAGGATCTTGCTGAAAAACTAAGGTCTCGTGATGATTTATACGAAGCTGCTGTCGAAGTTGTAATTCGTGAAGGTAGGGGCAGCGTTTCATTGCTTCAACGATCACTGGGGGTTGGGTATGGCAGAGCTGCAAGGCTCATTGATTTCATGGCTGAAGATGGGATCGTGGGCACCTACAACGGTAGTTCAGCGAGAGAAGTGGTGATGTCGCCTGAACAATGGGAATCGATGCGGGCATTGCGACAGCCTGCAAACTCAAGATAAAAAAAGGGAAGTACACCTAAGTACCTCCCCATAACCTGATAGTTTTTCAAACCAACTTAGCTTTTAGAAGTCGCAGCGCCAAAGCGATCTGAAACAGCTTTCCAATTTACCAAATTCCACCAAGCGGCTAAGTAGTCAGCCCTTTTGTTCTGGTATTTCAAATAATAAGCATGTTCCCAAACATCAATACCAAGAATCGGAGTATTCCCAGTCATCAAAGGGCTATCCTGATTTGCAGTGCTGATAACTTGAAGTTTCTTGGTTGCATCAACAACCAGCCATGACCAACCACTACCAAAGCGAGTTAAACCTGCTTGGTTTACTTTTTCTTTAAGCTTATCAAAGCTTTCGAAGGATTGATCGATAGCTTTGGCAATCGCACCGGATGGGTTTCCACCTGCATTCGGCCCCATAACATCCCAATACAAAATATGATTGGCGTTGCCACCAGCATTGTTGGTTACACCCTGCCTAATGGCTTCAGGTACCTTGGAAATATTACTAACCAGTTGATTAATACCCATCTTCATCAAATCTTTATTTCCTGCAAGCAGTTTGTTTAGATTTGATACATAAGTGCGATGGTGTTTGTCATAATGAATTTCGACAGTCTTGGCATCGATAAAAGGTTCGAGGGCATCATATGCATAGGGAAGTTTAGGAAGAACAAATCCTGCATCATCTTGCGCAATTACATTTCCGGTAAATGCTGCAGCAGCGACAATAGCGCTTGATTTTCCAATAAAACTCCTGCGGTCTAGGTTTGAGTTCAAGGGATTTCCTTTCATATAAAACCAAACGGGGAAAATAACACGGTGATTAACAAATTTGAGCATAGCACCCATCAAACCCCAAGACAAAGACAATTTGCAAAGGTGACTTACAAAGTTATTTACAGACAAATCTGTCGCATTTTACCTAATCAGTTTTTCTTATTAAATCGACCTGATTTTCACTTGTAATAAAATATTTGTTCGTTAACTTAAACTTTAGATAACTTGGGGATAGTCGCATATCGACTGTGTTAGTATTAAGATTTTTTTCCAAATGGGAGCTTTAACAAAGTGGCAACTGAAATTCTTCATTCTGACCGAAATAAAACACCAGCACAAAGATCAATCAATTCCATACGAACTTTAGCCATGGATGCTGTGCAAAAGGCGAATTCAGGCCATCCCGGAACTCCAATTTCATTAGCACCATTAGCCTACACTCTTTGGCAGAAATTTTTAAACTTTGATCCAGCCAACCCTATCTGGCCCAACCGCGATCGGTTTGTTCTTTCAGCTGGTCATGCTTCGATGCTTATTTACTCCATGATTCATCTTGCAGGCGTTAAAACTGTTGGAGAAAACTACTCCATCATTAATGAACCCGCCGTATCATTGGATGCCATCAAAAACTTCCGCCAACTCGATAGCAAAACCCCTGGCCACCCAGAATACCATTGGACTAGTGGCGTTGAAACCACCACCGGACCTTTAGGCCAAGGCCTTGCAACCTCCGTTGGTATGGCTATGGCAGAGCGATGGTTAGCATCTTATTTTAATCGACCAGGATTCGAACTTTTCAAGTATAATGTCTATTCCATTTGCGGTGATGGTTGCATGATGGAAGGTATTTCCAATGAAGCTGCATCTCTTGCAGGCCATCTAAAACTTTCCAATCTTTGCTGGATCTACGACAACAATCGTATCACCATTGAAGGCCATACTAGCCTTGCTTTCTCTGAAGATGTCGCAACTCGCTTTATCGGCCTTGGCTGGAATGTCACCCGCATTGCTGATGCCAACGATCTCGATATGATCGAACGCGGAATCAACTCCTTCCATCATACTTCTGATAGACCAACCTTGGTTATCATCGACAGTTTAATTGCTTGG
>JAPLNF010000169.1:0-4637 GCA_026692965.1 Planctomycetota bacterium
ACCTGAATCATGGGCACGCCTGACTCAATCAATCTGCGAGCTAGCAATACGCTTTGGCCCCAGCGATTTTTCCCGTACCTTTCCCGCATCGAATCCGGTTCAAGGTTTAGATTAAAGGCCTTGCGGGTTGCTTCACCACTCATTAAATTAAGAGCTTGTTTAGTTTGGTTTTCAAACTGCTTTTGATTTTTGTTTGACTGGTTCTTCGATGCGCTGTTGTTCACGGATTCAAGAATTTTCAACCTCTCATCAAATCTTTTGTCGTTAATTCCTTCTGCAAGGGTCAGGCCCGGAATTTGAAACCCTGCGGATTCGGGGTGGCAGTTGATGAGCCAAGGGTTGTTGGCACGTCCTAAAAAACCTGCATCCTGCCCGGGCCAGGTGATTCCACCATCGTTCCAAATATGCTCTGGCAGCACGATTGCCTCTGGTTTTACAGAAGCCGACCCTAATAATTTTTGAATGATTGCAGCAAAACTCGGGGTATCATTGGGCGCACCCGGTTTAGCATTCTCGAAATTCATCGGTTGGTGCGGGGTTCCCGTTAACATCGAGTAACCGCTGGAAGAATGGGCATTATCGTTGGTCATCATCGACCGAAGCACGCAAATTTTATTGGTTAAGAGTGCGGTTTTAGGCATCAATTCGCAGACTTTTAAGCCTACGGTGGATGTGCTAATTGGCTGGTAAGGGCCGCGGATTTCTAATGGAGCTTCTGGCTTTGGGTCCCAGGTCTCGTGCTGGGGTGGTCCACCTGTAAGGTATAAAAAGATGCAGGCCTTTGCTTTTCGTTCCTTGGCAAATTTGTAACTTGCGGCTTTTGCATCCCCCAACCCCATCCCTAGAAGGCTTAAACCTCCTAGACTTATCCAATCGCGACGGTTGATGCCATCGCATAGACGGGTGGATTTTGAGTCGAGTATTGAAATCATAGTTTCTCCATCTGGTAGGTAGGAGCAATT
Source organism: Planctomycetota bacterium (assembly GCA_026692965.1). GTDB lineage: Bacteria > Planctomycetota > Planctomycetia > Gemmatales > Gemmataceae > UBA969. Next base: position 963 of record JAPLNF010000169.1, read on the forward strand.
TACTCTTATTACTTCATCGGATCAAGTAATAACTGGGCATTAAAATCGGTTCGGGCTTAACTTCAATATTGGAGCACAGAATGAAAGAATTAGTGATTGGTACAAAAAATAAATCGAAACTTAAAGAAATAAATGAGATCTATACTGACTTACCTTTCAATTGCATCGATCTTGCGGCGTTTCCCAATGTTTCTGAGGTAGTGGAAGATGGTTCCAGCTTTGCTGAAAATGCTGCGAAAAAAGCTTCGGGTTATGCTTTGCAGGTAGGCAAATGGGTTTTAGCGGAAGATAGTGGTTTGGTCGTTCCCATTCTTAAAGGTGATCCGGGTATTCACTCTGCACGCTATGCGGGGGAACACGGCGGCGATGCAGCCAACAACACCAAGCTTTTACAAGAATTAAGTAAATATCCGGCTGAAAACCGCGATGCTTACTATATTTGCGTGGCTTGTTTGTCCGACTCGCAAGGCAAAGTTATGGCTCTGACGGAAGGAAAATGTCATGGCAGAATTATTTCTGACTACTTGGGGCAGGGAGGTTTTGGCTACGATCCCTTGTTTTTGGTTTTGGAGTACCACCAGACTTTCGGCGAATTAAGTTCTCGGGTTAAACATGCAATTAGTCATCGAAGTAAAGCTTTGGCTCAATTACGGCCGACTTTGTGGCAACTATTCAGTAATTCTTAATTCTGAGACTGCGTTTTTAACAAGGAACTTGATTTATTTTGCCTTATAGAGTTTGACCCCTGTTTGGTTTTCCAATAAACTATCTTTTTAGCAAATGCTATTGCTTCTTTGTTGATTTATCGATGGTCGATTCCCTGTGGTTATATCATCATAAGTAAGATGCACCGGGACGACTTTGGTCAAAAATATCTGCAAAAGCGGGAGAGTGCTGCGTGGCGATTGTCCAAGTAAAAGATCTTATCGAAGCTGGAGTTCATTTTGGCCATAGAGCCAGTCGTTGGAACCCTAAGATGCGGCCGTACATCTACGGCAAACGCAATCTTATCCATATTATCGACTTGCGTGAAACCGTTAGGGGCCTTTTGCGCGCCTTCCGTTTCCTTACCAAGCTTTCTGCTTCTGGTAGCCAAATTCTTTTTGTTGGCACCAAACGCCAAGCAAAAGATACCATCGAAACTGAAGCTCGCCGTTGTGGCATGCCTTTTGTTTCCGAACGATGGTTGGGTGGTACCCTTACTAATCACCGTACCATTCGCGATCGTTTAAAAAGATTGGCAGAACTCGAAGCTATGTGGCTTCCCTCTTACGAAAACCCTGCCAAGGTTGATTTGGTTGCTTATATCAAGACCATGCTTAATGAGTCTGGTAAGCTTGATATTCATAAAGCACCTGAAACCAGCGTTATTCGTAGCTACAGCAAAAAGATGATTTCGAATTTAAGCCGTGAGCTTACCAAGATTCAACGAAACTTGTCTGGTATCCGCGAAATGCACAGGCTTCCTGATGCTTTGGTTATCGTTGATCCTAGGCGTGAACATATTGCTATTAAAGAAGCAAAGCGCATGGGCATTGCAACCGTTGCGTTGATCGATACCGATAGCGATCCAGATGATGTTGATTTGCCAATTCCAGCCAACGATGATAGCATTCGTTCGGTTGAATTGGTACTTGCAAAGCTTGCAGATGCAATTATTGAAGGCCGTGCAGCGTTGGCAACGGAGCAGGCAACTGCACCAAGGCCGAGGCCTGCGCCAAGTGGTACTGCTGGCACAGTACGTGCCCCTGCAATTGTTGATTAAATTTGGTGTTTGTTTCAGTAACTTAAGTTTTGATCTATTTTAGGTGAATTAGTATGAGTGCTATTTCCGCAGGTGTTGTTAAGTCTTTGCGTGATCGAACCAATGCACCCATGATGGATTGCAAGGAAGCCCTTGTCGAAGCCAAAGGTGATCTTGAAGTTGCAGTAGCTATCTTGCGTAAGAAAAATGCTGCGATTCAAGCAAAGAAAGGTGAGCGCGAAACTGCTGAAGGCAGAATTGCGTTTCATATCGACCCTGCTGCTAAAATTGCTGCCCTTATGGAAGTTCGTTGCGAAAGCGGCCCAGTTATCAATAGCGAACACTTTATTTCTCTTGCTAATGATCTTGTAGCTCAAGTTGTTGTTTCTAATCCTGAAACTTTAGAAGCTTTGGTTGCACAACCTTTTCACAAAGATCCATCCCGCAAGGTTAACGATCGTATCGCTGACGTTGTTGGTTTGATTCGCGAAAACATGAAGGCTGCTAAGTTCGTCAGGCTCCAAGGCGGGCACTTCGGTTCCTACATTCATCATGATGGTACTGTTGGTGTTTTGATCCAAGTTGAAGGCGCAAAAACTGATGAGCAAGTTCTTCGTGATATTTGCATGCATATTGCTGCTAAAAACCCATTAGTTGCAACCCGCGAAGAACTCAGCAAAGATGTTGTAGACAAGGAATTCCAAATTGCTCGTGATGCTGCTGCAGCATCTGGAAAGCCTGCTAATATTGTCGAGAAAATTGCAGAAGGTAAAGTCAAAACCTGGCTTGCTGAAAATGTCCTCCTTGAACAACCTTTTATCAAGGAAGAGAAGAAAACCGTTGGCGAAATTCTTAACGGCGCTGGACTCAAATTTGTCCGCTTTGTCCGTTACAGGGTTGGGGAATTAAGCTGATTAATCTTTCTTTTAATGTTCACTTTATTATAGAAACGCTCACTCAACCCGGCGAAATGGACAAGAGATGAGCGTTATTTTTTCGCATCAACCAAACCCTAAAGTCACTTTTCTAGGCGCAGCGGGAACCGTCACAGGTTCTATGCATCTATTGCAATATAAAGACTTTAATATCCTTCTTGATTGCGGGCTCGAACGAGACAAGAATACCGTACTTAAAGACGATGAGTTTCCTTTTGATCCCGAAGTTATTGATGCCGTAATCCTTAGCCATAATCATTCCGATCATTGTGGTAAATTGCCTGCACTTGCCAGAAAAGGCTTTCGCGGACAGGTTTATTGCACCCCTGCAAGCAAAGATTTGCTGGGCGTTGTTCTTAAAGATTCGGTCAACATTCAGGAAAAAGAAGCCAAGCTTCGCAACAAAACAAAAAACCGTACGATTCCCTCGCAGAATGATACCTTCTCGATTTTGGATCGCTGTGTTCCTTTAGATTACGGCAAAACTTTAGAGATTCGAAACGGGATTAGTCTCCGCTTTCATGATGCTGGGCATTTGCTCGGGTCTGCAATCTCTGAAATTTCTATTGGTAAGGGTGACAAAGTTTTTAAGATCACCTATACCGGCGATCTTGGGCGTTTTGGCCTGCCTTTTCATACCAACCCTTCTCCTGTGCCCGCTGCTGATCTTTTGATTTGTGAAAGCACTTATGGGGGCAAGTATCACGACAACGAAGAAAAGATGGCCGCGAAATTGGACGTTGTTATGCGCGATACCATTAAAAGGGGTGGCAAAATTCTCATGCCAGCCTTTAGTTTGGGCCGCACTCAAATGCTTCTTTATTATCTTGAAACTTGGATGCTCCAAAATAAGATTCCAAGGCTTCCTATTTTTCTTGATAGCCCTCTTGCTGTTGAAATCAGCAGGGTCTACAAGAGATATAACAAGCATCTTTCCGTTAATTGGAATTCTGAATCCGAAAATATCATGATTCTGGATTCTTGGGAAGAGGCTCA
>JAPLNF010000169.1:4652-8224 GCA_026692965.1 Planctomycetota bacterium
GCTTCCATCCCAAGCCAGCAATCATTGTTGCATCGGGCGGGATGTGTGAGGGCGGGAAAATCCTTTCCCATCTTAAAAATCATCTTGATGATCCTAGAACCAGTATTGCCCTTGTGAGTTTTCAAGCTCCTACTACTTTGGGCTCGAAGCTTCTAGAAAAGAAGCCTTCGGTTTATTTCCATGGGAAGTCTTGGAACAAATGGGCTGAAATCCACGAAATCAAAGGCTTTTCTGGGCATGCGGATCAAACTGATTTTAATAAACTGCTTTCGCCCATTGCTAAAACTTCAGGGCATGTGCGGTTGGTGCATGGCGAGCCAGAATCAGCCAAGGCGCTTGCCTCAGAATTAACGAAATTAGGTTTTAAAGATGTAAAGCCGGTTCGAAGGGGAGAATCGGTCACCCTCACTTGATTTTTATTTGAGGTGAAGCAGATGCAAAGGCGCATTTATCTTCTCAGGCATGGCGATGTAAGTTATTTTTCCTCCGATGGCCAACCTGTTTCGTTTCAACATGTCACCCTTAATGAAAATGGCATTGCTCAGGCGATTGCACTGGGTGAGATACTTGCTCCTATTTCTTTTCAAAAATATATCTTCAGTGGTTTATTGCGTTCGCATCAAACCATGGATCTGGTAGTGGGTAAACGGGAGGCTGGTAGCGCTCCTGATTTTCAAGCGTGCCCAGATTTTAGTGAAATTCAGCCCGGTGCAATTCATACTTTTCCTGGTACTGATTTTGACCACTGGAAAAATTACTTTTTATCAGCCCTTGGCCCGGGGCTTAACTTTGAATCTCGTTTTATGGGTGGGGAGACTTTTTTTGATTTCACCAATCGTGTTAACCGCTCTCTTAGTACTTTGCTTGAAGATTCTTCATGGGTAAATGCCTTGGTGGTTGCTCATAGTGTTGTTAATCGTTGGATACTTTGCAGGTTTCTTGGTTTGGGGCTTGATGGGATTCATGCGATTGAGCAGGATCCGGGTTGTATGAATGTGATAGATGTTTTTCCGGATGGAAAGGGCATTATCAGGCTGATGAATTACACTCCGGGGGATCGTGCAAAAGTTCATCTTCGGAAAAACAGCTTGGAAACCCTGTTTGAGCAATCTGTTGAGGCGCACAAAAAAAATAACCCCACCTGAAAAAATCTCTTTTCTAATAATGTTTGATATTTCGGGTTATGTTAAGATTAAGCATCTTTACTCGTTTATCGGACTCACCAAAATGACTTTCAAACAGCACTATTTTTGGTTCTTGCTACTTTGTAACATCTTGAGTGCAACTTTCTGCTTTGCTCAGGAACCCTTAGCAATATGGCATTTTGATACGGAAGAAACCTCCAAGCTTCAATCTGTTGGCGGTGTTCATCGTGATATCGCTGGCCCAAGGCCACCCATGTTTCCTGATTTTTCGCCTGCCAACACTGCAGTTAAATTTGATGGCTTAGGCTCGCGCTTCGTTCTTAAAGATCTTGGTAACGATAGTAAATTTGATTTTACCAATGGCGATAGCATCACTCTTGAGTCTTGGGTTAATGTGCCCCAAAGTAAGGATGGAGAAAATGTTTACATCATAGGCAAAGGGCGTACTTTCTCTCCTGGATTTGATAAGGAAAATCAGAACTGGGCACTGCGCCTTCGCGAACAAAAGGGTGATTCTTGTGCCAGTTTTCTTTTTTTTAGCATGCCTTCCAAAAATGAAAAAGGTGATTGGCATCGCTGGACTACCAATACCGGGTTCAAGGCTGGTTCCGGATGGCATCATGTTGCAGTAAGTTATACCTTTGGAAAACCTGAAACCATTTCAGGCTGGATCGATGGCAAAAAGATTTCTGGCTCTTGGGATATGGGCGGAGCTACCACCAAAGCGCCCGTTACAGATAACGATGATATCTGGATTGGTTCTTCTATGGGTGGTTCGCCTGGCAATAGCTTTCGCGGTTTGTTGGATGATGTTGCAATTCATCGAGGCATTATTCCTGATGATCTTATGCAAAAAAGATTTCGCCGTGTTGGTCCAGAGCAAACTGTTGTCCAATCAGATTCTTTTATTGCGCCAACTCAAGCTGGTACAAAAAATGTCAAAGTTCAACTTCATGAAGGCTGGAGCGCATTAGATTCTTGGCCCAATCTTGCTGAAGATCTTCCTAAGCCTTTCACCTCTTATGAACTTCCAGCATTTCTTTTCCATCGGATTCCCCATCGGTATGATGCTTGGGGGATTCGTGATAACTGGCAGGGAACCGTAATCCTTAAAGCTTCTACGGAAGTAACAATTCCTTCCGGTACCCATGATTTGTTGATTCGTTCAAAAGGCGGTGCTAGGCTTTGGATTGATGGGAAGTTGATTTGCAAGACCCCTTTTCATGTCAAAGAAGCTGGTGGCCATGATGCAGTCAAACCTATTCCTAACCTTCCTGCGATGAATGCTAGGCCCGTGGGGTATGGTGATCATGAAGTCGTGGTTCGTTTTTCAGGCACGGGTAAAAAGCATCAGATTGTTTATGAAACATTAGTGGGCGGAAAGAAGTTTCGACATGATACAGGTGATTCTTGCGTTGCTATTAAATATGAAGGCGAGTCGCAATTTAAAATTGTTGGAAGTGATTTTAATGAAGCTAATGGTGTGGCAGCTAACATTGGGAAAATCCTTCTTGTGGATAAGGATTGGGATCGGGTTACAGCTAAATTAGAACTTGATCTTGTAAACTTGGATGATCAAGCAAGACGATTTGCTGCTTCAAACCAAGATGCCTATTGGGCTAAAAGGCGAGAGGCTTCCAAGGTATGGGCCGTGGCTAATCCAAGTCCCAAAGTTCCTGAAGTTGCAAATAACAAGCTAATTAATAATGAAATTGATCGCTTTATTCTTTCTAAGGTTGATGCTCAGCTAGTTTCTAAACAAGATTCTGTGGTTGCAAACTCCTTTCATACCAAGGTTCTTCCCTTACTTAAAGAACAGTGTTTTCGTTGCCATGCAGATAAGGTGAAGGGTGGATTTAAGTTGAATTCGCTGCAGGAGATTTTAAAGTCGGGCGATTCTGGGAAACTTGCTGTCGTGCCTGGTGCTCCTGAAAAATCCTTTCTCATCGAAAAAATAAAAGGGAAATCTACCGAAAGAATGCCTCCCAACGGTAAAGGCTTAAGTGAGGAAGAAATCGGCGTATTAGAGCAGTGGATCAAGTCTGGGGCGCAATGGATTCCCGAACCTAGTCAACCAAAGGATCTTGTGTTTGCAAATTTAACCACTGACATATCTTTTCTTCGCAGGGCATTTTTAGACACAGTCGGTGTTCCTCCATCCTCCGATGACATTCGAAATTTTATATCGGACCAAAGCGCATCGAAAAGAAGTAAAATGATTGATCGGCTTTTGGCAGATCCAAGGTATGCGGACCATTGGGTTAGTTATTGGCAGGATGTGCTTGCTGAAAATCCCAATATTCTTAAACCGACTTTGAATAACACAGGCCCCTTCAGATTCTTTATTTATGATTCGCTTAAGGATGATAAACCTATGGATCGGTTTGTCTCTGAGTTGATTCTTATGCGAGGCAACATCAACCTTGG
>JAPLNF010000169.1:8262-16988 GCA_026692965.1 Planctomycetota bacterium
CTTATGCGAGGCAACATCAACCTTGGTGGTAGTGCGGGTTTTGCAATGGCAGCGGATAATGATGTTCCGATGGCTGCAAAGGCTCAGATTCTTGGCACTGCTTTTCTTGGTGTGGAAATGCAATGCGCACGGTGTCATGATTCACCTTTTCATTCTACAACTCAGAAAGATCTCTTTCAGATTTCTGCAATGCTTGAGCGCAAGATTTTGGTTCTTCCTAAAAGCAGTACCGTGCCTGCAGGATTTTTTGAAAAGAAAGAAAGAGAATCTCTTATCAAAGCAACACTGAAACCCAATCAAAAAATCGATCCTGCATGGCCTTTCAAAAACATCGCAACTGAAGATGAGTCCGGTCAATGGCTGATTCAAAAGGAAGATGCCCGGGAAAAGCTTGCTGCAATCATTACCCTGCCCGCAAACAAGCGGTTTGCCAAGGTCCTTGCGAATCGGTATTGGAAAAGGCTCATGGGTGCTGGAATTGTTGAACCTGCATTTGATTGGGAGAATAAAAACGCAAGTCATCCTGAACTTTTAGATTGGCTTGGGCATGAATTCGTTGCTTCGGGATATCAGGCAAAGTCGGTTATTCGTTTGATCATGAATTCTCAGGCATATCAGAGGGAATCCAATGGCCATAACCTTATTGCCGCTTCTGATAAACGGTTTTTCACTGCACCCGATAAAAGGCGAATGTCTGCTGAACAAGTGGTTGATTCTCTTTATCAAGCTTCGGGTAGAAGCATGAAAGTTGAAGAAATTACTTTTGATTCTGATAGTAGGCAACCGCCAGATAGAATGCTAAACCTTGGGGCTCCCAAGCGGGCTTGGGAGTATACTTCCCTTTCCAATGAACGCGACAGGCCAAGCCTTGCTCTTCCCCGAGTTCAGGCTGTTACCGATGTTTTAGAAGCTTTTGGCTGGCGTGGTGCTAGGCAGAATCCTATCACCGATCGTGATACTTCCCCTCATGTTTTACAGCCTGCTATTCTTGCCAACGGTACATTATCTTCTTGGATTAGCAGGCTTTCTGATAATAGTTTTCTTACTCGCATAGCACTAGAATCAAAGACACCTGATGAACTTGCTGATGAAATTTATCTGAGATTTCTTTCCCGATTTCCTACTACAGATGAAAAAAATAAAGTGCTGGATATGCTTGAGCCAGGCTTTGTTTCTCGAATTAAAAATCCTGTTCCTAGTGCATTTGTTGAGCTTACGCGGTTGCCAAATATTTCCTGGACCAATCACTTAGTTGAGGAAGCGACCATGGTTAAATTGGAAATGGAAAAAAGAGCTAGGATGGGTGATGCTCCTTCTGGATTACTTGACGATTCTTGGCGTGAGCGCGTTGAAGATATTGTTTGGGCTGTCTTTAATCTTCCTGAATTTGTTTGGGTTCCTTGATCTAATTTATAATCTGAATTGAGGATGATCTTAATGTCACAACTTTCCGAGCGAAGAAAATTCCTTGCTACTTCTGCCCTGACTATTGCGGGCTCTGCTTCCGCATCCTTCAACCCGATTCACTTTCCCAAGGGTAAGGCTGAACACTGTGTTTTTATCTGGCTGGGTGGTGGTATGGGTCAGACTGATTCCTTCGATCCAAAACGGGTGGGCGATCCGAAGAAGAAAATCGCAGGCTCTTATTACAAAGCGATTGATACCTCGGTTAAGGGGGTTCAAGTTTGTGAGCATTTTTCCAAAATAGCACCACTCATGGATCGCATGACTATTATTCGTACCATCAACCATGATGTTATTGATGAGCATGCCGCTGCAGTCAATCGCATGCATACGGGCAGGAATGTTACTGGCACTGTTGTTTATCCTTCCATTGGTTCTGCTGTTGCTCATGAAAAAGGAGCGGCACAAGATGGCGCCCCATCTTATGTTTTGATTGGTTATCCCAATGTTACCCGCGGCCCGGGTTTTCTTGGTTCAAAATTCAATTATCTTTACCTTACCGATACGGTGAGTGGGCCCGCAGGATTATCTCGTCCTGAAATGATTACCGTACCCAGGCAGGATCGCAGGGAGGCGTTGCTCTCCGAACTTCGCAAAGTTAATAAGGTTCAGGGAAAAGACAAAGCACTCCAAGATTATGAAACTGCTCTTGAGCAAAGTTTAAAATTAAGTGGCCCTGCTTTTTCCAAAGTCTTTAATCTTACTGAAGAAAACTCCACCCTAAGAGATTCATATGGGGGAGAGTTCGGCCAACGTTGTCTTTTGGCTCGTAGATTGATTGAGCGAGGGGTTCGCTTCATTGAAGTTTCTCATAATCTCAATTTTTCCAATGGCACTGGTTGGGATGTGCATAACCAAGGTATAGAAAAACAACATATACTGATTCAAGAATTAGACCAAGCACTTGCTGCTCTTGTCCTTGATCTGGAATCTAAAAAAAAGCTTGATAAAACTCTGATTGTCGTTGCGACAGAGTTTGGTAGGCCGCCAGAATTTGATGGAGGCGGGGGCAGGGGGCATCAATCTAAAACTTTCAGTGTCCTTCTTGCTGGAGCTGGGTTGAAGCATCAGGGGGCCTTTGGAGAAACCGATGAACTCGCCAAAAAGCCCGTCAAGGATTTGGTAAGCGTTCCCGATTTCTTTGCAACCATCCATGCATCGCTTGGGATCGATCCTTCTAAGAATCTTTATGATGGCGACCGCCCAGTGCCCATCACGGATTCCGGCGTTCCTGTAAAGGTTCTTTTTTAAAGTGATGTAAAGAAACAAAAAAGGCAGATGAATTTCATCTGCCTTTTTTTATTGTTGTTTTGAAATCGCACCTGATTAAGGCATTTCCAAATGTTTTTCTTCGACCATATGCCTTAATTTGCGCATCGATCTTGCATGAATCTGGCGTACCCTTTCCTTGGTAATTCCAAATTGCATGCCGATTTCTTCCAAGGTTGCAGATGATTGTTTTTCATCCAGTCCAGCACGCAGCTTAATGATTTCTCTTTCTCGCGGATCGAGGAAGTTCAAAAGCCTGTTGATGCTGTGGCTGGCGCGTTCTTTCTGCGCATAAAGTTCTTTTTCATCGGATCGCGCATCCACCGTCGTGCTGAACACTTCTTCATTGCCTGTAACAAAGCGTTCACGATGATGGAGTTCAGTTGGAATGCTGCGGGCGAAATTCTTCATGATGGCCCAGCTTGCATAAGTGCTGAACTTGAAGCCTCGGCCGAAATCAAACTTTTCCACTGCGCGGATCAATGACATGTTGCCATCGGATATCAGTTCGAAAAAGTTTTCAACCTGGCCACTATGACGCTTGGCAATATTTACGACTAAGCGCATGTTGGCGTTAATCAGGGAATCTTTCACCATATTGGCTTGGTGAATCAGATTCTCGATTTCATCAAGAACTTGCACTTTCACTTTTAAAAGGTCTACTTCAGGAGGATTTGCACCTTCTTTAAGTATGCTGTTTCGAAGTTTCGATGCTTTGGACTTAAGGAAATTCATCTTACGGAAAAGGTGTTGTTCCTGTTCCTTGTTTAAGAGGGGGACTTCGTAAAGGTTGCCCAGTTCTGTTTGCACATCCTTGGGGGCCTTCATCGATTTTCGTTTGGCTTCGTATTCATCTGCACCTGGCATAGGCGCTAGGATTGCCAATTCAAGGTTGGCATCTTCGAAGCCCGCATTTGGAATGAAATCCAAATTGTGTTCGAGTAACTTTTGAGCCCTTACCTCATGTATCACGCGGTACATCGAGGTTCGGTTTCGTTGAAAGCGTTTGGCTAGAATATCCACGGTTTCACCTCGAGAGTAAGAGTTAAAAATACTTTGTCTCGACTCGGGAGACAAAGGGTTGGTAAGGTCTGGAAATACTGCGCTCGCTGGATTAATACGATCATGATTTTTGATCGTATACCTTACTGTTTCCGGTGAGCGTTTAATTTTTTTCGAAATACGAAGACTGATCTCGGTCACATTAGCATTAGTTAAACGCGACATCCTGCTTGCAAATTTGATAATCTTGTTTTTTTCTTCATTAGAGAGCTGTGAAAAGCTTCCGCTTTTTTCAACCCTTTCCTGATTTCGGGATACAAACCGCTCGATCTCACTTCTCGTATAGCCGAGCTTTCGTTTTCCGCCACGTACTATTTTCAATCCGATTAACCCAAGTTTTTTCCACCTTCGTACCGTCTTAGTTGAAACATTCCAAAGCTTACTAACTTCGTCGACGGTATAAACTGGTTCAACTTCGGGCTGGCTACTTGCAAGCGACTGAATCAGAATAGGCAGATCGTGTAAGAGGTCGGAGCCATCGATCCGTAAATCAGGAAAGGAATCTGGTCGATATCCGGTAATCCTGAAACAGATAAACTGATAAGGATATTTTTTCGAGGCATCAATTTCTTGAAGAAACTGCTCAGTTCGTTCCTGTTGTTGGGTCTTTCGACCTACAGGGGTGAAACGAGTGAGCTGGTCTTCCAGCAGCATCAAAGCAGGGTGCCTGAAAATCACTTTAAGAATCCTTCCTCAAAACGGGACTGTTTTTTCTAACCAGAGCCATCGCCGCCTTGCGATGCTTTCTATCTATACGAGTCAACCACTCAAAAAGTTCAAATGTTTTTTTCATGGTTACAACCTTATATTCGAATGCGCCATCTATTTATTAACACCGCAACCTGAAAAATTCCAAAATACTTGGGCTGTAGAGGAAACAATCCCTGAACTATTACTTGCAAGAATAAACAATGATTATTAAGAGTAGGTTAAAAAATGAGGGTTAGCTGGAAAAGTAAAACTTTTCTTTAAATACACTTAAAAGATGTGTTCAAATGTCCACTTCTTGTTGAATTTATCAATCAATACCTCGCTAGAATTTAAATTTCCTTCCATATTCTGCTTTTATCAACGGTTTTTGGGATAAACTTTGCCGTTGGCTTCCTTCTTTTTCCTAGGTGTATTTACGCGATGATTAAGAGACGCAACTTATTACAAGGTATAGGTTTAAATGCGATTCTTTGGCCTTTGTCTTTAAGGGCCGCTGATATTTATCGTTTAAGTGAGACTTTTTCCCCAGGCAATCGGTTTAGGATTCAAACTACTACGGAACTTACCGGGTCCATGTTATTCACTTCGAATCTTCAACCAAAAAAACAAATTCAGATTAAAGGGAAGAGTCAAATTGATTTTGATGAAACTATTTTAACTTTGGATTCTTCTCTTAAGGTAAATAAGTCTCTTCGTGAGTATCGGAAAGTTGAATTATCTCGGACTTTGGATGGCCAAAATCAGGAAACCACTCTTAGGCCTGAAACTCGCAGTCTCGTACTATTAAAGCAAGGTTTAAAAAAAATCCCCTTTTCTCTTGATACACACCTAACGTGGAATGAACTTGATCTGATCCGAACGGAAGTTTTTCCCTGTGCCTTGGCTGGGCTTTTTCCTTCCCGTTCTGTGGGTTTAAATGAATCCTGGGATGCAGGGCTGGAAGCTGTTCAAGAACTCACGGATCTGGAATTGCTGGAGGCCTCCCAAGTTTCTTGCAAGCTGGATTCAGTAAACTTGGTAAACAATCGTAAGACCGCAAGGATCAGTTTTTTGGGCAAGGCATCTGGCATCAACGAAGATGGCCCCAATCAGCAAATTCTGGATGGTTATATTTTCTTTGATTGTGAGACTAGGCATTTGTCTTTTCTTTATCTTAAAGGGACTAGCATTCTTAAAAACAAAGAAGGCAAGGATGTTGGAAGAATCGAAGGACGATACACCCTTTCACGGGAAATGCTCCCCGCAATTCTTCTGGACAATAAAATTTTAGCGCAATACGAACCGAATGCTAATAACACAAGGCTGTTGTTTGAAAGTCGGGATACTGCGTTTACGTTTTATTATCCGAGAGAATGGAAGGTGACCTCTCAATCAGATTCTCAGGCAACGCTGGATCATTCAAAAGAGTCTGGATTGCTGATAACCAAAGAGAAACCTTCGAGATACACATCAAATGCAATGTATAGGGATGAAGCATTGGCGTTTATTCGACAGCAACAGATGCGGGTAGAAAGTCAGGGCGAGATTCAGTCAGCTAATGGAATTCCCGGCTTAGAGTTTTTTTCGTGGGATGTGCAGATTGAAAGTCGCAGGATGTACCTGCTTTATTTTGTCTACAGAATAGGTCAAAATGTATTCACTCTTGCAAGTAGATGCGCTCAGGAAAACAAGGCAGCCTTGCGAAGTGATATCATGGGTATTGCTAACTCTATAAAGCCTACAGGGAAGAGCGGTTGAGATGGATGATATGTTCAAACAATTGGAACAGGATTCGCGTTTTCCTAGTGGGAAGTGGACAGGATTCTTCGTCCAGAAAAACCCGCCCCTCGGGAAGCAATGGATGGATTTACAATGTATGTTTGAAAAAGGAATCATCACTGCGAGCGGCAATGATATAGTCGGAGCATTTACATTTAAAGGGCATTACGATACTTCAACTGGAAAATGCAGTTGGAACAAAATATACAAAGGTAATCACCCTGTTTATTATGAAGGCTATAACGAGGGCAAGGGGATTTGGGGCACCTGGTTGATTGAAGATAAAGCGAATGCGATAACCCTGAAGGGTGGGTTTCATATTTGGCCTGAAGGGATGCTGGTTTCTGAAGATGAGGATCTCGTCGCAGAGTTGGAACTTCCCGCCAATAATGGAAGTTTTAAAAAGCCCCAATTGGTTCCTGCGAAAGCCTGACTATTTGCCCGGGATATTCACCATGATCGGGTTGCTTGCGTAACCTCGTTTGACAGTGAAATTGAGCGACACATTTGCCAGGACGCAGATAGGAACCTCCGCAAAGGGCTTGGCATCTGGCGCCACTTTAAGAAGTATTTTTCCTTTAGTTTCTTTCTCTGATAAAGCTGTTTTAGCTCCGGTATCGAGCATGGTGACACCGGGTGGAAGTGGATTTCCAAAGATCTGGCCTAGGTGCTGATGCCTTATATCTAGGCTGATGCGCCCTTTGTAATTCTCTGCGCGTACAATTTCCACATCAATCGTAATAGTTTTCCCTGGCTCTAAGACGATTTTTTCAGGGCTGACTTTAATCTGCATGATATCTTTTTCAGGCGTGATCGCAATCATCTGCGTTTCAACAGGCCATGTGCTTCTTCCGCCTCCAGGCATCTTTAATTCGGTAAGAGGACTAACTCTTTTGATGATTTCTTTCTCTTTGCCTTCTTTGTCTTTATATTTCGCCTTGGCGATGATGTTGACAAGTGAAGCGCCTGGCTTAGCATCCATGGCGCATTGAAAAAGCAGCAAACCATCATTCTGGGTTTCGGGTAAGGATAGGGGAACCATGATTATTCCTGAAGGAAGATTTTCAGAATGGAAAGTGATTGGGCCAGTGAATCCTCCTGTTCGTTTGACCCGTACATACCATGCCGCGGCCATCCCGGGTGCGATACCTGCTTTGTCATCATCGCAATTGACGATGAAGTCTGGTTCTTCGTGGGTGATATTTAATAGGTAGTTGAAGCCGGGGCCACCACGGTTTAATAAGTCGCGTACTTGGATTTTGAAAATGCCTTCGGCTGTAGCAGTGTAATTAAGATAAGAATCTTTGGTGGCATTGGATTGGTCGTCATTGCTTGCAATGATTTTGCCTTTATCATCTGTGATGGTTAAAAAACTATCGAGTTCGGACCCCAGTCTCCGTGCTCGGATTTCTGCAATGATGGATTCACCTTTTTTCAACTTTATGGGAAAGGTGTCGGTTTCGCCTGGCTTTAAGATTCTGCCATTGATGGTGCAAGGTAAAGGGAAGTCTGGATTGGTTGTTGATTCCTCAAAGATTTTCAGTCCGGAAATGTATACTGGAAACGAATTGCTCAATCCTCCATCGGTTTTGATTACTGCATTAAGTGTGCTTCCTAGCAAGGAAGTACTGGAAATTCCCTCTAATGCCACCTGGGTTTCAGGTACATTCCCACCACCCACTTTGACTTGCAAGGGACCTGTGGGCGAATGTGCCAACGGGTAACACCATGTAACATATGGCCCACCCGTAATAACAAGGTTGTAGGGCATGTTAATACTTGCTGCATAATCCACATCGCGTACTACTACCATGTATTCACCGGGCGATGCAAATCGGTAGGTAACGCAGGGGTCTGCAAAATGGAAGTCATCATTGGCTGCTAGTTCCCTGCCTGTTGAATCATGGATGCTGATCATCGGATCGATCGCAAGAAACTGGCTGTGCCTCTTGTAGAAGAACCTGTGAGATATCACGCCAAAGGAAATAGTTTGCCCGGCTTTAACCGTGAATTTATAAGAGTCAACTTGCTCTTTGGCGCTGATCATGCCAGAAACAATACTGCCAATGGGGATGGGTTGAGCAGTTGCGAAATCAGCATGGAGAGTGGTTTTTTCAAGAACAACCGGAAGGTCTGCGATAAGAATTTGACCCACTGTGGAGGCACCGGAAGCGCAAGCTAGTCGGAATTCTCTCATACCAGGGGAAGCTGTTTTATCTACGGTTACTTTGATTTTAAGTTCGGTGGTTTTGCCTTTTTCTGGAATACCTTCGGCTTTGATCCCGGTGCCTGCAAAAAGTACTGCAATCGGATTTGATGGGTTGCTGGTTTCGCAAAAAAGAGTGATCTCGCTGGTTTTCCCACGTTCAATAACTGCAGGGTAGACATGCGTGATCTGTGGGAATGAAGTTTGCGACAACGCCATTCCTGGCACTAGAAATGCCAGCAATCCAAAAATGCTT
>JAPLNF010000170.1 GCA_026692965.1 Planctomycetota bacterium
CGGTTGCGGTAAATGGTTTTAATAACACCAGGAATCGAGCTACGGATTTCATGCATTTTAAGTGTCGTAACAGCAGCATTTAATTCGCGTTGGGATTGAACCACCAAGGCAGCTTTGCCTGATTCTTCATCAATATATCTACGCCAGAATAGTTCTGCAGATCGATACTCTTCATCGGAACCAGCACCTTTTTGTCTGAGCAGTGATTGCTGCTGGAACCGTTTATGAGCTTCATCACGAGTTTTTTCACTCGCCCTGCGATCGGCTTCACTCGCTTCCAACTTGGCAGCGCGAATTCCCAAATCATCCAAAGCCAACACAGGATTCACCAAGGCTACCATCTGGTTCTTTTGAACTTCATCACCAACTTCAAGCTTATAAAATGTAGTTTCTTTATAGTCCAAGGCTAATTTCCCAGGGGTCAGTTGATCTTCGCCACCCTTCCATAAGCGAAACTTTTTATTCGATTTATTGTCTAACAAGATAACATCACTACCAGAAACTTTTTCATCTTCGATCACCAATCGACTAATGGTAAGCTTGAAAACATCATCAGGATGAATATCTCGCTTGGGCTTAATATCGGTACCCACGAACAATAATTTCCCGTCTTTTTCAGCAGGAATTTCCTGCCTCTCCATGGCACTAATGCGGGCGTTTGCAATAACCAAAGGTTGGTTAACACCAGGCCTCGAAACTGTTACTGTGGCAGGTGCATCAACCTTCGGCTGATTATTCCCAGGATTACCATCTACAAGATTGGTTTTGTTTTCCCCTACCTGCGCGACAAAATCTTCAGTAGATGAAGTGAAGACAAACTCATCTTTAGCTACCGCCTTTGAAAAAGTAGATCTATTGATCGCATTTAGCAAAACAATGCCTAAACCAAAAAACAAAACTGTTACTGCTGTCCATCTAAACATGATTCTCTCCTAGCCGATTCTGTATATATTTCTAATTCTATCCGTACAGCAATTCTATCCGTACAGCAATTCTATCCGTACAGCATTGCTTTTGAGCTTGCTGATTAGAAGAAAAACACAATTTTCTCGTAGAAGAATTCCCATAGGCCGTAAAAGAGGGAATAACCCATTCTCTCATTACCGCAAATGATTTTCGCATGCACTTCGGTACCCGAAAGAAGCAACTCACGAGGAAGCTCATAATCTTTATCAACACCAACCAAGGTAACACAGGCAATCACCACCGGTTCAGCCTCCATACCGGTAGAGCGCTCGGGATTGGCTTCGCCCCCGATTTTTATTTTGGTAAGCTTGCCCTTAAATTTACGAGTTGGATCGCTGCGTACTATAAAATCAACTTCCAATTCATCTTTATTCATGCGCCCAAAACCTTTAAGAACCTGTCCGATATGCTGTTGGGGAATTTTGAGTTCGACTTCCCATGGGCCATCGACAGCACCCAGGCGGAGTAATTCTTCAGAAGGTTTGACAACGCGATTAGTCAGATTTTCTTGGAAGGCACTACTTAGTACTTTCCATTCTTTACTACCAACCCTAACTGCTTCTTGCGAGGTAAACACGGGGGCTTTTAAAGCAAAAAAGCCTTCTTTTTGCAGATTTAGATCAGCATTAGTCCTTTTTACCAATGCATCGAGTTCGCGCTCTTTACTAAGCCTAATAATGCCACTTTTTTCAGCTTCAACAAGGCTGGACAAACGCTCGGAATCAGTCCCCTTACTAGAGCGCTGTTCGTACATACGAGCATCACGATCAGCAACTTGAATCTCTTTGCGTTGGGTTCGAATTTCTTTTTCCAACTGACTGTCATACATAATGCCCAACGAGCGATTCTCTGCAACCATATCGCCAGGTTTGACACTCAATTCTTTGATCACACCTTCAACAGTGGAAAAAACTTTACGCCTGATTTCGGGTTGTAATTGACCTGAGGCATCCATTTTTAAAGGATATGGCACTAGGTAAAGCATGAAACCTAAGGCAATAACTCCCACTACAACCGCAAGCGTAATCGCTTTAGTTGCTCCACCCAAACCTTCTTGAACTTTCGCAAGCGGCATCCAAATGTAACGCATTGGAATTCTGCGGTACTGGATAGCATTATAAATTGCAGTAGCAGCATGGCGACCAACAACATCAAGCCTTGCGATTAACTGCTGAGGATCTGCAGGTGGATCGAACGACTCCATAATTAAAACGGTTCGAAACGGAGGTTTTCGATCTTTATCTCGGTCATCGGTGACGGGGTAAACCACGAGAAGTTTACTACCGCTTTCAGCAAGGTATTCATCAAGGGCAGCAAGCACCTTAGGAGGCAAGGTATCTTCTTTAGCGCCCGTAAAAACAAGTTTCTCACCCCACTCAAGCACTTTGGCCGAAAGCCTTTGCATGAGCCTGACGAGGTTGGATCGTTTTTCAACAACATCCGCACCAGAAATGGCTTCTATTACAGGCTTTTTACCATAGCAAATACCTACGCTTAAACGATCACAGTTAACCAATCGCCTTCCATCATTAGCTATTTGGTAAGCAACTTCAACAGGATCGAGACTCGCATGAACCAAGCGAGAAAACGATTCGACCTGTGTCCAGATTTGTTGTTGCCCAAGCATTTGACCCAGCATTTGGTTTCGCTGGTAACGGGTAGCAATGTCCGCCATCAAGGCAATGTATTGCATAAAACCAGGGACGGCATTCATAGCCCGATTCGAGCCCTGAAAAACTTCAATGATGCCCGTGATTTGGTTATTTAAAAGAATAGGAACCATCAAAAGCAAGAAATCGGTAGGATTGCCTGCACCCGATTTGCCTGGTTCATCAGAAGCAAGTCCACTCCGAGGAAGCAAGACAACTTGTCTTGGGTTGACTACCACCTGTCTAAGAAGTTCTTCATGACTTTGGCGAGATTCTTCTGATCGGTCGAGGCCAACTTCCTTCAAACTGATTTGAAATTGCAGCTGAAGATTACCTTGATTGGTACGAATCCAAAGCGCTCCTACAGGGGCAGCTAGGGATTCCAAAAGCTTCTTGAGTAGCTCACCGTAAAATACACCGGGAGGAACATCGGATTCACAAAGCTTGGACAGTTCTTCCAGCCTTTGACTCAGGCGTTTTCGCTCTAAATCTAGGGCTCGAGGATCAACTTGAGGCTCTGGCGCGGTACTCACAGCAGTCCACCTTAATAAATTTCAGATTGCAACATAAATTAACTCTACATCATTCTACCTAAGTAGATTGCTGAATAATAGTTAACCTTAAACAAATTGAAATTATTTTAAGAAGACCAATCTTAAGAAAGCCGATTATCCAGCACAACCGTCGACAAAATGGGGGCAACAAAAAGAGTGGGCAATATGGGTCAAGCTGCCTTACGTCTTATTTCCAAACCTTCACCAAACGTAGCTACCGAGTGCACCGTCTCACGATCTCTTTTTGTTAGCACTTTTACCATGCGTAAAAGTAGGTTCATGCAATCACTAGGATACTCTTCCAGAACTTCGTGAAGTTCTTCTGCAGCCAATAATTGATGTGCATTAGCTCTTTGGCCTTCAATTTCCCAAAGCACCAAAATTTTCCGGATCGATCGACCTTTGGTCGCCAACCTTTGCAGCTTCAACTTCAATAACACTGGATTTTTTTCGCATACTACCAACTTCTCTGCTCTTTCTATCAACGAGTTTATAAAAACCTTGGCGACATCTTCTGCCAATCCTTCTGTCATAAACTCATCATCTAAAAACCCTGCTAATTGAACTCGACTGATTAACATTAATACATCCCCCGGCAAAACAGTTCTTCCCCCAACCAACAAGAAGGCGATATAACACAAACAATTATCGCTTCAATGGCACTTTGTTTAAAGAATCACTCTTTATTTTTTGGGATTGACTCACATTATTTAACTGGTTTTTCCAACCCGAGATCCACCCACACTAAATCGCGAAGCAAATTTAAAGGAAGGGTGCCGTGAGACAAAACAGCCTCATGATATTGCTTGAGGTTAAAAGTTTCCCCCTTGGCATTTTGGGCATCGGCCCGAAGTTTGTTGAAGAAGACTGCGCCTGCAAAATAAGTAGAAAGCTGACACGAAGATTGCTTCGATCGAATAATTTTCCCCAAAGCTTCACCCTGAGTTTGAAACGCACGGTTCACAAGTAAATCCAATGCCTGTTCATCCGTCATGTTCTTGCAATGCATTTGATGATCAAGCACCGCATTGGCAACCGCCCTCAGGTACCATTTCAATTGATGTATTCTCAAGCCAGGATCTTGGTTGCCATAGCCTTCATCAAGCATCATTTTTTCGGTATAAACAGCCCAACCTTCCGCAAAAACGCCGGAAGATAATACTCTGCGAATCTTCGAAGGATGCTTGTTTGAATATTCAAGCTGAACATAATGCCCTGGGTAAGCCTCGTGGATAGTCAGAATCTGCAACATATAACTGTTGTATTCTTTCATGAAACTTAAAACGGTGTTGGCATCCCAATCAGATGGCGGCGGACTAACCGCATAAACACTTGATGCGCTAGTATCAAGAGGCGGAGCCTGATTCAAATACGCGACAGAATTCCCTCTTTGAAATTCAGGCATCTCAAGAATTTGGCATCGATCAGGTTGAGGCAATGTGAGGATATTTTTTTCAGTGATGAAGGATTGAATCTTCTTTACAGTGCTGCGAGTATCTTTCAGGAGATCCTGGGGGTTGCCTCGTTTCTCGCTCAGTTTTTCAAGAACCTTTGCAATAGTTTCGTTTTTACCCTTAACATCTGGAACAGGAAGAACTTTCCCAGGATACAATCCCGACCACAACTGCCTTGCTATCACATACATTTCATGGGTGACGGTAACCATTTCTAATTCTGCAAGGCGGAGCAATTCATCTGCGGCAACCCCGGTCTGTAGTTCGTGAACCAATTTAAGTTTGAATTGTTCTGTGCCTATTCGCCAATCAGTTTCTCCCCCTTTTTTTGCAAGATCCTGAAGAAAATCCTGATAACTTTCTAAGCTAGGTACAACTTTATTGGTGGCCTCTAGAAGGCGGGTTTTAAGGTCTGGATTTTTAACAAACTCACCAATCCCTTTTTTATAAAACCGAATAGATCCTAAGTTCTGTTTTATCGCAGTATTGAGAATAACTTTGGGCGGGTTTTTAATCGAATCTTTTGCAGACTGCAAAACCTTGGGCACCCGGGCAACTCTTAAAATCAACGCATCGACAATTTTTTCTTCCGGTATTGTGGATTGAGACAAAGGCAAATAAAGGCTGTCAGCGATCAATTCGTTGTAAGCCCTAGGGTCATTCTCAAAGGTTTTGTTAAATTCCTGAAGCCATAGGGTGCGTTCCAGATTCGATTCAAGAACCTTGAAGTCAACTTTTCCGCTAGCGCTTAGTGATTCAAGCTTAATTTGGGATTGCAATTTTTCGAGGGAAGATTTGTAAAACTGTTTCCATAGCTCCCGATTTTCTTTGCTGGGGTTTTCCAACTTGTCATCGAATCGATGATCTCCCAATTGGGTTGCAACCATTGGGCGCAATTTGAATTCATCCTCCAGCATTGCATCAAAAAACTTTACTAACTTCTTGTCTTCATCTTGTTGGAGGTTGAACATTGCAAATCCACATAACGCCATCGAAAAGAAAAACAAGCCACACGCTATCAGTTTCATTTTCATTGCGGTCCACCCCGTTTGATTTCAATCGTACCATTCTTGTAGTAGACGATATTATTGCCATTACTCTCGGGTTGAGAAAGAAGCAAATCGTTTCCCGCCCATAAGGAAGCAGGATTAATTAGAAGGTGATGCCTGGCGCCAAGGTAAGAAGTTGTCAGCCTAGGATTGATTTCGAAGACAAAATCTTCAAGGCCCTTGGTGTCTGGACCAAGGATCAAATCAACACCAACCCAGCCATTTAAGCCAACAAAGTCGCGCAAGGTTTTCTGGGCAAGAATCAAAGCCCGATATTCGAAATCCAAGGGTAAAGGAAGTGAGCCGCCTTGATAAACGAACTGAAGATCAAGGCATTCCATATTTTGAAAGCTGGAAATGATCGGTATAAATTGGCCCTTGTGACCAAAAAAGCAATAGCTTGCGGGCAAACCCTGCTTTAACTCCTGAACAATCCATTGATCTAAATCAAGAATGCTGGAAGCTTTATTCTTTAGAAACCCAATGTCGCTTACATAAAAAGTATCTGCGGTTCCTGCGCCATTTCTGGGTTTTAAGACCAATGGAAAAGTTAGTTGCTGTGCTTTCAGAAAATCGCCCAGCAGCATGGTTGCCGGGGTCGGGATATTCATTCTGTTTAAATAAAGAAATGTCTGATATTTATCTCCTGCCAAGGTTATTGCTTCAACCGAGCAATTCAGATTTTCTGCACCCGTTTCATTTAGCTGCTTGATGCGATGGGCAAGAATGCCATCTGATTCAGGTGCCATGATCAGCACCGCATCTTTGGGATTAACAACATTTAAAAAAGGGTTGGAGGGTTCAGGCACAATCCATTGGCTAAAGTTGATGAGTTTTTCAGCAACAAGTGATTCCCCTACTTCCTTCGAGGCAAAGATAAAAAGCTCAAACTGATTCAGTTTTGTAAAATCAACGATCAAAGCTTTTAAAATCGACACCCCTTCTTTAAGAAGAGGTGCAAGAGCGCTCTCAGGCTCGAGCTTCATTGCAGAAAGTTCTTCGTACAAATACAAGCGCTTCATTACGGGTTCCAATCAATGCCCTAAATTTAC
>JAPLNF010000171.1:0-685 GCA_026692965.1 Planctomycetota bacterium
GAGCGCCTGCCTGTGCTGGTTTTGGGGTAGGGCTTGTTGCGGGAGTCTTCTTTTTCGAGGTTTGATTCAAGTGTCTTTATCGATCCCTTGATGGCGGTAAAAACTTCGCTGGGTGTGTCAACATTCTTGCTTGCTACCTCCTTTGCCTTGGTCGCTGCTTCAACCTTTTTCTTTGCAGCATCTTCTTTGCCTTTTGCAGCAGTCAACAGTTCAATCTCAGCATTAAGAATATCCAAGGTTGCCTTTGCGAGGGCGGTTTGCTTTTCCGCCTTCGATGCTAGCAGAGCTTTAGCTTTTGTTTCCGCCTTCATGGGTTCTACGAGTTTTGCTTTGGTTGCAAGCCATCGGGGCTCGATGCTTTTTTCTTCCTCGTTAGCAAACTCCAATGCTTGCTTTGCAGATGCTAGTTTCTTTTCTAGTAAGGGTTTCTCTTCAGGTTTTTTAGTAGATTTGAGGGCTTCTTCTGCCAAGGTGTAAGCCTTGGATGCTGCTTCAGTTTTTGACTTTGCAAGAAGCTTTGCGTTTTCAAATGCGATGGGCTTGAGTTCTGGTGCGTGTGCTTCAGCAGGAAGGTTCACCGGTTCGATCTTGAAGTCGCCTAACGTCAGAAAGGCTGGAACACCTGGCGGGATGGCTTTATCTTTCTTAGGGTTCTTCTCATCGCCTCGCACAAAGAGGTAGGTTG
>JAPLNF010000171.1:790-2963 GCA_026692965.1 Planctomycetota bacterium
ACGCACTTGGTAGGGTTCGAAAAAAGCTCGCAGTTGGTAATACTCGACCTGAGTCACGGGATCATATTTGTGATCATGGCACCTGACGCCATTAATGGTAAGGCCCATGCAAGCCTTGAAAGTATGCTCAACAGTTTCTTCCATCCAGGAGTTATGATTGAACTTGAAATATTGGCGGGCGAGGAATCCTGTCGCTCGCAACTTTTTGTCATCGGTGGGGCTAAGCTCATCAGCAGCGATCATCTGCCTAACCATTTCATCGTAGGGCAGATTGTTATTGAGTGATTCGATGGTCCAATCGCGGAAATGCCAGATGTGCTTCTGGCTGTTGCGTAACTCTGCGCCTAATCCCCACCAATCAGTGTAGCGCCAAATGTCGAGCCAATGCCTGCCCCAGCGTTCGCCATACTGTTGGCTTGCAAGCAGCTTGTCGACGATTTTTTCATACGCATCGGGGGAAGAGTCGTTGATAAAAGAAAGGTAATCCGCTTCGAGAGGGGGCAACCCGATCACATCAAGATAGAGCCTGCGAAGGAGTGTACGCTTGCCTGCGGTCTGCTGGGGTTGCAGATTCTTTTTCTTCCAAGCCTCTGTCGTGAAGTAATCAACCGGGTTAGTGTTGGCTGGTATGACAGCTTTTGCAGGGGGGTTAAAAGCCCAGTGGTCTTTGGGGCTGACTTCGGGTTTTTCATTTTCAGGCCCGGGGGCGCCCGCTGTAATCCAGCGTTCGATCGCTTTAATTTGCGCGGGGGTTACGGGTTCGCCTTCCGGTGGCATGCGCTCGGATTCTTCCATCGTGGTAATGCGGGAGAGTAATTCGCTTCCCTTGATATTACCCGGCGTGATGATTTTTGATTTGCCCGCACCTGCAAGAATAAAAGAGACAGTATCTAACCGCAGTTTACTGTTTTGTTTTAGGGCACCATGGCAGGAATAACAACGCGATTGTAAAAGGGGCTTGATCACCTTCTGGTAATCGTCCAACGGGTCTGCTGCAAAGTTCAGGCTGATTAATAGAACCGTGTTAAATAGCATTGCAACTTTGCCTAGGTGGGATGAAACTTAAATATCAAACTACCTTAATCATAGCCCTTATTGCAGCCATATACCATCTTATTTTAATAAAGTCGGGGCTCTAAATTGGGTTGTATATAAATGACAACAGCCCCTTAAGATAAGGAGCTGTTGGGAGATTGATATTACTGAAGGTTAGTATTTCAGTTCGACGCCAAAGGTCATACCTTGTGCCCAGATTCCTGAGGGAGACATGACTGGTTCGGGGCGTGCAGCACCTACCAAGGGTTGGCCATTTCTTTGGCTGGTGTTGATCACCGAATCCACCGCATTACCGGGGCGAAGCACACTCGTCCAATAAAAATAGTCATACCCTGCGTAAAGTTGAATGTGTCTGGTCACATCATAACCTAGGCGGAATTGAAGCTCTGGTATAGCGGAGAAGGCTGATTGGTTATGCATGCCGTTGTTGGTGGGTTGTGCGTAAACGAATCCATCGGTGGGGGCAGAAGATACACCATTGATGGTGTTGGTTCTGGAGCCTGCGATGGCAATATTCTGTTGGGTTTGGCCTAGTGCGATTTTACCAAGTGCGCTGGCATGGAATCGTTTGTAATCGTAATTTAAACCACCACCCATCTGCACACCGTAAAACCAGTTCCTGGTAAGGAATTGATCGGTGCCCTGAGTGCCAGTATTGATACCACCAGAAGATCGTTGGGAATTAACCGAGTAGATTAGGTTTTCTTCGAGTTCGGCAAACTTGCCACCAAATAGGAGGTTGGAAGAAAAGCCATTGCCTGGGTTGCCGAATCTAGCCTTGGCAATAGCTTCGCCACCCGAAAGCTTGCTATAGGAATAAATGTTGACGTTACTGTTGAATTCGGGCGCAGGTGCATAAATCGAACTTGCGATCCCGTTAGTGTTAAAAAAGGGAGCAGCGACAACGGGTTGTGAATCGCTGGAGGAAGTATTGAAATTATAGGATCGTTGTTCAAGTAAAAAGGCAGAGCCTTCGATACTAAAGATTCGATCTTCATCAAGGAAGAAACCGCCATTCATTCTGATACCGGAAAATGGACCGTAATCCATACCATTGCTGCTATTGCCACCAGCAAGGACACGGGTACCGGGTTGGCCAAGCGCACCGGGCACTGCA
>JAPLNF010000171.1:3086-3583 GCA_026692965.1 Planctomycetota bacterium
CACTTGCTTTGGTAATATGCCGGGAACAGGAGCCTCGACTTGAGGCGCTGTGGGTGTATTATTATTTTCAGTTTTGTTGGTAACTTCTTCGGCCAGGGCGAAGCCCACGATGCCTGCTGCAATGCCAAACCAAATTGGGAATCCGTTCCCCATGGTTGACTCCTTAGTCGCTAAATTTTCAAAGGTGTAAATCTAAGCTCTCATATTAAAATTCGTCTAATTTAAGGGGTTTCATATAGTTTTCTGGTAAAAGGCAGAGTTGTTTTGCTTCTTAAAGAGGGTTGCAATTTGTAAAGCCGGTACAATCGTACTTAAGCCCTTTGAAAAATCAGTAAAATAGGCGGTGTGTTCTTATTATTACGATTATCCAACTCCTTTACTTGGAACTTATTTTGGCATGAATGAAACTGCGATGCAGCTTGAACTCTGGGACAAAGCTTACAACTGGCATCCTTTTACGCCCATGGCTTCTTATTTAACAAGCCAGCCCATCATCA
>JAPLNF010000172.1:0-873 GCA_026692965.1 Planctomycetota bacterium
TCTTCTCTCCCGAAGCAAACTAGGGTTGGCATCCAGCAGCCATCCTTAATTGGAGTTTTTCTCTGTGACTCCCCGCGAAATCTTAGCTCACATCCGTGAAAAAGAAGTGCGAGCAATAGATTTACGATTCATGGATTTTCCAGGGCTTTGGAAACATTTTACCATTCCCGCCTCCGCATTGCGTGAATCCACCTTTGAAGAAGGATTAGGATTCGATGGCGCCAGCATGAGGGGCTGGCAAACCATAAATGAATCCGACATGGTGGTGATGCCTGTTCCAGAAACGGCATTTCTTGATCCTTTTGCCAAGGACAAGACATTAATCATGATATGTAATATTCAAGACCCTCTGACCCGGGAAGATTACACCCGCGACCCGAGAAATGTCGCCCGTAAAGCCACCAATTACATGAAGGCCTCCGGGATTTGTGACGCGGCTTATTTTGGTCCTAAAATCGAATTCTTTGTTTTCGATGACATCCGATTCAATCAAAACGAGCATAGTGGATATTACTTTATTGAAAGTTCCGAAGGTGCTTGGAATACAGGCCGTAAAGAAGACCCAAATTTAGGTCATAAAATCCGCTACAAGGAAGGCTACCTGCATTGCCCCCCTTCCGATTCCAGCCATGATTTACGCAGCGAAATGATGCTCACCATGCTTGATTGTGGCATCGAAATAGAATCCCACCACCATGAAGGTTCTACTGCGGGCCAGGGCGAAATTGACATTCGCTTTTCCACCTTGGTTGAAATGGCTGATAGTGTTTTAAAGTATAAATACATTGTGAAAAATGTTGCACGCAAACACAACAAATCTGCGACATTTATGCCCAAGCCTTTGTTTCAGGATCATGGTAGCGGTTTGCATGT
>JAPLNF010000172.1:926-2042 GCA_026692965.1 Planctomycetota bacterium
AAACCTTTTTGGCGGCACAGGGTATGCGGGCCTAAGCGATACTGCAATGTACGCTATCGGCGGACTGCTCAGGCATGCTCCTTCGTTGTGTGCAATCACAAATTCGACCACTAATAGTTATAAGCGCTTGGTGCCTGGGTATGATGCTCCCACGCGATTGGCATACAGCAGCCGAAATCGCTCTGCTGCTATTCGCATACCGGTTCATTCTCATAAGGCAAATTCGAAGCGGATTGAATATCGCTGCCCAGATGGATCAAGCAATCCATATCTTGCATTTGCAGGTATGCTGATGGCAATGCTAGATGGAATCAAAAACAAGATTCATCCCGGCGAACCGATGGATAGGAACATTTACGACCTTGGGCCAGAAGAGCGATTAAAGCTTCCAGGCACACCAAGTTCTTTGGAAGAATCTTTGAATAATTTGGAAAGAGATCATGAATTTCTTTTACAAGGCGATGTATTTACGGAAGATGTAATCCGTACATGGATTCAATACAAGCGCGAGCAAGAAGTGGAGGCAATAAGAATGAGGCCCCACCCTTATGAGTTTGCGCTATATTACGATTTATAAGCAGCCTCTTCAAGTTCCGGTCGGTATAGGAAGGAAAACGCGGCCTTCAAAATACCAATGACTGGAGCGACTTTCCGCGAGTGTGTTTTTTAACTGGATTTGAGGATTTTTATCATGAGTTCACACAATATCCGTTCCCAAGCTATTCAAGCAATTGCCAATTCCAAACATGTTCTTGAAAGATTAGACTTTCATGAAACACCCTTAAAGGAACTTTTTGGGTGCAATGTATTTAACGAAGAAGTTCAGCGCGAACGACTTCCCAAGCCTATTTTCAAAGCACTCCAAAAAACGATCAAACAAGGCATTTCTCTCGACCCAACAATTGCAGATAGCGTTGCAAGCGCTATGAAAGATTGGGCCATCGAAAAAGGTGCAACCCACTACACCCATATTTTTCAACCAATGACCGGCCTGACCGCAGAAAAACACGACAGCTTTCTGAATATAGATGGCTCGGGTAAAGCCATGGTCGAATTCAGTGGCAAAGAACTTGTCAAAGGCGAACCTGACGCCAGTTCCTTCCCCTCTGGTGGTAT
>JAPLNF010000173.1 GCA_026692965.1 Planctomycetota bacterium
CTTTCTCGCGATTCATGCCCTTGGAGCAAAACCTTTTCTTATAGATCTCGATCCTGCAAACTGGCAGATCTCGCCCCAGGCAATTGATCTTGCAATCGAAGCGGGTTGTAAAGCAGTGATTATTTCACATTTGCATGGCGGACATGCAGACATGAAAACAATCATGGCGAAGTGCAAAAGCTCAGGCGTGGGTGTAATAGAAGATGCCTTCCAAAACCCTGGGGCTGTGGTGCAGGGAAAAAGTGCAGGTACTTGGGGGGACTTTGGCGTTCTTAGTTTCGGTGGATCGAAATTGATTACTGCAGGCAGGGGAGGCGCAATACTTTCTAATAAACCTGAGTTGTCACAAAAGGCAAAGATGTTGCTTTTGCGGGGTAGTAAGTTGGCGCCATTAAGCGAAATTCAAGCAGTGGTTCTTTTGCCCCAATTGGAAAACTTGAAAAAAACAAATGCATTGCGCATGGCTTCAGTGAAACTGTTGCAAACAAAACTGGATTCCATCAATGGAATTGAACTTATTCAAGCTTCCTTCAATTCTGATCAACATGCCTTTTACAAATTAGGGCTAAGATTGAATCCGCAAGAGTTTGGTTTAGATCGTGAGTGCTTGGTGCCTGCGATGCAGGCGGAAGGTATTGCACTTGATGCGGGGTTTGCTGCCCTTCATGTTAGTAGATCGCAATCCCGTTGGCAGAGTGCAGGCCCGTTGCCTGAAGCTGCAAACGCTCATGAAAATATGCTCGTCTTGCATCATCCGGTTTTGCTGCAAAATGAAACCGCAATGAATGCCATCGTACATGCCTTTGAAAAGGTTCAGGCCCACGCAGGGAAGGTTCGCAAGAAGTTCTATTCTTAGGCGCTAAATCTCCACTTCCAAACTACAAGCATCTAACTCTGATTGATTAGAAAGCTAATCAAGGAGCTTGCTGCATTTCTGCTTCAAGAATGGTGAACAGGAATTTCTCGGGGTCATCCTTGCGGAGTTGTAACTTCCCTTTGATGATCTGCGTTTGCCTACTCATTCGCACAACTTTCGAATCTTTAAGCTCAATAAGAACCATACCATTTAATGAGGGCATTTCGCAGTACCAACATCCCACGGGATTTTCCAAAAGTAAAAAAGTGCTGGATTCATGCTCTTCACCCACGGGTTGCATATGCCCTTCGATTTGCACTTTTTGATTTTCCAACTGTTTTAAATACGCAGGGTATTGCGCCAGAGATTTACGATCTACCTGCGTTTGCGCCAGCACTAACCAAGGAAGCAAATTAATCGCATTAGCTTTGATGGGTGGCAAATCGAGTTCCATTTTATCGAGTGCGAAGGGCCGTAATGATTTAGGAACAAACCAGCTTTTATGATCCTGATGCTTTTCATCTTTAGCTGTTTTTCTGCCTTGCACATACTCTTTTAATATCCGCCTATGTTCCAATAATATACCTTCGCGTAATCCAAATTCTGTAACACAACCATCCATCATTGCAAGGGCCACTTCCGGATCACCCGATGCATTTGCGATTTCTGCAAGCTGCATTAGTAAAAGTGAATCTGCGGGAAACCATAATGCCAGAAGTTGTACGGAAGCAATGGCGTCTTTAGGGATATTTTTTAATTGTGCAGCGTCAATACCGCCAGGGAGGTATTTGCCTTCTGGGGATTGGAATTGAAGTGTGAACAAGTTATCAAGCTTTTGTCCCGCCTTTTGTTTTTTCAATTGCTTGATCCAGAAGAGTTGCAGCTTTTCTGCACCAAGATATTTTCCGGGTGCGAGGGCTATTGCTTGTTCCGAAACTTGGATGGCCCGGTCGAATTCTCCAAGAGTTTGCCAAGCACTGGATAGATTGGCAAGGATTCGAAAGTTTAGAGGATATTCGCGGTCTGCTTTTCGCAGGATTTCTAGGGCGAGGGGTGCTTGATTTAAACGGATCAAAAGGGCGCCCTGATCCGCGAATTCTTCGGGCAGGAGTTTTCTTTCTTTGGAAAGTTTATCTAGGCGGGATAAATCCTGAAGGTATTTCTTTCGAAACTCGGATGAGATTTGCTTAAGTTTTGGTTCAACCGCCAACTGCCTGAGTTGCCTTTGA
>JAPLNF010000174.1 GCA_026692965.1 Planctomycetota bacterium
AAATCCTTGCTTAATTGCAGTCGTAATTAATGTGGTATCCCCGGTTGATTTACTTCTTCCGGGGGCTGCAAATTGCCTTCCCTATTTTGTGAGCAGCTTTGTTTAAGGCTGCTCGAATTTTAAGTACTGAGACTCATCCATGAAGATTTTTCTCTCTAGATTTTTCTTGATGTCCATCGCCGTCTTGGCTCTTGCCTCTTCACTTAAAGCAGCATCCCCCAATCTGGGTGGTATTGCTCCCCGTGGATGGCAAAGAGGCACCGAAGTTGAATTAACTTTCACGGGTGCAAGACTTACCGATGCCAAGGAACTTCTCTTTTATCGCAAAGGGATTGAAACCACGAAGATGACCGTGGTGAGCGATACCCAGTTAAAAGCCATGGTGAAAATTAGCCCTGAAGCTGGCTTGGGCGAGTACGGAGTTCGAGTTCGCACCGCTACCGGCATTAGTGAACTGCGCACTTTTTATGTGGGCGCACTACCAGTTATCGATGAAAAAGAACCTAATTCAGAGTTCGCAACTCCCCAAAAAATCGCAATGAATGTTACAGTTCACGGCGTTGCCAACAATGAAGACGCAGATTATTTCGTTGTAGATGTAAAAAAAGGTGAGCGGATTAGTGCAGAAGTCGAAGGCATGCGCCTCGGGACCATTGTTTTCGATCCCTTTGTTGCAATCTTTAATATGAAGCGATTTGAACTAAGCGCGCGCGATGATTCACCCCTTACCGGACAGGATTGTTTCGCTTCCATCGTTGCTCCTGAAGATGGCCAGTATGTAGTCTTGGTTCGTGAAAGTGCCTATGGTGGCAATGGGAATGCCCATTACCGTCTTCATGTTGGTAATTTCCCAAGACCTACTGGTGTATTCCCCACGGGTGGCAAAGCCGGGGAAGAAATCGAAGTTACTTATCTGGGAGATCCCGCGGGTCCAATTAAACAAAAAATTAAACTTCCCGCAGCACTTGATCCCGAATTTCGAATCTTCCCCCAAGATGCAAAAGGTATTTGTCCCTCCGGGATTCGCTTCGGCCTTTCCAACTTCCCCAATACTTTTGAAGTTGAACCCAATGATACACCAGACAAAGCAACTGTGGTCAACTTCCCCAGTAGCTTCAATGGCATCATCGAAAAAAATGGCGATGTCGATTGCTTCCGCTTTAAGGGTGTTAAAGGCCAAGTAGTTGATATCCGATGCGCTGCACGCAAGAACGGTTCTCCGCTAGATCCAGTGATGACCCTCGCAATTGCTGGGGGTGCTAATGTAGCAACCAACGATGATTCAGGCGGTACTGATAGCTATTTCAGAACCACTCTTGACGACAAAGAATACATCCTGACCATTACGGATCACCTTAAAAAAGGTGGGTTCGATTACACCTACCGGGTTAACTTTTCACCAGTTCAAGGCAACACGCTTGTGGCAATCCCCAAGGTAGCTCAGTATTCCCAAGATAGACAAACCATTAGCGTGCCCAAAGGGAATCGCTTTGCAACCTTGATGACAGTCCAAAGACGTGACATCGCAGGTGATTTAAAGCTGATTGCAGAAAAGTTACCTCCTGGCGTTACTGTTAGTGTGGATGAAGTTTCCACAGGTATTGACTCCTTCGCAGTGGTTTTCGAAGCAACCAAAGATGCGCCAGTTGCAGGATCTCTAACTGAAATCAAAGCTCTTCCTGCAGACCCTAAACTTCCTTGCAATACCGAGTTCAATACGAATGCAGAACTCACCTTTGGCAATCCAGGGCAATCAATCTACTGGAGATACAACATGGCAACACTGGGTGTTGCTGTTACCGAAGAAGCTCCGTTCTCGATCCAAGTAGTTGAGCCAAAGGTTCCCTTGGTTCAGAATGGCTCAATGAATCTTAAAGTTGTTGTGCAACGAAAAGAAGGATTCAAAGGCCCCATAACTGTAATTCCAGTTTATAGCCCTCCCGGTGTCGGAACAATTGCAGCCATCACTATTCCAGAAAACCAAAACGAAGGATTGTTTGCTATCAATGCGAATGGCGGTGCCCGAATTAAGAATTGGAAAACTGCACTTTTAGCAAATGCCACCACTCCCACAGGCGTGGTTTGGGCTTCGTCCCAGCTATTTAATTTGGAAATAGCTGCCCCATTCATTACAGCTTCCATCGAACGAAGTGCAATTGAACAGGGTAAAACTTCTGAAATCCTTTGCAAGATTAAGCAAACAACTCCATTTGAAGGCAAGGCCCAACTGCAATTAATTGGCCTGCCTTTGAAAGTCACAGCAGCACCCGTTGAAATCGATTCCAACACTAAAGAGATTCTTGTCAAAGTTGAAATTGATAAAACCTCACCCGTTGGCCAGCACAAGAACATTGTTTGTTCCGCGGTGATCACAAAAAATGGCGAACCGATTACCCATACCTTGGGCAGGACCGAAATAAGAATTGATGTACCAGCGGCCCCCAAAGTCGTTGCTACTGCACCTGCAACACCAGGCACACCAGCAGCAGTAGTTGCTGCTCCTGTAGCTGAAAAAAGACTGACCAGGCTTGAGAAGCTCAGACTCGAACAAGAAGAACGCGAAAAAGCTCAAAAATCCACACCACAAAAAAAATAAGCATTCTGGAGACCTCTACGATGAAGATTTCTATTTTATCAGGCGCTTGTGCAATATTGCTGTTTGCTTCTGCAACTTCGATTCAAGCAATCGCACCTGTAAGCATTGCGGTTTTCCCTCCCGATGTTAATGTTCAATCCGCCCGTGGGAAACAACGCATCATCGTTCAAGCCAGCTACGCAGATGGCATCACCCGCGATGTAACCGCTCAAGCCAAAGTTACCATCAGCGACCCCAAAATTGCCAAGATTGTCAACCTCGAAGTCCTTCCCGTAGGCGATGGCAAATGCTCTATCGCTGTTGAATTTGAAGGCAAAACAACTCAAGTCCCTGTTGATGTCAAAGATGCTATCAAAGATAGGCCCATCAGTTTTAAACTTGATGTAATGCCCATCTTTTTACGCAATGGCTGTAATCAAGGTGGTTGCCATGGCGCTGCCAGAGGCAAAGATGGATTTCGTCTTTCCCTTTTCGGTTTTGATCCCGATGGCGATCATTATCGTTTAACCCGTGAACTCAATGGCAGAAGGATCAACCTTGCGATTCCTGAAGAGAGCCTTTTAGTTGAAAAATCGATTGGCAAGGTGCCCCATACTGGTGGCCAGAAATTCGCAGTAGGCGAGCAATATTATAACGACCTCGTTCGCTGGGTCGATGCTGGCGGTCCTATTGATCCAG
>JAPLNF010000175.1 GCA_026692965.1 Planctomycetota bacterium
AAGGGGGGTATGAGCCAACTGGGGCTTTCGCACCGCCTAATGAAGGGCTTCTAATCAGCACAATCAGCAAGTTGTTGGGCCCAAAAGCCCCGCAAACCACAATTCCTTTTAAACGATTCAAGAAAAAGAATAAGTAAGCTTGTAGAATAGTTGCATAGATATGCTTTAGTAGTCTCGTATTCCTGAGCTTGTTATTTGATGATTGGATTATGCAAATGCCTGCTTCTTCTTTAAAAATTGGTATGATCGGTTTGGGTGTAGTTGGTACCGGCGTTGCCAAATTGCTATTTGAGCAGCAAGAAAGGCTGGCTAAAAAAGCCGGCAGGCCACTCGAACTTACCAAAATCGCTGTCCGCGACCCCTCTAAACCGAGGGATATAAATATACCCGATTCAATTATTACTTCACGCTGGGAAGATGTTGTAAATGACCCTTCTCTCGACATTGTGGTTGAGCTAGCAGGTGGCACCACTTGGACTAAGAAAGCCATTTTAGATTCTCTTGCCTCTGGCAAACACATTGTTACTGCCAACAAAGCTTTGCTTGCAACCCATGGCAAGGAAGTTTTTGATTGTGCCAGAAAATATAATCGCTGCGTCGCTTTTGAAGCAAGCGTAGCTGGCGGTATTCCCATCATCGGGGCTCTAACGCAAGGTCTTGCTGCAAATAAAATCATTGGGTTGCGTGGCATTCTTAATGGCACATGTAATTTTATTCTTACTTCTATGAGTGAAACGGGTGATTCTTATCAAAGCGCATTGGCTGAAGCTCAAAAACTCGGGTTCGCTGAAGCTGACCCGACCATGGATGTTGATGGTACTGATACTGCGCATAAACTTGCAATCTTGGTGCAAATTGCTTTCGGCCAAACTGTTCCCTTTAGTGCCATTGATCGTGTTGGCATTGCTGGCTTAAACAGCATTGATATTCATTTTGCCCATGAGTTGGGCTATGGCATAAAATTGCTTGCTGAAGCTTGGATTAATGATGGCAAACTCGCAGTTCATGTCTCCCCTGTTTTACTTCGAATGCATTCCCCACTTGCACAGGTTCGTGGTGCCTATAATGCAATTCAGGTAATTGGCGATGCAGTAGGCGATACCCTTCATTATGGCCTTGGTGCAGGTCGAATGCCCACTGCTTCCAGTGTGGTTGCAGATATCATCGATATCGCTGTTGGCAGGGCGCAAAATACTTTTACTTCCATGAATTTGTGGTCTGATTCTAGTACTGTAACTCCTATGCTGTTAAGTGATGATGTTAATAGTAGGTATTATCTTAGGTTGCTGGTGGAAGATAAACCTAGTGTTCTTGCGGATGTTACACGCTTGCTTGCTAATAACCAAATTAGTATCGCTTCTATTATTCAACATGAAGCACAGGGCGAAAACGCAAACGGTAAGGTTCAACTGGTTATAATGACCCACTTATCCAAGTGCGGTAAATTTAAAGCTGCAGCCAAGGAATTAACTCGTCTCGATTGTGTATCAGGAAGTGCTGTGCATTATCCTGTCGAAGATTAACCCCCATAGGTGATTAAAATGAAGTATGTAATTGTCATTCCAGATGGATGCGCTGATGACCCACAAGTATCCTTGGGCGGAAAAACCCCGCTTCAAGCTGCAAATAGGCCTGCGATGAATGCTGCTGCGAAAATGGGGATGGTTGGTTTATCCAACAATGTTCCCGCATCGCTTACCCCCGCAAGCGATGTTGCCACGCTTAGCCTATTTGGTTACGACCCAATGGAAGTTTATACAGGCCGAGCGCCTCTTGAAACCGTGGCGATGGGCATCAAGCTAAACCCAGGCGATTGGGCGATCCGGTGCAACCTTGTAAATGTTGTTGATGGCGTGATGAAAGATTTTACCGCAGGCCACATCACAAACGAAGATGGTAAAGAACTCATCAACACACTGCAGGAAAAATTGGGTGGAGAAATTAAATCGCCTTCCGGGCAGGTGATGGGTGTACTTGAATTTCATGCCGGAGTAAGCTACCGCAACATATTAGTTTATCGGTGCAAAGAACCCGCGCCATTTGCAAAAGAAACTAAGGGGCAGCCGCCTCATGATATCCCAGATAAAGGTGTGGCACCCTATCTTCCTAGCGGGCCTGGATCTGAATTGTTGAAAGAGATCATGCAGAAAAGTCAGGCGTTATTTCTTGATCATAAGGTGAATAAGAAACGAATTGCAGAAGGCCACAAACCAGCCACCCAGTGTTGGCTTTGGGGTATGGGCGTTTCCCCAGTGTTAAAAAAGTTTGCAGATGTTCATCACGTGAATGGTGTAATCATCAGTGCGGTAGATCTTGTTCGAGGTGTCGGTATGTTGCTGGGTTGGAAACGTATCGATGTTCCAACTGCAACAGGGTATCTTGATACGGATTATGCTGCTAAGGGCCGTTATGCGATTGAGGCAATCAAAAACCACGATCTTGTTTGTGTACATGTTGAAGCACCAGACGAAGCTTCTCATGAAGGTCGGGTAGATGCCAAAATTGAAGCTCTGGAACAAATCGATCGTCATATTGTTGCGCCATTGATGGCGGTATTGCCCAGTTACAAGGATTGGCGCATTTTAATTTCGCCCGACCACCGGACACCAGTTCAGACCCGTGCGCATTCGCATGGCGCGGTTCCGTTTGTTATCGCTGGCACAGGTATTCTTTCAAATGGGCAGGCAACCTATGATGAAGTTGCTGCCGCTGCTAGTTCAGTTCTTTTTGCCAAGGGGCACGATTTGATGAACGTTTTTCTTAAATAAATAATCACCTGCATTCAAAGAACATGAATGCAGGTGAATCTTGTTTGAGCTTAGCGTTGGAAAATCGGTATGTACTGTGCAGGCACCGAGAGTGCAATCACAGCGATACTGGTTTGGTAAATAGGCCCAACTTTGTGAGAGTCAAGGTTGTTCCCAGACCACGAACCATCCGGCCCTTGTTCTGGTAAAACAAGTTCTTTTAGTTTTGCATACCAAGAGTTCCAAGCAGCACCGCCCACTTGATGCATGGCATGGCTAGCATAGTAATGACCGTACCAAAAGTGAGATTTACTCTTGAAGTGTTTTTCAAGATATTCAACAGCTAGCGGGATATCCTTGGAGTCGTACTTGCCAGCTAACTGTAAAACACAAAGCCCTGCTGCGGTTCGTGCGAATTCTGGGCCACCAGATCTTGGCTGATAGTTATAGCCTCCGGTTTTTGCATCTCTGCAGCTTTCGATATATTCGATTGCTTTTTTGAGTGTTTGATCAGGA
>JAPLNF010000176.1 GCA_026692965.1 Planctomycetota bacterium
AATCAGCGACAAACCTGGGGTTTAACTGTACGCAACCGGGGTATTAAACCCGCCACTGGGATTAAAACTACCCTTGGACTGGGCTCAGACTTTGAAACTGCAGAATCCGCAGTGATTGAAAAACTAGATCCTGGCGAAGAAAGAAGTATCACCATTGATCTTCTGATCCCCGAAGATGGGCATCAAATTGTAAAGGCAGTTGCAGGCAATGATCGATTCTCAAGAGATAATCAAAAAGAAAAGATAGTTCTTGCAAGAAAAAAGCTTCAAGTATTGATCGTTGGTGCAAAATCTGAAATAGATGCAAACCGAGATAATACTTTCTTCCTTTATCATGCGCTTAGATCAGGCTCCTCAGATTCATCCAATTCTGGCATCGAAGTAAAAGTTGCTTCGGGAAGAGGCGCCACACCAGATACTTTAGATGAAACCGATATAGTTTTTATGGTAGATCCAATGCTTGCGGGTTCGGATAGCGTGAGCGATGGTTTCATGGAAAAACTTGAAACTTGGGTTTCGATGGGAAATACTTTGGTCTATTTTGCAGGTAGCAACTACGCAGCCGTTTCAGATTCAAACATCAAAAATGCTGGTAAGTTTCTGCCCACTGCTAACCCAACCCCCAACTTAACTCCTTCCACTATCGCAACAGAAAACTTTCCGCCTGTTGGCTGGTTTAATCGATTTCGTTCTGCACCTTTAAACCTCATTAATCAATCTGAATTCCGTAAGAGAGTTACGTTCGACACATCAAAGGACTACCAGACGGCAGCTTTGGGCTACTTTTCCGATAACCAACCAATTGCAGAAATGAAACAACTTCGTGCTGGTTTTATTACTTTACTGCCTTGGGTGCCCGATCTTTCATACAGTGATCTACCATTAAGACCAAGCTTTGTGCCATTCATTCAAACCCTGCTCTCGCGAATTTTAGACACTTTAAATGACGCAAAGAACCCTTCGATATCAAGGGAGATTTCGCTGCGACTACAACCACAAGATCTCATTGGTAGCGATAAATACAAATGGGTTTCGCCAACAGGAACAGCATTGGCTGCATCCATGGAAAAATCAGTGGACGAAGTTGTTTTCCGAGGTGAGTTTTACACTCCAGATGCGGGCATCTGGAAATTGGAAACCACACCGCCTTCAAACTCTAAAACCAACACTAAAAATCTGATTGCAGTACAGGCTTCTAATGAAGAGGGTGCGGATCTTAATCCTTTACAAGAAAATGAAATTGATGAGATTCTTGGCAAAAATGTATCGCACCAAAATAACACAGGCGAGGCTTCAATAACAGGTAGCACGGGCGAACTTACAAACCTGCTGTTGTATTTACTACTTCTCTTTTTTGTTTTTTTTATTTTTTTCGCATGGTGGTGCGGGCAACCTTTATAAGGTAGGGGAATGAACAAGTTTCTTGGTTATATTCTGGGAATTGATACGCCAAGTGGGGCGAGCATTGTTTCAATTGAAACTGTGCCCATGTATTTGGCATTAATTTTGTCAGTACTGGCGTGCGTTACGCTTTTGATTATTTCCTTCAGGCTCTACCGGGCAGAACAAATAAAGCTTCCCACAAGAATTCAAACCTTCGCACTTTGCAGTCGCTTTGCTGCAATTTTTGCTTTCAGCATGCTTTTCTTTCAACCAATTTCCTGCAATCTAAAATTAAAAGGTTCCCGCCCTTCGCCCAACCTACTTATTCTTGATGATTCATTGAGTATGCAATCAAGAGATACAAGAACTCAAGAGGATGACATCGCCAGGGCTGAAGCCCTTGTTGGCAAGACAACTCTGGCAGATCCCACATTAAATATTGATGCAAAATACCCCTCAAGGCTTGAACTGGCAAAAGCTGTTCTTGCTGATAAACCAAATGGTTTTTTAAAAGCGCTTGAGTCGAAGGGCCCATTAAAAAAATACCTGTTTGGGAATGATTTAAAACGCATTAATGAAAAAGAAACAAATTATTCTTTCTTAGATGAATGGCAAGGAAACCAGTCTAGAACTCTGCTTGCAGATTCCATTGAAAAAGCTATCGCAAACACATCGGAACCACCTGCATCCTTGATTATTTTCACTGAAGGTCGAGATACCAATTCCACTGCAAATCTTAACGAAATCTCGAAGCTTGCAGGAGAAAAAAACATTCCGATTTTCTTCGTGGGCTTTGGCCTTAGCCAACCAGCAAGCATTGAATTACGCGACTTTGTCTTACCTGAAATAGTTCAGGCGGGAGAATTATTGGGCGTCCCCGTGCGCTGGAAACTTTCTAAATTCGACCTCGATAACAATCCTGCTGCCAAAATTGAACTGCGATTAACTTTAGATGGTGTTGAAGTTGCGCGGGATACAATCCCCGCAAAACCAGGTGAAGACATTCGGCATGCGCTTATGTTTCGCCCTCCATTTACTGGATTAAACAAAGAAAACTCTGAAGTAAAAGTTTTTGCAAAATTAACGGGTATTGCAAACGCTTCTGCAGAAGATTCATTGACCCGGCCTGTTAAAATCATTGATCGTAAAATCAAAATTTTGGTCATTGATAAATCTCCAAGATGGGATCTTCGCTTTCTCTTGATGAATTTAACCCGAGAAATCACATCCTCCGGTGGCGAAGGAAAACCTCCCCGCAAAGCTCTTGATCCTAAATTTGTGATTTTAGAGGGCGACCCCGATCTAACTTCGAAAGACCCATTCCTTCAAGAAATACCAACTTCAAGAAAAGATCTTTTCGCCTTTGATGTTATTATTCTGGGTGACATTCCTTTGGAAAAACTTGGCCCTGATGGCCCTGAACGAATCAGACAATTTTGCGAAGAAGGTGGCGGGCTAATCATCCTCGGTGGCAAACGATACAACAACCAAGGTTGGAATGATTCACCCTTGAGTAATTTACTCCCCATTGAACCCGGCCCCTATGACACCGTTTCTCTAAATGAAAAACGCACCACGATATTTAATCCCCTTTTAACCAAGGATGGCTTGGTTCAGGAAGCAATGAAACTTGCTGAAACTCCCGAAGCCAACTTTCGTACTTGGAAAGATTGACCCGGTATGTACTGGCATGCCCCTGTTAGCAAACGTAATCCAGGTGCAACGCCTTTGCTGGTTCACC
>JAPLNF010000177.1 GCA_026692965.1 Planctomycetota bacterium
ATCAGGGCGCATTTCCGGAGCCGCCAACTGGTATTCAATAAAAGCTTCTCCAGGCAAATTTAATATTGAGGCAACACCCAAGTCCAAACAAGAAATATTAACCGTTTGTTCTCGCCTTTGCAGCCATGCAAGTTTTAATGCTGCAATGTTCCGTTTAACTTTTGTTTCTTTAGTATCTGCAACCAGTTTCAAATTCTCTTCCAAGGAGAATTCTTTCTCATTTCGTTTCCCCAACTTAATCTGTTCAACACGCACATCCATTTTAGTAATCGGGGAAGTGTATGTAACTTTCCAAGCATCAGTCATCCCGAGATAAATCCTATCCCTTAATATGGCACGATTTTCTTTACTGCCATCGTTGTACTTCCCTGCAGTGATATTCCCAGCACAGCCAGTAAAGTACATTTGAAAAACTGAAGGTGAATCAGCCTGCCGCTTTCTTCTCGCCAAGCCGCAAAAATCGGAACTCACCATACCATCGCCATAATAACTCATTGGGTGTGTGGCGTAGTAATGTATTGCAACGACTGGTTTTTCGCCCACCCAAAAGCTGAGCGTTCGCAAAATTGGATCAATCAATCCCTCTGGAAAATCGCGGATTTCCTTGCTTTTAGTTGCACTAGTGCGCGTGTATTTTACTTTACCTTCCGAATCAAGAATCCTGCGATTCGATGCAACTTGATTCACATTGCCATAGCCCGTTCCAACTCGGTTTATTTTTTTTGTTTTTGCAAGGCTGGCTTTTAATGCCTCTGCAGTTTTTAAAAGGCACTGATCGAAATACTTGAGATCCAAACTGGGAGAAGCATTATTGATTTGAATTATTTTTTCAGCTTCAATGTCTGCAATGGGGGCATTATGCTGATGAACAGCATGCACATGAACTCGCTCGATTGTTGTATGGGCTGCTTCAGCAAGTACTTGGCGCCACTTCAAATATGCATCGTTGCGGATTTCGCACCAATCTAAAGCACACAGAACCACCGGCGCACCGCAACCCAAAAGCACAATGCCAACAGCTTCCAACGGATCATCCTGCCCACGCACAGGTTCGATGCCACCTCCACAAAGTGGATGGCCTAAGGGTGGAGAAATATCTGCTGTAAAAGTTCCTACATGGCAATTAAGCATGTATAAAAAATCCTAATATTAAATAAATCATTCATTCATAAGACTAAACTAGCAAAGAATATACAACTAAAAAATCAAATGTTTAATACACGCCAATTCTTCACAAAATCAAAAGGGTTGATGTGTGGGCATCTCAAAATGGTTAAAATCAATAAATTGTTAAGGAAGCAATTTGTTGATTTACATGGAGCAAAAGATGGCAAGCAAAATCGAAGTCCCACCAGCAATTCATTTACGCCCTGAAGATAATGTCGCAATCGCGACGCGCACGCTTGAAATAGGCGTCTCGATCGATGTAGGGGGTGATAAAATTGCGCCTTCTAAAAGAATTGGTTTAGGTCATAAGATGGCTCTAAAGCATATTAAAAAGGGCGAAACGGTCATTAAATACGGCCAGATTATTGGGTTTGCGACCACGGATATTAATCCTGGTGATCATGTGCACGTACACAATATCGGCGCAGAAAATTTCGCCCGAGATTACGCCTTTTGCGCAGATTTACCACCCCACCCTGCTAAACCATCTGAACTAAGACATTTCATGGGATACGATCGGGGCGATGGCAGGTATGGCACACGCAATTACATCGCAATTATAAGCACCGTTAATTGTGCATCCAGCACTAGTAAATACATTTCCGAACGATTTCGTGCTTCCGATTTAATAAAGCAATATCCGAATGTTGATGGCGTAGTAGCGATCACCCACAAGGCTGGTTGCGCAATGCAATACAATGGCCCCGACCATAATCAACTTGATTTGACACTTGCAGGCTTTGCCAAGCATGCAAACGTTGCTGCCTACATTTTAATTGGCCTTGGCTGTGAAACAGGCCAAGCAATCCATCTGATCGAAAACCAGAATCTTATTCAATTGAATGGAACTAAAAATAAACCGCTGGTATTAAGTATTCAAGAATGTGGCGGCATTAAAAAAACCGTTGATGCAGGCATCAAAGCCATTGCTGAACTTCTTCCTTCGGTTAACCAACATAAGCGGGTAAAAATTTCCGCAGATAAAATTATTCTGGGAACGAATTGTGGTGGATCCGATGGCAATAGCGGAATCACTGCCAACCCTGCTCTTGGAATTGCTTCTGATTTATTAATTGCCCAAGGAGGAACCTCGATCATTGGTGAAACCACCGAAATCTATGGCGCAGAACATCTCCTAACACGCAGAGCCATTTCTAAGGAAGTTGGCCAAAAGCTCGTGGACAGAATCAAATGGTGGGAATGGTACACTGGTATTTTCGGTGCTGAAATCAATAATAATCCTTCTCCAGGTAACAAGGATGGCGGGCTTACCACCATCTTTGAAAAGTCCCTAGGGGCAATCGCAAAGGGCGGAAGCACTGCAATGGTGGATGTGGTTCGGTACGCAGAACCTGTTAAAGCAAAAGGTTTTGTTGTTATGGATACACCTGGGTATGATCCTGTGAGTATGACAGGAATTGTTGCAGGGGGCGCCAATGTTTTGGTATTCACCACGGGTCGGGGTTCTGTTTTTGGATGCAAACCCGCTCCTTCAATTAAAGTTGCTACCAATTCGCCTATGTATAATCACATGATTGACGACATGGATATCAACGCAGGCGTAATTCTTGAAGGAACCCCAGTGGAAGAAGTAGGGAAGCAAATATTCGAAGAAATACTGGAAGTTGCAAGTGGCAAAAAAACCAAGAGTGAAATCAACGGGGTTGGAGAAGAAGAATTTGCCCCTTGGAGTATCGGGCCAACCCTTTAACTTTTAGAGGGTAAATTTTCTTGGTAACAACCCGATAATCAAACCCATGATCAAACCACTAACATGGCAAATATTGGCTACCGGGCCTAGTATGCCTGTCATGCATAATACGAGCCAGAAAAGCATAAATTTAACAGTAGAACTTGGAACACTTATTCCAAGTTCGGGTTGAAATTCTGCTTTCATCCAAGCATAGCCTAATAGCCCGTAGATAACGCCGGACATTCCTCCAAAGGTCGCGGCTGGCCCGAAATATAGACCTTGGTTAA
>JAPLNF010000178.1 GCA_026692965.1 Planctomycetota bacterium
ACCCATGCAAAGCAAGAAATCAAAAAGACAAATAGGTAAACGACAATGCAATGATAAAAAGGTGCGAAGTGATTAAAGAACACTTCGAAACCTGAGATTTCAGATTGTACCGGCAATTCTTTAGTGATTAGATCGCGGTATTCTGCAAGGGCCTTGTTGAACTTTGGAGGCTTATTTTCAAGGTAGGAAAGAAGCATTTCGCCGAACTTGCTTACAGTGGGATTCATGCCAGCGTTTGGGTCAGCTTGGTTGGCGCTCCGGGATTCGCGTACGGCCTGCATGAAAGGTTTCCAATCTTCGCCTTTGCCCGCAGGGATTACCAAGGGTGTCTGCAAGGATGCGATTTCCATGTAAGATTGCAAGTGATGAGCTAGCTGTAAAACGCTTTTGTCAAATGCATCTTTCTTTGCATTTTCTTTTTGATCTGCAGCTTTTCCTGCTTTTTCGAGTTCACCAATTTGAGGTGCGAACTCTTCGATCGAGTAACGCAAACCGGGTCTTGGTTGTAAAGCCAAAAGGCCAAGGAGTTGATCGTTTTCGATGCGAAACACTTTGTGTTTTTCAGCAATATGATTTTCTGAAAATTTGCTGGTCATAACATCGAGCAACCAACGCACTGCAGGTTGCCTTTTGTCTTGTTCGTACTCTTTACTTATTTCAGGTTTGAATGTTTGAAAACCATCATTCATCACCATGAGTGAAACGCGGGCGAAGGTATCCATGGGCTTAATGCGCCCACGGTCTACAATAGGCAGCCTTGCAAATTCCTGAATGTGGAATCCTTCCACAGGGTCTGAAGGTTGTGCAGCTTGAAAGTAAAAATAGGTGAATCCAAGAATTACTGCAATTGCTGGAATGATGGGGTTAGATTTATGCATTAGAAATTGCCCTCTTCTTGAGGAAAGTATTAAGATGCATGCCAAAATGAAGGAGCATGCCAAACGAGACAACCAAACAGGAAAGGTAGGGCATAATCCATCCTGGATTTCTGACAACTTGAAGGATGGTTCCTTTGTCGTTTGGAAGGAATCCAGATTGGTAAAAAGTTTCGCCATCGTAGCGAAGCGGGTTATTCATGGAGATGAGAGTTTCCCTGTTTTCGTTAAGGCTTTCGTTGGAGAGTTTGATTTTGCTGGAGAAGTTTTTGGGGGTATTGGTGCCCAAATAGCGTTCGTGTTTGAATTCGATGAGTTCCATAGAGAAAGGTTTGTAAGATCGTTTAAACCTAAGTGCCATTTCTGTTTTGGTTCCATCTTCCGTTGGTTTTAAAGAAGAAAGGGAAAGCCAGATTGAGGCAAGATAAGTGCCTAAGCTTTTGCCTGTTTTTTTGTCGATCAAATTGATGTATGCGGATGGCAGGTCGATTTTTTGATCTTTATCGGTACCTGACGCCTCAATCTTTTCGTTGGCCCGAATTCTAACACCATCTCCAATGTTGGCGAGATTGAGACCTCCCTCGTTTTTTTCAGTGTCGATTTCTTCGACTGAGGAATTATTCATGTACTTGATGATTTCGATGTCGAAGGGAAGAAGTGGGGTAGAAATCTTTCCTCCAGTTCTAAGGAGATGGTTCGGAATTACCACCACTTTTTCTTTTTTTGGAATCGACATGTCGGAAAAAGCAAGTTCAGGACCGTTGACTTTTCCCATGAATCCAGATGTTTCTTTTAGTTCAAGATAATTGGTTACGCCACCTTGTTCAATCGTCATATTTCCTTCTATTGCGAAGATGCCGGTGATTAATTCCCCCAGCATTAAAAGGATAATCCCTGCATGAATGGAAATGATGCCAATGCGTTTA
Organism: Planctomycetota bacterium; assembly: GCA_026692965.1. Taxonomy (GTDB): domain Bacteria; phylum Planctomycetota; class Planctomycetia; order Gemmatales; family Gemmataceae; genus UBA969. The sequence continues at coordinate 1,802 of JAPLNF010000178.1, forward strand.
GTTGAAAATTTAAATCTTACAGCATGGGCCGCTAGTAAGTTTGCAAGCATGAGTCCGCCGATAGTCCAACCGCCCGGGAAAGGAAAAGAGCCAGGCCATTGTGCAGTAGGCGAAACCCAGCGAAAGGTTTGGCAAAATCGGGCGAAAACTTGATTGGGTATGAACACATAAAAAGAACGGAAATAATCGCTTACCGCAGTCCAGATTGGGTTATCAACTTGAGCAAGAGTGCCTGCAAAAACCAAGACTAGGGAAAGAACAAAAAGCACCACGGTTAATTCAAGTGATGCAAGAGGCTTTAAAAGCTTCAAGAGGTTAAATTGAGGATTTTTATTAGGCTTGTATTTGTTGTTTGGTTCGGTTTCGCTCATTATTTTGCTCCATCTGCAAATTGAAGAGAAGATACAAAGCTTTCGAAACTTTGCTTCTGCATTTTAACAACCGTATTTGGACCCTTCATCTTCACAAACCATGTGGTATCAGGTGTGCTTATTACTGCGCCCAAAATACGATCAGTGCTACCCTCGATATCAATGCATAACGCAACACTGGTTTTTGTTTGAAGTTTGGTAAGTGCGCTAGTGATCATCTCGGGGGATTGCGGTGCAAGGCCCACCTGCTGACGCCAACGATTGATGTTACTTTCCAACCCACCAGCAGGGCCAGCAAGCGGAGTAAGAGTGATGTCGGCTTTTCCAGCAGCTTCATTCACTTTGAATGTTGCAAGGCTCATTGCGGAATTAGGCACTTGCTCCCAAGTATCTGGTTTCTTGAATTCCTTCACCCCGGGTGAGGCTTGATTTGACGGAGGATTAACAGGCATTTTCGGGAAAGACTTTGCAAAAGGTGGAGTCATTGCACCTTTTTTGCCACCAGGGCCTGTGTAGTCTGCGAGTATTGCTTCAACACCCTGAATGGTTTCTTTTTTGATAATTGTTGGAAGGTCGCCCTCGGATA
>JAPLNF010000179.1 GCA_026692965.1 Planctomycetota bacterium
AATAATGCACAAGAATTGGCCAGTCGCTGGGCCCTTTCCCGAGTTGCTGTAACCAACATGGAGGAGGCATTCATGAAACTTTGCCTTCGTGTAAAAGTTTCTGGACCCGCATACAAATTTGTTTGAATTGGGGGATCGGAGCATCAATCACGGTTTTCAATTTAAGGCGCCAGCTTTGCAACAACACCGCTGCCCAATTTTCATCCAAGTGAGTCAGAAGTTCCTGAGTTCGCTGGGTCTTCCATTTATTCTGGGCATTCTCTGCAACTGTATTCAAATGATAGTCTTCAAGAAACTTGATTCCAACCCCCACTGCTGCCCCCACTCCACCAACCGTTCCTGCTATTCCAAGATTCGTAAGCAAGGCGCTAAAACTTCCTCCCGTGGTACATAAATCCACCATCAGCAAGGCGATTCCGCCGGTCATCGCCAACTCGGGAATCGTGGCAAGCATGGCGCATTTCCACTTATTTTCTTCGGCCCATTTAGCCAGATCTTTTCTTACTTCCGTCTCCCAATCCAACCCTGCTTCTGGAATATTAACCTTCGTAAATGTATTGCGGGCATTCTCGCAATTGGCCGAACTTAGAACCCCATCTGTTCCCGAAAGGTCTGGATAATTCCCACGCCATTGGTTCCCCATATGCTCGGTGGCATCGTGCAACCTTTTTCTTTCGAGATCATCACGATTGAATAGGCTGGGGCCATCTTCATTCTTGCCCCTTAACCAGTCCACCAGCTTCTGGCCTTGTTTAAATGCCATGCCGGGTATCTCGAAACCACGGGTGATAAAACGCAAGTACCAAGGCCTTCTACGCTTGGCTTCTTCCAAAACAATTTGAACCAATCTACCCGCGGGAAACTCATGGTATGCAACAGCCTTGGCGTGTTCCAACAAATCGGCATGCATTTCACGATCCCGATCCCGCATACCAACCAATCCCAATTCTGAATTTTCCATGAAGCTGGTGCAAGAAACCACGGTTTGCAATGCTGGTTCCCTTAGCCCAGAGATGATGATTTTTTCCGCATCGAACCCCTGCAACAGCGATTGCAATGGTGGTGTCGATTCATTAAGGGGATAAACATTTTCTAGGCTCGGGTGTTCCGATCTCGGGCTGAAATATACCGGGCTTTCCAACAGAAACTGATGCAGCGTTTTTCCATCCGCACGATTTTCCTGAAAGCTTGCAAACCTCCCGGATACCTTCTGCACCAAATCGCCCCAAATCTGTTTCGCAGCTTCTGCATTTGTCATGGTTAACATGTAGGCCATCGATGCAGACTTCTTACAACACCTTGCAAGCTCTTGAATTACTTTGTCATCGGAATAAGCGTTGTCATAGACCATGAAAATGACGACTTCTGCCCGCTCGAGCATTTTCTCGGCTTTATCCCAATTGGTTTTCTCAACCGTGTTAAAATCGGGCACATCCACTAGCACCAATTGAATAGCTTGCTTTTTCTTCTCGGCATAGGTAGCAAACAATAATTGATCCGGCCCATCGGTTTGGCGTATTTGCGTTTGCGATACTAGTTTTTCTGCATTATACCCCGGGAACAATGCTGCCAGTTTTTGCGGGTCATCAAGAGATTCGGGTACTGCAGCAGCGCAAGCCATGGAGCAAGGCCTTACTGCCCCGCCTGCAGGAACATCAACACCTGTTAGCAATTTAAACAGAGTACTTTTTCCGGCTCCCGAAGGGCCATAAAGTGTTGCGATAAGAACTGGATCTTTTCCGCGCATTTGAAACGAAGAAAATCTCGCCTTAAGCGCCTTCCATCCGTCCAATGAATCAGGGTTGCCACCCAGCGAGGTAACAAGTTTTTCACCCGTAACCAACAACTCATTTACGCCTTGGCAAAAAGGTTCTAGCGTTGATTGTTTTTCATTTTCCTGCATTTTATGTTACCAGCACTTGGATATCCTCTTCTATTCTAATGCTTTTCACCTTCGACTTCGATTAATAAGAAGAAAAAACATCCATCAATTACGGATTAGCACCCATTTATACACTTTCCATCAAACTTATTTCCATTAACATGGGAATCATCTGATTTTTAGAAAACCCTGACAGGTGGTCATTATGCTCTATTATTTTGCAATACTGTTTTCCCTTTGTGCTCTGGGCCAAGATACTGCCCAGAACAAACCCAATGTTCTTTTCATTTCCATCGATGATCAAAATGATTGGATAGGCTGCATGAAAGGCCATCCAGATGTGAAGACCCCCAACATTGATCGCTTGGCAAAAAAAGGCACGCTCTTTGCTAACGCGCAT
>JAPLNF010000180.1 GCA_026692965.1 Planctomycetota bacterium
GCAAAATAAATCTGGCCTTTTTCATATTAACAGTGGCAGCATTGTTTTTGTTTGAAATCGTGGTGCGAATGATAGATCCGGTTCTATTTTCCGGATTATGGAAAAACGCAGTATTGGCGAAGTCGTTGAAGATTCATTTATGCTTTGCAGTGCCTAGCGTATTTCTTATGGGAATTATGCTGTTCACCGGCTTAAGGAAATTGAAGGTTTGGCATAAAAGGGTTGCGATAGTATTTTTGGTATGCTGGGTGGGTACATTTTATACGGGGATTTTTTGGCTACCCAATCATGTTGAAATGAGCAACAAAGCAACCTTTTCTGGGGCTCAATAAGATGCAAAAAAAAGGCATGAATGTTCCTAAGGTTAGCGAACCTAATGCGGATGATTTTGCACGTGCATTACCTCAAGAGGTCGTGAATGCACCAGATTTTGAAAATCAACCGCCCCCGATTGAAAAAGTAGTGGAGGCGATGTTTTTTGTGGGCGGTCAGCCCTTAACATCACAAAGGGCGTGTGAAATTTTACGGGGCCTGGACCTTAAAGAGTTTGTTGTCATCATTGGCGGGTTGAATCGGAAGTATAAGTTGGAAAACCGCCCGTATCGAATTCAGCCCAAGGGTAATGGTTATGAAATGACCATTCTGCCTAAATATCGAATCATTGCAGATAAATTGTATGGGATGCTAAAAGAGGCGAGATTATCTCCGCAGGCTTTGGATACTTTGGCCTTGGTTGCGTACAAGCAGCCGGTGTGCAGGCAAGAAATTGACACTTTAAGGGGTAATGATACCGCTGCGATTATTCGTCAGCTGGTAAGGCTGGGCCTGATCTCGGTGCAAAGGGGGCAATCCGATGCTCGGGAGATCACTTATGGAACGACAAAGAAGTTTTTGGAACTTTTTCGGTTAAAAAGTTTGGAAGACCTTCCCCGACATCAGGAAATGGAAGAACTTTAGTCGATTTTTCAACTTTTCCAAAGGGAAAAGGAATCCGTGCCTTTTGGATTAAATGTGAGTGATTTCAGGGTGTATTTTGGGTTGTAAAGCTTAACAAATGGCCTTCCGTTGTGGGGTTTAGGCCCTAGATTTAGTTGTCTGCTGGGCTTTAACATGCAGGAAATGCAAGATGTTTGGGAAGCTTAACTTGACGCTAGGGGCCTTAAATTCCTATTATAAGAGTGTTCGCTTAACGGCGAGCGTGGCCCTGTCGTCTAGGGGCCTAGGACACAGCCCTTTCACGGCTGCGACACGGGTTCGAATCCCGTCAGGGTCATTGGTGTTTAGCACCAAGATATCCAAACGCACATAGGTTATTCCAAATCGATAAAGGTGCCATCGGCCTTAACTTCTACCTCTCGGACTTTTCCTGTCTTGGCTTTCCCACGGATTTCATAGGTACCATCTTTTTTCAGAAATGCTTCGGTGAATAGCATGCCTGGAAGTTTGTCTTGAGCGGTTTTAAGAGCCGCTGGCGGAACCTCTTCCATCTTTACCTGAACCTTTGGCCCTTCACCAATAGATCCACAACCAATTAAAATTGATAACAGCACAATAGATGCAAAGTTCTTTGGCATTAATAATCTCCAGAAAGTGCTTCGCCCCCATCTCGGGTAGCAAGTGCTTTTAAAGTTTTGTAATCAACGGAAGAGGAGAGCGATTTTACATGGCCATCAGCAAATAGGTAATTAACAACCCCAGAGTGATTACTGCTGAAGTTATTTATTTCGAGAGGGGTTGCTGCTCCATTGATCATTTCCCCCACATGGCTTAGAACGAAGTTCGAAGGTTCGTTTAATTCGAATGCCAGAGGTGAGCCGGTTGGAGTAGAAAACTTACTTCCTGTAACAGAACCAACCCAAGTTGTTTCGGAATATTTTGAAGAACGTTCACCCGCAAGGAGAGTATGGCTTGTGCCATCGGTGATATCAGTTAAAGAAAGTTTAGAGTTGCGATAAAAGATGCCTTCGCCATCAACGCCTGGCTCGGTGACGCCAAAGTTTCCTGTGTAACTGGAAGAGGGGAGTTAGCAAAGGGTGGATGTTAAAATTCCCAAGGTGGTTCTGGGGCCAACAGGGAAAGATTTCGGGGCATTAACCGCGGGGCAGAGAAGAAGTTTCAAGGATGAAGTTCGTATTGTGGCATTTGCTGGGGCTTCGATGGGAATGGCGAAATTGAGTTTGTTAAACAGTGCCTGCTCTTCCATGTAAGGCATAAGATATGCGTTCCAACCCCAACCGGGGCCTAGGTCATTACCATTCGAATCAAAGGACGAAGTGTACCCCGGAGGAAATGTTTTTGCGGTGTCGTGGTAATTGAGAGCAGCCAAGCCTATTTGTTTGAGGTGGCCCTGGCAGTTCATTCGAGAAGCGGCATCACGACTTTTTTGAACTGCGGGAAGTAATAATCCGATAAGCATTGCGATGATGGCTATCACCACAAGAAGTTCGATCAGGGTGAAACCTTTTCGAAGTGGAATATCACGCATCAGGGTAATTGCCTTAAGATCAGAAATTCAAAGTTAGCTATAATAATAGCATAACTTTTTGCTTCTGAAATACCAGACAAAATCGATGCGTGCAACGAGTGAACTTCGGATCGGGTTGCTTAATCCTCGCCATCATTTCCTTTAAGCCATTTACGAATGCGACTTAAATCTTTATTCCAAGTTTCAGCAAGTCGAACTTTTCCAAAAGCATCAAACAGAAGATCCATGGTTTCAAGAAGATGCCTGATTTGGCCAACGCGTTCTTCAAGCCGTGCGCGATCTTCCAATGCTTCTGCCAAAGGCATTTTTGCCCCATTAACAGCTAGTAGCTCTGCGCTAAGAGCAAGATCGTAGGATTGATCATGCCTTACAAGGGTGATGCCTGTCTTGCGGGGAAGTTTTCCACTCTGCAAAGCACGCATTGCTTCAGGAAGCTTGGTTGGTGCATCGCTGGAAATCGATTCTTTGCCTGATTGGCCTTTGGGGCATTCGAGAGCCAAAGTGCGGGCGAGCATGAATGCGACTTCAGAACCATCTTCGAGCTTGATGGTGTCGTGCCCCTCGTCTTGAAGGTTCCAAAGCCATACCAAGAATTCGTTACCTAGGAAGTCTCTGCTGTTATCATCAACGACCCATTGAGGAGAGTTGCCTGCACCACCTTTTAAAAAGGTGGAATGTTGGGCATCATCAACAGCTCTGGATTGGCCTCTGGGTTCTGCAAGTTTATGAGCGAGAATGCCAGAACTTAGGGCCTCGATTTTTTGGCCAAAGGTTTGTTCGAAAAGCTGTGTAAGCCTATCGAGAACAGAAACGGAAGTGGTGCCCACTAAAAGTTCGTTAGATTGACCATCCCAAAGAAGAGAGTATGCTTTCCTGCGCAAGTAGCGCCCATCTGCAGCTTCTTCATTAAGCTTATCCATTGCAGCCATGCGTGCTTCGCGCTTTTGTTTCTGGCTTACTTTGCCAGTTGGGCTTTCTGCAGCGATGGCATCGAGTTCCATCTGGGTGTAGGATTTCAAAAGATCTGAAGGCGGTTTGTTAGCATCAATACGCAGAGCAAAATGCAGGGTGTCTTCGACAATATTCTTGGCGAGATCGAACCGTACATCGAGGAGGTGGCCACCCGCACTCCAACCGGTTTCAATGCCATCGCGGGAAGCGGTGCGTTCTTTGCCAATGGCTCGTTCTTGAAGCCTTTCAAGATGTTCTGGGCCGAAGCCATTGGGTGCTTTCCCTTTGACTTTAAAGCGAGCAAAAGAAACTCTTCCAGAAAAGAAACCCATGATAATAACCCTTCAATCAGCAAATTGGGTAAATAGAAAGTATAGGGCAAAGAGGGGAGTCGGTAAGATGAATCACCCTAATAACTTTTTATACAGATCTTCTTGGGCTAAAAGAGCCTCTTGATAAACCAGGTGAGCATCAGGATTTGGTTCATAAGTACAGCCTAGTTCGGGTGATTGGGGTATGGAGAGATCGAGTTTCCCCATTGATTCCAAGGCTAGCCAGGCGATGCCTCTGCTAGTGGCTTCGGGTTCTAAGCATGCTGTAATGGGTTTACCCAAAACATTGGCAATGATTTG
>JAPLNF010000181.1 GCA_026692965.1 Planctomycetota bacterium
AATCTGCAACCATTGATGTCACCATGGATGCCCGAAGGTTTTCTGGTTCTAAGACCGTGATTGTTTATGTCACGGTTGGACCAGAGTATGTTTCTACCGCTGAAATTAGAGTTACAGGCAATAGTCGAAGTGATGTCGTTTTTAATCCGGGGCAGGTTGCGTTTGGGGTTGTTTCCCAAGGGCAGAAGGCAGAACAAACCATCGAGGTTGAATACGCAGGTACCCAAAACTGGCAAATTACGGAAGTAATCTCTAAAGATACGCCTTTGGAAGCCACTTTTAAGGAAAGTTACCGCAAGCCTGGCCAGATTGGATATCAGGTGAGTGTTACTTTGAAGCCCGATGCTCCATCTGGGAATCTTAAAGAGTTTATTCACTTAAAAACGAACGATACCGGCACCCCATTGCTCTCGGTTTTGGTGGAAGCCACGATTCAATCTTCGATAAGTGTATCGCCAGCATTGCTTTCGCTAGGCACAATCAAACCCGAGGAAAGTTTGACACGCAGGGTGGTAGTTCGTGCTAGCAAGCCATTTAAAGTTTTAGGAGTGGATGGCTTGGGCGAGGGGATCGAGCTGGGAACCCAGCCTACAAGTGAGCCCTCTATGGTTCAGACTGTAACCTTTAAGTGCTCAATCAAGCAAGAAGGTCAGTTCAAGAAACAGCTAAAGATCAAGACAGACCTTCAAGAAACGCCAGTATTGGTAACGATTGAAGGAACAACTGCGCCTTAGCCGCTGTTTTAAGCAGCGGAAGTTGTACGGGTGGTTGATTTTCTAGTTTCTTGAACAGCATCGCGGATGCGAATGAAGGGTTCAGCTAGATCGATATCCAAACCTTCAAAAAAGCTGGTAAAAAGCTCAGCTTCTTCTATGGTTCCTGCTAAGTGCAGTCCGACGCCTCTTGGGCCTGTGATAATATGGGTGCCTTCTGGAGCTGCATCTTCTGCTTTTGCAAGGCAAACCACGGGGATATCAAGCTTTTTGCGTAATCCGAGTACTTCGGGAAGGTCTGTAATCACCAAGTCGACAAGTTGTGAGCTTTTTTCAACCAAAGTTTTGGCTATAACTTCTGAATAAATGAAAGGTTTTAGCCCTTCACCATAAAGAATATGTTGCACTTTATTGGGTTGAACAGCGCTACTAATGCGAAATTCAATAGGTCTGGCCCAGCGATTAGTTACAAGATAAGCGCCAAAAAAACCATTGGCATCCTGATTAATCGTAAGGAAACCATAATGAATGGAATGTTGGGGGTTGAGCAGATCCTTCGTCACAGTCACCCTAAGCCTCTCATCAAATGTTGCAAATCATTACGGGTGAGTAGTTTCCCCCGTATATTAATGAAGTTCGGATGAACTCGGCTGGAACTTGAATAGTATGAAAACAGCCGTGAAAAATAAATAATTGTGAGGATTAATGCGGATTGAATCGCACTATTCATTAAAGTTGGTTGATTCTTGGGCTGGAATTTAACGATTAATCCGCCTAAATTGACTATGTAAGAATTTGAAGCTTTTCCCTTAGTAGGGATTAAGCTCTTTGAATAAGTAGTAAGGTATCTTTTTTACTTACTGGAATACAAATAATGGCAAATGAAAACGAGACAATTGTAGATGAAGCCCCAGAAAGCGGTCGATCCGCAGTTGAAATCATCAAGGAAAATAGCAGATCGCTGCGCGGTACGCTCAGCCTTGAGCTAGCCGGTGCTGATGATCATTTTTCTGATGATTCCAAACAATTGCTTAAGTTTCATGGTTCCTACCAGCAAGAAGATAGGGACGCCCGTAAAAATCGCAGATCCGACGGCCTAGGTAAGCATTACATGTTCATGGTGCGGGGTAGAATCCCTGGCGGGAAAATGACCGCTAAGCAATACCTTGCTCTTGATCAATTAGCAGAATCGCACGCTAACGGCACCATCCGTCTTACCAGTAGGCAGAGCATTCAGTTTCATGGGATTCTTAAAAACAATCTTAAAGGCGTGATCGCAGGCATTAATGAATGCATGCTTTCCACTTTATCAGCATGTGGCGATGTGAACCGTAATGTGATGGCTTGCCCCGTA
>JAPLNF010000182.1 GCA_026692965.1 Planctomycetota bacterium
GTTGGTGGTCCGATGGGAACGGAAACCTGCAAGCCGAAGCGCCCCGTGTCGGTCATCCACTTCCACGGAACCGACGATGAACACGCCCCGTTCAATGGCGGCAAGGGCAAGGGGTTGTCCGGCACGGAGTTCTATTCCGTTGACCATTCGATTCAGGCTTGGGTGAAGGCCAATGGCTGCGAGAAGTTGCCGGTCGTTACGAAGCTCCCCGATACGGCCAAAGACGGGACGAGAATCACTCGCAAGACTTACGGATCAGGGAAGGATGGGGCCGAAGTCGTGCTGATCGAGATCGAAGGCGGCGGGCATACTTGGCCGGGCCATGAGCCACGCCTCAAGGCGTTGGGCAAATCCACCAAGAACATCTCGGCCAACGACCTGATGTGGGAATTCTTCGAGAAGCACCCGAAGAAGTGAACTGTCGCAGCGTGGTTGGGTCATAGTGCGGTGGTCATGTTGAAGCATTATGCGCAGGTAACAAACGATCATTTTGAGAGGGCGATTGGTGGTAAAAAGAGTGGCGCAGATGTGGCGCAAAAAGAGGCGCAGCAGGTGATTGCACAGAAAAGCAAGGAAATGACGATCTCGAAAAAATTAGCCACAAAGCCTTTGTCAGTAAGCGTTTTTGCGATCCCTTGCGAGTCACAAGTCCTTACTGCGAAAGGACTTAGTGGAGCTGAGGGGATTTGAACCCCTGACCTTCTGCATGCCATGCAGACGCGCTCCCAGCTGCGCCACAGCCCCAAATGTCATTCTTCAATGACATTAGTGAGATTACTTGAAAAGAGCCCCATCGTCAATTCACCCTGGGGTTTTTTCCTTGATTTCATGTGTGGGTTGTAACGGCTTGAAGTTTTGATGAAGTTGTTAGCTAGATTAGAATTCCGCAACTTTTCCGATATATGTTATGGAAAAAGGTAGCTTACGGGTCTAAAATATAAGAGGTATAGCGTTCCCAGTCGATTCAATTTCTGAATTTGGGGCTCTCTCTATGGCAATTGCAACTTTAGGTGGTGGTTGTTTTTGGTGCTTGGAAGCTGTTTTCGAGCGAATTAAAGGCGTTTCCTCCGTGGTTTCGGGGTATAGCGCAGGCCAACACCCTCAACCAACCTACACTTTAATTTGTTCCGGAAAAACCGGCCATGCGGAAGTGATTCAAATTGAATTTGATCCCAATATCATTTCCTATGAAAATCTCCTCGATGTCTTTTTCGCAATTCATGATCCCACCTCGTTAAATCGCCAAGGTGCTGATTCTGGAACCCAGTATCGTTCCATTATTTTGTTTCATGATGAGCAACAAAAAAAAGAAGCTGAAGCCAAAATAGCAGAGAATAATGCCTCGGGTACCTGGTTTAAACCCATCGTCACGCAGGTAGAGCCTTTAACTTTGTTTCACCCAGCGGAAGAGTATCACCAGCATTATTTCACGAATAATCCTGAGCAGGGATATTGCCAGGCGGTGGTTGCCCCCAAGGTTGCCAAGTTACGCAAACATTTCCCTGAAATCGCATCCTAAACCCTTTCTAAGCATAGAATTAAAGTAATTCGAACGATTCTGGTTATAATCTTTGCCAACATTAGCTTTGGTGGAGTGTTCTGTATTTAGTCTGCCTAAAGGCGAAACGAGGAATAGGTGGCGCATAAGGTTGTTAAACCTGAAACGAAGCTGGCGATATTCCAGCCTGCGGCTTTAGAACCAAACTTGGCAAGGTTGGTTCAGGGCGACCGGGAAGCGTTTGCGCAATTGGTAATGTTTTACAATGAATCTTTGTATCGCTGGGTTGCAAGGTTGACGGGAAATTCCCACGCAGCAGAAGACTTGGTGCAGGATACTTTTGTAAGGGCGTACCAGGCGATTACCAGGCTTAGGCCCGATACGAATTTGAAGGCGTGGCTTTTTAGGATTGCGCATAACGCCTACGCAAACTGGGTGCGTAATCGTAAGGGTAAAAACTCACTATTGCCAAATGAGGTTTTCGATACCCAAGCAGGGCCGGAAGAGTTGGCGCAAGAAAATGAGACAAGCCTTAGGTTGCAGCAGGCGATAGATAAACTGCCCGAGGAATGGAAGGCAGCATTATTATTAAGGATACAGGAAGATATGGCATTTCGGGAGATGGCGATTGCGCTAGGTACAACAGAAGAAACAGCACGCTGGCGGGTATATAAAGCCAGGCAAAAGCTAATGGAAACTCTTGAAATAAAACGGGAAGATGCAAGATGAACTGTAATCAGATTCGAGAACAAATACTGTGTGCAGAAAACATTAGCAAGCTTCAAAAAGAAGTGGCTCAGCATGTGCAGTCATGCCCTGCGTGTCGGGTGTACCAAAGCACGGTTCAAAAAATGGAAATACAGATAGGGCAATTGCAAGTGGCGGAGCCTTTGCATTCTTCGCATATTCGGTTAAA
>JAPLNF010000183.1 GCA_026692965.1 Planctomycetota bacterium
CCAGCCATCGTTTGAGGTATTGATGAAGAAGTTTGGTTTGTTGCCTGAGTTAAAAAAGCCAAGAGGAATGGATGGGTCGGTATCTTCGTAACAGATAAGGGTGCCAAACTTGGCGGATTTTTGTTTGTCTGGCCCCATAGGGAATTCGAGGATGGGGTACCCTGCCCCAGAAACAATACTGTATTCAAAATCATACGGTGCAAAGTTTTTGAGCCAGGGAAAAACATCTTTGAAGGGGATGAATTCGCCAAAGGGAACTCTGTGAATTTTGTCGTAGCGGGAGATTTTATTCTCGTCATTGGAAACGAGAAGCGCAGAATTATACCTTTTGACACCCGAAGTCGTTAGCTCCTGAGAGTTGAGCCCTAATAATACTGAGGTGTTCCATCGTTTTCGAACTTCTGCTCCAAGTGTCTTCTGGATTTGAGTTATACGATTCCAGTCTGGAGGGACTTTTTCAGGTTTCATTTCAGGCGATATGGAATACCATTCGCGTGAATAACTTGTTTCGGGCCAGATGATAAGATCTGGGTTTGATGCGATGCTTGAATCCGAAAGCAGAAGGTACGGGCTAGTTGCGGCGTCGGCACTAAGTTGCTCATTGCGAATGTTTTGCTCAACATTGCCTTGAAGCGAAGCACAAACAGGGCCTGCTTCCCCAATCCCTTGGGAAGTTCGATATGCCCCGTAGGTTAAAGTGAAAAGGATCAATAGCAGTACATAAACAGCTTTAGCTTTGAGGGTTTTGCTTTTTAATGGGAGGAAAGATTCAGTTAAAAAGCCATTGACCGAAGCAACGAGAAAAGAAACTCCATAGGCGCCAAACAGATCCGAAATTTGAATAATAAAAGGGTAATCATGCTGGGAATGCGCGAGGAGATACCAAGAAAAGCCGCCTAAAAAAGTGGCACGGAAATGTTCGAATGCAATCCAAATCAGAGGGAAAGAGAAAACCAAAGAGAGCTTGTTGAATTTCAAAATGAGAAAAAGGGCTGAAACAAAAAACAGATTGCAGTAAACAGCTAGACCTATCCAAGTGAAATACATCATTGGGTCTGCAAGCCGCATCCACTGTAGTGCAGGGATGAAAAAGCATAAACCGCAAACCGATGCAGATAATAATTTAATGCGCAGTTGTACGTTGGAGCGCATTACATATAGCATGGGCACCATGGCGACCCACCCAAGAAACCCAAGGTCTGCTGGAAAAAAAGAAAGGTAAAGTAGTATGCTAGAAAGAAATCCAAACCCTAAAGCCCAGCCCTCGGCTTTAAGTATCAGGAAGGCATTTTGTACGGTTGAGGGGGTCATATTTTAGATTGCTTTGGGTTAACGATCATAAAGAAGTAAGATTGAAAAAATCGGGTTCCGTAAGTAGAACTTGGATCAAATCGCCTGCTTTATGATTTGTGACACCTTCTTTGCAAAGTAAAAGAGCGTTGCATTCGGAAAGGCCTTTGAGGTCTGCAGAACCAAACCATTTGCCAGGTTTTACCTTTGCCTGAAACTGGTCAATAAAGATTTTAGCTGGAAAGCAAGTGTCGCGGTCGCTTTCATGATGAAACGAATCAGCAATGGGTAGAGCAAGAATTTTGGGAGATATATTTGTTTCGCCCTTCAGTGCAGCCAGTGCAGGTACAACAAAAAGATGGAAGCAGACGAAAACGCTGCAGGGATTTCCTGGGAGTCCGAAAATCGGTTTTCCTTTGGCAGATATGGCGAAAAGAAAGGGCTTCCCCGGTTTTAGATTGATCTTGTGGATGAGAATTTTTGCCCCTGATTCCTTCAATATTTCTGGAATCAGATCATACTTTCCTGCAGAAACACCACCGCAAAATATGATCGCATCCGAACTTTCCGCTTCACTAAGAAGCGAATGAAGATTCTTTTTGCAATCTCCAGCAATCCCCAAATATTTCGGCAGCGCGCCCGAAACGCCTGATAGTGCTACCAACATCGGGCCGTTACTGTTTCTGATTTGCCCACCTTTGGGCTTCATGTTGGCTTCGACTAATTCAGTGCCTGTAGAAATGATTGTAACCCGGGGGGCGGGTTGAGCCATGACGGATGTTTTGCCACAAGCTGCAAGAATTCCTGCGCGCTGAGGCGTTATTTTTGTGCCTGCTTTTAAAAGCAATTCGCCTTGCTGGTATTCTTTTCCCATCGGAAGAATGTTCATGCCTTTTTTGCAGGTCAGGCGTTGGAATTGAATGCGCATTCCCAGATGAGTGCATTGTTCCTTGGCAATAACAGCATCGGCACCATAAGGGATAGGCGCACCTGTCATAATTTCGGCGGTTGTTTCTAAAGGTAATTCGATTGGGCCATTGGAGTTGGCAGGGATTTCGCAACCGAGAGGTAATTCCCAGTTGTTCTTTTCAAGGTCTGAGATCCGGAGTGCAAATCCATCCACAATGGATTTGTCGAAAGGCGGGCTAGCGATATCTGCATAAACATCGTCCGAAATGCAAGTTCCAAGCATGGTGGAAGAAGCGGGAGTAATTTCAGATCGCAAAGGTTTAATCTGCGCAAGAATGGTTTTAAGAGCCAAGTCGATGTTGATCATTGTCAAACTCTGATAAAACTATTCGGTTTCATAACTCAAGTCGATGTTGATCATTGTCAAACTCTAATAAAACTATTCGGTATCATAATTTAAGTTTGGAGCCAACCATCGTTCTGCTTCAGCTATTGAAATATCTTTCCTGAGGGCGTAATTTTCAATCTGATCGCGGGTGAGCATATCTACAGCGAAGTATCGAGCTTCTTGGTGCCCAAAATAAAGCCCGCTAACGGAAGCGCCGGGAAACATTGCAAAGCTTTCGGTAAGGATCATCCCGGTGTTTTTTTCTGCCTCAAGAAGATTCCAGAGAGTTGCTTTTTCGGTATGATCCGGGCAACTAGGATACCCATAAGCCGGGCGAATCCCCTGGTATTTTTCTTCGATCATATCTTCGTTGGAATGTTTTTCGAGCAGGCCGAAACCCCAATCCTGCCTTGCCTTATAATGCATGCATTCCGCAAATGCCTCTGCACACCTATCTGCCAAGGCTTTTACCAAAATCGAAGAATAATCATCTAAAAGATCTTTGGCGAAATAGTCGGCAAACTCATCCGCACCCTCGCCTGCTGTTACCGCAAAAGCGCCTATATAGTCTGCTTTTCCAGAACTTAAGGGCGCAATATAATCAGCCAAACTTTTGAAATTCTCCTGCCCTTCCCTTTCCCATTGCTGCCTTAGCATCGGGAAGCGGTACTTTACTTTCTTGCGTGATTCATCTTCGAAAACAAGAATATCATCGCCATCGGAGTTAGCCGGGAAAAACCCGTACACGCCGTGCGCTCTTACCTTATCTTCTTTGATCATCCTTTGAAGTAATTCATTTCC
>JAPLNF010000184.1 GCA_026692965.1 Planctomycetota bacterium
AGAAAACGGTGACCTGCTTGAACGAAGAACAGGCCATACCTTACGCATTATCAGTCAGATCAAATGGCCTATCGGTGGAAAGTTATCCAGTATGGCTTGCCAGGTGACGCCCCCAAAATCTGAACTGTTATTTTGGGATCAAAACAGGGTAGCAAGTTCTAAGGTGATACACACTCTGCAGAAACCTGCATTAGGGTTTGTGCTTGATACCAAAAAAGAAATTGCATTGCTATTTGAAGAATCGAGTCAGGTATCCATGGTATCCGTGCCAGAAGGTAAGTTACTTAACCGAGTCAAATTACCTGACTTTTCAGTTGCTGGTACCCTGCATCCTTTTGACCCATACTTTATGGTGATCCTTGACAACAGGGAAATTTGGAAAGTGGATCATCAGGGAAACACCACCAAGGTTCCGCTTCGTTGCCCTTCACCGCCTTCGGGTGCAATCATCATATCTCCGAAGGGTGATAAATTTGCCATAGGTCTGAACGCAGCAGATTTTGACAAAGTCAGCACCAGTCTGGTCAATATTTACAACATTGAATCAGGAGAGTTGATTGCAACCTATTCAGGTGCATTATCTTCTTTCAATGCATTACAAAATCTACCTAAATCAAATTCTTTTATTGCAAGCCAAACAACTGGTGCGCTCATTGAGATAAGCTGGCAAGATGGAGCCTTGATAAAAGAATACATAAAAGCGCCTTCGGGAATAAGATTACCTGAGTTGAGCCCCGGATTCAATGAAATATGCGTAATCAAAGGACTAACAACCCTTGAGTTGATGAACTTTCCTGCAATGACTTATTCACCCAACTTCCGCAGTTTCGAGGCCAATCCTCTTAGAAGATTGCAATGGACGCAAGATTCAACCCGATTTTTTGGTTGGGGCTTAGATGGTTCCATTCGTTTCTGGGATGCAAGAACCGGGCAGGAATTGCTAAAGCTAAATGCTCACGATGGGCATGTGGTCGGTGTTGTCGAATTACAAGGCGGAAAAAAATACCTTTCTTTGGGGAAGGACAACCAATTAAAACTTTGGGATGCAGAGACCGATTAATTGATTTGTTTTCAACATAATTGAATGAATTATTTCAACCCATCTAATTGCAAAATCAATTATGATATTTCTATTGGTTTTCTCGTAACGCCACCAGAACTATACACACGAATTTTCTACTACAAGCATGACTTTTGCCAGTAATTACTGCTTCTTTCTAAGCAGGCGAAATGTCGCTCAATGATGTGGTTCAAAAAGTGAACCCAAAAATGGTCAAGATCTATGGCTCTGGACGTTTTAAGGGTCTACCAGCTTATGGTACAGGCGTTTTGGTCAGCGTTAATGGCTATGTTCTCACCTTCGCAAACCATCTAATGGAAACAACCGACCTAAGGGTTTATCTTTACGATGGAACTAGATTGCCCGCCAATTGGTAGTAATGGAACCTGAGATGGATATCGCACTCTTGAAAATAGGAACAGATAAATCCAAAATTGATGACCTGCCTTTTCATGACATCGTTGCTGCTGCAAAAACCCAACTGGCAACCCAATGTCATGCCGATATTCTTCTTGGTAGACCAGCCCCACGCCCTCCCTTGGTGCAGCAGGCAAACCAATCCGCCAACCAATCCGCATCACTCAAGCCATCGAACGAAAACACATGCGTGACTGC
This sequence comes from Planctomycetota bacterium, assembly GCA_026692965.1. GTDB lineage: Bacteria > Planctomycetota > Planctomycetia > Gemmatales > Gemmataceae > UBA969. Next base: position 1,676 of record JAPLNF010000184.1, read on the forward strand.
CAAAGTTAAGCAAGACAAATAAGGCTCGATCCTGTTGCATTACAGTCCTTACCCCAATTGCTAAGGACACACCCAAAGCATACCTTTTACCAATACCTTAATTTTAGCCATTGATTCCGCTTTGCACTAAATAACAGGCAAAAATCTAATTCATATGAATGTTTGAAAACAGCCTAGTGGTGTCCACTACAACGGTGTATTCAAGCAAGCAAAGAACTAATCCCTGATAGCTAAAAAAAGAAACTTAATGGCAATGGCTTAGGTTGCAGTTAGCAAACATTTAAATATCGAATGAAGCACTACTGCCTCTTAGCATTTTGTATTAGCAAACTTGAATTCGCAATAACGACAATACTAAAAAACTACTGATCAACACTTTGGCCGGCAGGAATCAACGGTCTATTGTGACACAAAGATTCCGCTGGTCGATTTATCATCGCCAGAGAAGAAGCTCATCAACAACTTAAGGTCAAACCCTGTATAAGCTTTAAAATGTGGTCCACCATTTTTCCCGGGGCCCGTGATTAAATCCAATATGTTGTCATTATTTACATCTGACAATGCAACATTAACGCCACCATTAAAGAGAATGTCGATAACCTCACCATTGGGCTTGGTGAATTTGTCATAAGCCATGAATTGGCCATCGATATTAAGTGTGATGTAATCATAAATTCTAACATGTGGACCACCACCCGCACCCGCACCGGTAATGATTTCTAATTTCCCATCGGAGAGGTAATCGCCAACTGCGACAAAAACCCCGCCACGAAATGAAACATCAAATGCCATGAATTCCTTAATCAAATGAAAATCTTTACCGCTGAAGACTTTAACATGAGGGCCACCACCTTCGCCAGCGCCGGTGATAATATCTGCAAAGCCATCAAGATCAACATCCGCAACAGCAACAGAAGCACCACCACGGAAGCTTAGATCATAAGCGAAGAAGGAGGAGATTTCCTTGCCATCGATACCATTGAATATTTTAATATGGGATGCTCCACCTACACCAGCAGATGTAAGAATATCGGGAATATTATCACCGTTAAAATCACCGGTTGAGATGAACATGCCACCACTAAAGGCTGAATCATAAGCCTGAACTTCCAACTTGATCACCCCGGTAACA
>JAPLNF010000185.1 GCA_026692965.1 Planctomycetota bacterium
ATAAATATGGCATGCTTCGTCCGCCTACTTACAACGGTGCAATCACTTCAGGAAATAACGGAATGGTGGCAAGCAACATGGCTCCTTCAATTCCAATGGGTGGTTTTGGGCAGTTAGGTGCAGGCGGAGGTTTCGCAGGTGGTGGTGGTCAATTAGGTAATGGCGGAATGATGAATTTTGGCCAGATGGGTGCCAATCCTCGGGGGGATAATCGCTACCAAAACAATCCGGTTATTCAAAATTATAATGTTCCAAATCAAGCCCCAGCCAATGACCCCCTTGCAAATGCTAATAACGAAGGCCAGCAAGCCGGTTTGCCTGCCCTGCAAGGTCAGAATAAGTTGAGCTATCAGGATTTACAGAATCGAAAGCAAAATCAGAAGCTGGCGTTGGAAGAGAATCTTAAAAAGGCATCACAGAAAGGCCAGAAAATAGCTGCCCAACATGATAAACAACTAGAAGCCGAAGCCGCTGATGAGGCAGGTGAATCTTTCCAATACCTTATCGAAGAGAAAATATCCCTCGCAAGGCAGAAGTCTGCTCTTATCCAGATTCTTAATGAAGAAATTGATGTTACCCCTTTCAGTATTTTTAATGAAACGGTTCATGCCAAGTTTCCCTTGATGGGGTTGAAGTTGAAAAACAGTACCAAGCAACCACTGCCTCAGGGCCCGGTTACTGTATTTGAAAACGGTGCCTACGCAGGTGATGCACGATTATCGGATATGCAACCAGAGGAAGAAAGGTTTATCAGTTATGCGGTTGACCTTTCGATGGAAGTTAAAACGGAAGTAAAGCAATCGGTTGGGCCTGAAATCCGGGTTCAATACCTCGGGGATCGGGTGCAGGCTGGATATTCATCCAGGCAAACCAAGGTGTACACCATCAAAAACCGGGGCAAACTCGAACGCACTGCAGTGATCGAACACCCAATCCGTGATGATTGGAAACTTGCAGGGGATGTTAAAACGCTGGAGCAAAGCCGTGATTTATACCGGTTTCAAGTTGCTGCTCCAGCCATGAAGACCAGTTCGTTTGAAGTGCCCGAAGAACAACCTAAGATTGAGCCCATTGCAATGCTTCCGCTTTTAGATGGTAAACGAAACGTGCTTTCAGGCAACCCAAACCATTTGGGGGTGGAACTTCAACTGTTTACTCAGGTGAAACCCATAGAGTTAAAATCCATTGTAATCACTAAGGGCATGGTTGCTGTTGCAAGCGATCTGCATGAATCGCGAAGTTATAAACTGATCAGCCGTTCGGAACTTGATCGAAAAATTATTCTCGAGCATGTAGTAAGGCCGGAATGGAAACTCGATGATGTGGCTTTGAAACCAGTGGAAGGCTCTACCACGCTGTATCGATTCCCGTTGGAATTACCCAAGGGTAAAAGCGTGGAAAAGTTGATTGACGAAACCAAGTCGCAAGTGGTGCAGGAAAAAATTTCGACCATGGAGGAAGGAAGGATCAAGGGGTTCCTTATTCATCCTGTGTTGAAGCCCGCAGTAAAGGCTGCATTCCAGCGCACTTTGGATGTTAAAGCCGCCTTGCTTGAAACCAAACGCAAACTCACCGAGCGGGAAAAAGAATTGAAAGGTATCACAAACGCAAACTCACCGAGCGGGAAAAAGAATTGAAAGGTATCACGGAAGATCAAACACGCTTGCGTGCCAACCTGCAAAATGTACCCCCAACCTCTGCAGCTTACAAACGGTATTTGGATAAGTTTGATAAGCAAGAAACGCAAATTGAATTACTTCAAGAAGAGGTTCGCAAATTGCAGGTTGAAGAAAAGAGCCAGCAAGCAGAAGTGGATGATGTTCTTAGCGGCATCAGTGCTGAATAGCGCCTCTAGCTTAGTAGTAAAAACCAGAATCCCCGCATGGCACAAAAGTAGTGCAACCAAGCGGGGATTCTTTTGTTTATCAGCTCTAAGATTACAAGCCAGCGAGCCTTTCACGGGAATCGCCAAACTCTGGTAGTTTTAATCCCATGCGATCCATGATGGAAAGATAAAGGCTGCAAAGCTTGCGTTTGTCGTTGCCTGCGTTTAAATAATCAAGCGACCTGCCCGTTTGCAATTTGCCACCAAGCTCACCCGCAAGTACAACAGGAACTTGCTGGCCGTTATGCGCATTCCAATGTTCTGAAACAAACATGATGCATGAGTTATCTAGAACTGTTTTGTCACCTTCTTGCATCTTGGAAAGTTTCTCGATGAGGTAGGCGTATTGTTCAACATGGCAGCGAACAATCGCTTGGTATTCGGGCCCGGTGTTCGAGTGTGAATAACTATGATGATCATCGCGAATGTTAAGGAAGGGATAAACCTGCCCCGAAAGATCGCGGCTCATCAGCATGGTTGCAATGCGTGACCGATCGGTTTGAAATGCCAGTGCGATGATATCTGCCATCAGCCTGCAATATTCGCGGAAGTTGCTGGGCTGGCCTGCGGGTGGGCGGTGATGCAGTGGGACATTGGCAGCA
>JAPLNF010000186.1 GCA_026692965.1 Planctomycetota bacterium
AAACAAGCCCGAGGATTCCTGCAAGTGCTATAAATACGCTGAGTTCAACCACAAGTGCGATGATTTTTTCGGGCAACTTGATTTGAAATACAAATGCAAGAAGCATGAAAAACGCAAGTGCTAGGGGAGAGAAAATCGTCATGGCTGCAAAAAAGTCCAGAGCTGATTCTATGCCATTCATACATTCACCCCGGCATTCATCGCATTGGAAATATGCGGGTAGCCCAGATGGTTTCTCTTGCCCCGATACCAATCGATGGAAGATTTGACTTTTGGGGCAGGTGTGCCCGAGAATTCGTAGGGAACGAATTCTTTGCCTATAAGGATACTCGCCTGAGATGAATCGGGGTCAAGCACCACCAGATTGATCCATTGGTTGTAGCAGAGATTTGCAAGGGGCGGGCATCGCTCTAATATTTTTAGCATGATCTCTGGCGTGGATTCAATGATGAAAAGAAGCCTTACTGCTTCATGAATTTCAACCACCTGCCAAGGAAGTCCTGTTCTTAAATCGCTTGCTGCACCATCCATCACACCTAGATAAGAAGTAGGGTTATGGGGTAACTTGGTGCCACAACCCCAACCCGTCGGGTCGACCTGCGAAAAAAAGAATTCCAGATTGATGCCCGAACAAACAGGCATAGCAGCATTAAGAATACGGTTAAGAATGTCGTGGTTTGGGTTGTCTTGCGTGGGATCGTATGAAACCAGAAAAGCCCTTCGATCCAAGTAAATTCCCCGCGTGCGTTCTCGTCTACCTACAATACAAATGGCATTGGTCGCATGGCCAAGTTCGGGCCTGGGTTGTGCCAGATCTTCAGCACGGCCCTCGACATGGCGTTGGGCTTCTTCCAAAGAAATGTCGAGCGGTGCAGATTGAAACCTTCTGCATCGTTCGTGGGCATTTCGCATACAAGCTTCGCGCAGAGAAAGCTTTGCTTTTTCAAAATCTTGGTTGTGAATACTAGGCATCAGATCTTTGTCAAAAAAATTAACATGATTAATGCTGGTGTTGCTTAGCCCGCCCATGAAATAAGTGTCATCGGGGATATTGATGCCATTGTTTTGCAGGATGGATCGTACTCTTTTATCGTTGAGGATTTGCGCAAGTGCCCTAGCATTTGCACCGCCTGGCGAACCACCACAAGCACCGCAATCGTATGCTGATTGATGTGGATTATTGATGCTGGTTGAGCCATGTCCGAAAATGAAAACAAGCTTGCAGTAGTTTCTGGTCAGGCCAGTGTCACGTAGGAATCGTTCGCCCATTGTCGCCATTTCTTGCAGTGAAAACCCAACTTGATTTCCGGTGGGTCCTGCTTTTTCACTAAAGCGTTCTAGCTTAAGTTTGGTTTCAACTTTCTTACGAAGGAAAGGCGTGAGATACCTTCGTATCTTTGCGGTAAGGCGTGGGAATAAAACCGTCATTGCAAGTGGAATGGCGGCTAGAGTTCCAAAGGTTGCAGAAAGCAAAGCACCCAGTGCACCACCTCGTGACCCCAAATGCAACTTATGACTTGCCATTTGAATGGTCTTCATGCCACTTGCACGGGTTTTGTACGCTTTTAAAAATTCTTCCTCGGGTAATTCTTCAACCCAGTTTGATGGCGTGATGATGATGGGGCAAAGAGGAGTATAGAACGAATCGAGGGTCGCCTTGAAATACATGGGCACATTAAAAAATCCTGCAGCGCCGTAGGTTTCAAACGAAGGGTCAACTTCTTCAAGATGCCTGCGAAAAGACTCTTCTCTTTCATCAATGCAAAATACCGCCTGAAACCTGAAAGGCTTGGTTTCCTTTTTTTGTTCCAAGGTAATGATGCTGTCTAAAACCTGCCTGTATAAATGTTTTTCGTATGCGAGATGGAAGATTTTTCGTTGATCTAATTGGGAGAAATTTTCGATTTCAAATACGACCTTGGCCCAATCATCTGCGGTAAAGTCTGGGATCTGTTTTTCCCAACCTAGATCCAGTGCTACGCAGAAAACCTCGAGCCCCAATGCTGTGTGATCTTGCTTTACTTCAGAATGATTTTTTAGACTGGCAAGTTCATGTTTAAGGTTGTTTGAACTTATTTTCCTGAAGGAGAATTCTTTTATAATTTTCTTCATTGCCAGGCGATCTAGCAATAATCGGATCGCAAGGAATTGGGCAAGTGTGCCGGGTGAGACGGGTAGGGGGACTTTATCTGGCCTGACTTCGAGTTGCCAAATCATTCCTGCCCAGCCCCGGATTGCAAGTAGGCTTTGAATCAGAAACGGTTCCCAATTGTCCTGAGGCACGCCCAAGATTTCGAGAGATTCAAGAATCAGTTCAAGAGCGGAGGTTTTTTCATGATGGAGGTTTTTAAAATAATCGGGCAGTGTTCTGGCCCAACTTCCCATAAGTGAGGGATTGGATTGGCAGAAACTTTTGAACGCAGCAATAAAGCCCGCATCCCGATTTGGCAAACCCCAGATTGCAAAACCCTGATCCAAAAAGGAACTGCTGAACCGTACCAGAAGTTCATTCACCAATAAGTCAGGATCCTGCCCTGTTACTTCCAGTAGTAAATCTCGAAACCTTGCAGGGGCATGGTGCTCAGTTTTTAAGGCTGCATTTTCAGTATTCTTCAAACAATATTCCAGAACCTGATTCAGATTCTTTTTGTCGGCAGCGCTTTCTGGATGGATGATTTTGTATAGTCTCTTTGAGTTGGCTATAAACCATTGCGCTTCTTTTTCTGTTGCAGCAAAAGGCAGATTGCGCAGCATGCTTGATTGAATTTCAAACCGGGTGCTTTTTCCAATTATTATTTCGTTCGCTTTTGAACCAAGTTCCGATTTAAGTATTTCCTCTAGGTCTGAAAATAAAATTCTCCCCTTTTCCAGCTCTTCATGATATCTCTCTTCGGAAAGATACATCTGCGAACCGAAAATCCTATCTGCTTCCAATAGCGATTCATGAAATGGCTTTGATTCAAAAAGATGCAGCGGATTATGATGCACGAAGGTGGTTATCGGCCCTTGTGCGGGCAACAGATGTGCAGCATGGCTTATAATTTCAGCCAGATGGTCAAGTTTGTTTTCAGGGTGTTCCGACCCAGTTTCAGAAGAATGCATTGAATTTGTATGTGAATGGAAGCTCATAAATTCAGATCTTAAGTAAAATCAAGATTTCGATCAAGCCGGTAAATTAGTGCTGTACCATTAGATTTTTGGTTTATAAAAGGGACTTGCCATCACAATGCTTTTTCTTGCAGCATTTGGGTGCTTGGAAACAGGCTTGAGTTCATCCAACCCAGTGACTTCAATCCTGCCTTTTTCTCCATGCGGTTCATGAATTAATTCTTCAAGGCTTTCCATAACCGTGTGATCGATGAGGTTAGAACGACCTAGGTCAATCTTGATTTCCTTGTAGCTTGTCACTTTTCGCAAACTGCCTTTGAAAGATAGCCAATTAGTGAAAATCATTGCGCCTTGCACCTTCAAAACAACATGATCTGCATCCACAACATCAACGGTTAGATCTGGCTGGAATAAATGCTTTAGCTTAGCTCCATTCCAAAGATGAATTAGTACCTTTAGGAACATACCGATTGCAATACCTATCAAGAGGTCGGTCGCTAAAACTGCAATGGTGGTCGTGGCGAAAACAAGAATCTGTTCAGGTCCAATTTTGTAGGTTTTAATAAATTCGCCGGGTGATGCCAGCCGATAGCCTGTATAAACCAGAAGTGCTGCAAGTGATGCCAAGGGAATGCTATGAATCAGCCATGGTACAAGCGCAACAAATAGTAAAAGAAACATACCATGAAAGAAGTTTGCAAACCTGCTTTTGGCACCGTTGTCGATGTTCGCCTTGCTACGAAGGATTTCAGAAATCATAGGTAAACCACCAATCAAGGCAGCAGC
>JAPLNF010000187.1 GCA_026692965.1 Planctomycetota bacterium
TCTTCCAATGCACTTCTAATACAAGCAGAAAAGCGGATCAAAGCGACAAGCGATATGAGCCTTTTTTCAAAGCATTACGATGAGACGCTTTTTCATTCTTCTGATGCCATGGGCAATCGCACTGAAGCAAGAGAAAGCTCGATTTCCGAAGCAGCCAAGGGGCTTACGATTGTAGGTATTAATTATATTGAAGATAAAGCATATAAGCTTAATCTTCCTGATCACCTTTCTGATGCAGAAAAAAAACAATTGACGGATGAAGCACTCGAGCTAGCTGTTATTCTCGCTCGCAGAAACGCCATGCCGTTGCCTGATATTTCTGCAGAAGAATTGAAGAAACGGTCGTTGGAATCGCTAGAGATTATGGAGAAAACCGTTGGGTTTGCAAAGGAAAACCATATCTTCCATTTGATCAAGGGGGATTTGTTAAAAACACTATCAAAATTGCCCGAAGCTCAGGCAGAATTTGAAAAAGCTAAGACCATCGCCCCCGTGCGTGCTTCGGAGTTCTTCTTTCTTGGGATGGGTGCTTTTAATCAAAATGATTACGCCGCTGCTCAAGATTTTTTTGAAAAAGCTCTGCGAAAAGACCCCGAGATGTTCTGGGCCAATTTTCTTACTGCAGTTTGTCAAGTTAGGCAGGAACAATGGGCTGCTGCCCGTGCTTCGCTTACTTCCTGCATCGCAACCCGGCCCAACCTCGGGCCCGCTTATCTCGTGCGTGGCATTGTAGATGGAAAACTAATGCGTGGCAAAACTAGCGCCGCCGAATCTGACTATTCTGAAGCATTTGAAGACTTTAGAAAGGCGGAAAAATACGGTATGCCTAGATTTGATGTGTTGATTAATGAAGGAAATTTGTTCTTTGAAATGAACAAATTTAAAGATGCCCAGAAGAATTTCGAGGAAGCCGTTAAACTTAAACCTACAGACCCACGAGGTATTAATAATCTTGCTCTTTGCTACCGCAAGGATGGCAAGAATGTTGAAGCTATTGAATTGTTTACTAAGAACATCAAGACCAATCCGATTAGTGGTGATTCCTACCATTGGCGTGGTTTAGCTTACCTCGATTTGCAGCCTAAAGAAATCCAGAAAGCAACAGAGGACTTTATTCAAGCAGGTAATTTGCGATTTCTCAACAAAGACAAAATCGAAGACTATCTTATAGCAGCAGAGCTTTTTTACGTTACCAAGAATTTTGAAAAAGCACTTCCACTATGCAATCTTGCAGTGCAATTAAATCCTAGCAACAGCCTTTCCCATCTTTTGAAAGCGAAGATTTTGCTTGAATTGGATAAGTATGCAGAAAGCAAAACAGCATTTGATGATTATTTTGCCACGCATGACCCGAAGAAGGATTTGCCCCTTGATCCTCTGGCTTATAAAGGGCGTGGAATCTGCCAGCGGTCTTTGAATTTGTTGGGGCCTGCATTGTCTGACTTAAGCCGAAGTGCAGCCATGCTTCCTGAGGACACTCAGTCGCGTGTGCGCAGGGCCATGCTTTTAGTTAGCGCTTGGAAGGATCTTGCCCAAGACGATTTTACCATGGTGCTTGCAAGCAAGGATGCGGAACCTGGCCAAATTATCGAAGCCTTAACCATGCGAGGCTTTTTGCGTGCAACCCAAAATAATATCAAAGGTGCAATTGAAGATGCAGATGCTGCACTTGCAAAAAATCCAACCCCATCCGTGCAAACGGTATTAAATGCTGCTGGGGTCTATTCTATTTCTGGTGGTAAACTTGAGATGGATTCCGATGCCAAGCCTGAACTCAAACCGCAGGCGGATTTGTACAAGAAAAAGGCCGTTGAATTGTTAAAGAAAATGATTGAAGCTTTTCCAGAACCCCAAAGGCAAGGGGTTTGGGGGCAGGCTGTTAGTTCAGACGATTCATTCGATTCCTTGAAAAAGGACGCGGAGTTTAAAGCCTTGCAGTCAAAATATACGCCAGCACCTAAAAAGTAATAGAACCAAAACTCCTAAAGGTATTGTTTTAATTGCTTGTTTTGGACGATTTGTGGCGAAAGAATTTGTTTCATTGCTACATTCCCTTCTTTCTTTGGCTTTATTTTGCCTAGCAACGGTTTATTAGTCCTTTTTTCATATTTTTTTTTCTGATTGTAGCTGTTTTAAAGCTTTTTAAGTTTTTTCGTATTTCCATTCGTATGACTAAAATTCTGGTCATGATAATAATTGTTTTAACCTGACAATAACAACTTTTGTTGTTGGTTTTGTTGATAATTCAAGGTATTTATTCTTGTGCACTGTTTTAGGATTATTTACAATTTTTGTATATTTAGTTCCGTGATATATTTTTTTAACAGATAAGAAAGATTCAATTGAATAATATTAAACATAAGGGCTGGTTCAAATCGCTGTTTGAATCTAAATCTAAGCGCTCTAAGAATGGTCGTCTTTCGGTTGAGCATTTGGAAGTTAGACTTACCCCCGATGCCAAAGCCATGCCTGCCTTCCACGACCTTGCAATTGGTATTTCCGAAAACAACTGTGCAGCAAACTCCATCACGCTTGTTGATGACATCCGCCTGCAGCAAAACTCAACCGATTACCGTTCCAGTCAGGTTTATTTTTGCTCCAATGATACCTCTGATTTTTCTTCTTCACCTTTTCAATTGGTTCACAAACTTGATGATGTTGCTTTGCAGGCCGCTGCAACCAAAGGCGTTGTCCTTATTGATTCTTCCCTTATTGCAACCATCCCTGTTGATGAATTAAAAGGTTCGTTGGTTGTTTCGATCGATAGCAACCGCGATGTTGTTAGCCAGATCACCACTGCGCTTAAAGGCCTTGCCAATGTGCCAGTGCTTAGAATTATCAGCCATGGAAATGATGGTGCATTGTATTTTGGAAATCAGGCGTTCGATTCCACAGTTTTAACTGCCGGTACAATTCAGGTTGCATCATGGGGAAGTTTCCTTACTGCCGATGCGGATATTCTTCTTTATGGTTGTTCGATTGCAAGCACGGATGCAGGCAAAGCGTTTGTAGAGCAGTTGGCTAGCATTACCCAGGCTGATATCGGCGCTAGTAGTAATTTAACCGGAAAAGGTGGGGATGAAGTTCTTGAGTTTCAAGTCGGGCAAGTTTCAAATTCTCTTATCGCTAGCGCAATTGATTATGAAAGTGCGAATCTTACGCTACCGGTATTTCATTTCATTATCGTTACCACCACTGCAGATTCAGGCCCAGGTTCATTAAGACAGGCGATTACCGATACCAATGCAACCTTATTCGACGAAACGATTAGTTTCGCTTCCTCGATGTTTACGAATGGCGCTAACACGATTACTCTACAATCTGCTTTGCCGGATATTAAATCTCAATCATTAGCAGGCGCCCTGACCATCACTAGGGAGAATGACTTAGGCCACCAAGGCACAGCTACCATTACCGGCCCTGATGATTCTGCGCTTAATATCAGCGGTAATAACGGTGATGTTTACCGTAACTTCAACATCTTCAACATCGACTCTGGTGGCTCTTTGTCCATCTCTGGCGTAACTGTTTCCGGGGCCCAAACCTCCGATCGGGGTGGCGCTTTTAATAACTCTGGTACCCTCACGGTCAGCAATTCCATCATTTCGGGCAATACTGCGGGCACTGGCGGCGGTGGGATCGTAAACTATGGCACACTCAACGTCTCCAATTCCACCCTCTCGAGCAATACTTCAAACAATGGTGGTGGCGGTATCTGGAACGCTGGCACCCTTATGTTCACTAATTCCACCCTCTCGGGCAATAGTGCAAATGGTGCCTTCGGCAGCGGCGGCGGAATCTTCAACAACAATGTTACCACGGTCATCAATTCCACCATCTCTGGCAATTCCTCATCCTACAACGGTGGCGGTATTTACAATAAATATAGGAATGGTGGTAGCCTCACCCTTACTAATTGCACCATCTCTGGCAATTCCGTAATCAACGCCGGTACCCAAGGCGGCGGCGTCTATAACAGCGGCACCCTCAATATTTCTAACACCATTATTGCCAATAGTACCATCAATGGTACCAGCAGCGGCGATTACGACGGCAGCGGCACCATCGGTACTAATCTTAATAACCTTTTGGAAGATGGATCTATAACAAATGCCTCTAGCATAACGACAGGTTCGGGAAACATTTCCGGCGATCCTAATCTTGGCCTCTTACTAAACAATGGTGGCCCTACATGCACCATGGCCCTGCTATCTGGCAGTGCCGCTATTGGCGCTGGTAATGCAGCACCTATCAATGGATTAGATCAGCGCGGCATCAATCGTACAACTTCCGATATCGGTGCATATTCCTTCGGTATTCAAGTTACTAATACCGGTGATAGCAATACCGCTGGTTCTGGTTCGCTTCGTGCTGCTATTAATCTGGCCAACACTACCCCTGGCAATGATGGTATCGGCTTTAATTTAACTGGTGCTAGTTCTTTTACCATCGCTCTAACTTCGGGTACTTCACTACCTACTATCTTGAATACTTTTATTTCAGGTGGTGGCACAGTTGATCTTACCATTAATGGCCTTGGTAATTCTGCACTTAATATCAGTGGTAATAATGGCGTACCCACTCGCAATTTTAACATTTTTAATATTGCGCCGGGAAGTAATCTTAGCATCTTTGGCGCTACCATCTCGGGAGCAATTACTTCTGGCAGTGGTGGTGCTTTTAATAACTCAGGTTCCCTCACAGTCACAAATTCCACCATTTCTGGCAATAAAGCGAGCTACGGTGGTGGCATCGAAAATTTAGGCATTCTCACAGTCACAAATTCCAAACTTTTCGGCAATAAAGCAAACTACGGTGGTGGTATCGACAATTATGGCTATCTCACAGTCAAAAATTCTACTCTTTCTGGTAATACCGCAACCTTTGGTGGCGGTATCGTAAACGCCGCCATAGGCACCTTCACCGTCTCCGATTCTACCCTCTCTGGCAATGCCGCAATCAACGGTGGGGGTGCTATAGAAAACAATGGAACGACCACCATCTCGAATAATTCTACCATCTCGAATAATTCTGCAAAGTATGGTGGCGGCATTAGAACCGACGGTGCCCTTACCGTTCTTAACTCCACTATATCGGACAATAAAGCTACTTCTAGTTCAGGTGGTGGCGTCGAAAATAACTTCGGCACCTTTAGCATTTCCAATTCCACCATCTCTGGCAATACTGCGAATCAGAACGGTGGTGGCATCAGAAACTTCGGTACCCTTAATATCTCCCAATCCACCCTGTCCGGCAATGCTGCAATTAACGGTGGGGGCGCTATAGAAAACAATGGAGCAACCACGGTCTCCAACTCTACCATCTCCAATAATTCTGCAAAATATGGTGGTGGCATTAGAACTGACGATACCCTTACCGTCTCAAGTTCTACCCTTTCGAATAATAAAGCAACCACTGGCGGCGGCGGCGGAATAGAAAATAACCTTGGTACTCTTACCATCACTAACTCCACCCTCTTTGGCAATACTGCGAATCAGGACGGTGGTGGCATCCGGAACATCGCTACACTTAATCTTCGTAACTCCACCATTGTGGGCAATTCTGCCAACAACGGCGGCGGCACCTTCAACAGCAGCACCCTCAATATTGCCAACACTATTATTGCCAATAGCACCAAAGGTAACGATTATACAGGTAATGGCAAAGTCAACCTGATTGGCTCTTCCACAGCGGCGAATAATCTTGTTACTCAATCAGGGCTTACTCTCTGGGCCACTAAGGCAACCAGCGCGGAACTTAATCTTGGCGACTTGCAAAACAATGGTGGGCCTACCTTCACCATGGCTTTAGGCGGAGGCAGCGTTGCTATTGCTGCTGGCAATGCAATTATTAGTAGGACTTTGCCTGTCAGTGGTTTGGATCAGCGGGGATTTAAACGCATTACCTCTGATATCGGGGCTTTTAACAACACCGCGCCCACGCTTACCACTATCAGTCTTCTTACAGGCGCAACCAAAGACACGCCTTTCTCCATCAATTACGCAGCCTTAGTAGCTGCATCAGATTTATCTGATGCAGAAGGCGATCTCGTTTCCTTCCGTATTGAGCTTGTCAACAGCGGAACACTAACCAAGAACGGTGTGGCTGTTGTTGAAGGTACCACACTTCTTTCCGCAGGCCAAACCCTAGTCTACACTGCTGCAAATAATAGTAGTGCTCTTAATGCCTTTACCGTTAAAGCTTTCGATGGCTTATTAGCTTCCTCATCCGCAATTCAAGTCAAAGTGAATGTTGCTGTAGTGAATAATGCACCAGTTGCCAATGTGCAAACCATCTCCCTCATGGAAGACACTCCTTATACCGGAACGCTAACGGGTTCTGATGTTGAAGGCAGCGCAATTACTTATGCTATTAGAACTCTGGCCACGAAGGGCGTGGTCACGATTACAAACATAGCAACAGGGGCATTCACTTATGTACCTAATGCGAATGCGAACGGCTCAGATACTTTTACCTTCAAGGTGAACGATGGCACGGTGAACAGTGCTGCTGCAACCGTTAATGTGAATATTACTGCGGTGAATGATGCACCAGTTGCCAATGCGCAAACCATCGCTCCAACGGAAGACATCACCTATACGGGTACACTTACAGCTTCCGATATTGAAGGTACCGCCTCGTCTTACTCAGTAATATCGCAGGGTTCAAAGGGCGTGGTCACCATTACAAACGCAGCAACAGGGGCATTCACTTATGTACCTAATGCGAATGCCAACGGCTCAGATACCTTTACCTTCAAGGTGAATGATGGCACCGTTAATAGTGCTGCAGCAACTGTAACTGTGAATATCATTCCAAACAACACCGCACCTACCCTTACCACCATTAGTATCCTTACAGGTGCAAGCAAAGGTGTCCCCTACACCATCCCTTACGCAACCCTGGCAGCAGCAGCAAACGAAGTAGATACAGAAGCGAATGCAATTTCTTTTCGTATTGAGTCTGTCAACAGCGGAACACTAACCAAGAACGGTGTGACTGTTGTTGCAGGCACCACACTTCTTTTTGCAGGCGAAAGCCTGGTCTACACTGCAGCAAATTTCGGTAGCACGATTAATGCCTTCACTGTCAAAGCTTTCGATGGCTTATTAGCTTCTGCCACTGCGGTGCAAGTAACGATGAATATTGCAGCCTTGACAGAATTTACCACTTCCACAAACGGTATTGAGATTACCATCATTGGTTATACGGGTGTTGGTGGTGCAGTAATCATTCCATCGACTATCGGTGGCCTACCAGTCACTAGCATTGGCGACGGGGCGTTTCAAAGTTGCAGTAACTTGACGAGTATCACGATACCGAGCAGTGTTACCACCATTGGGTTTCATGCGTTTAAGAATTGTAGTAACTTGACGAGTATTAACTTTGAAGGCTCACCTCCATCAATAGATAATGGTGGTAGAGTGGAACCTAGCGATGTCTTTTCAGGTGTGAATGCTGAAGCCAAGATCTACTACCTTACCAGCGCCACTGGTTGGGCTTCGCTCTATGAGGGCCTTCCAGCCGTGACAGAATTTACCACTTCCACAAACGGTATTGAGATTACCATCATTGGTTATACGGGTGTTGGTGGTGCAGTAATCATTCCATCGACTATCGGTGGCCTACCATTAACCAGCATTGGTAACTCTGCCTTTGGTGGGTTTACGAATTTAACAAGCGTAACCTTCGCAACTGGTTCAAAAGTGACTTCAATCGGTGATTATGCCTTTTATGGTTGCAGTAGCTTGACCAGCTTCACAATACCTGACAGTGTTACAACACTTGACGGAAATGCATTTTATGGTTGTACAGGATTGACAAGCGTAGTTATCGGAAATGGCGTTACCTCAATCGGTGATTATGCCTTTTATGGCTTTACGAATTTGACTAGTGTAACCATCGGAAATGGCGTTACCTCAATCGGTGATTATGCCTTTTATGGTTGCAGTAGTTTAATCAGCTTAACAATACCTGACAGTGCTACAACACTTAACCCAACTGCATTTTATGGTTGTACAGGATTGACAAGCGTAGTTATCGGAAATGGCGTTACCTCAATCGGCGACTATGCCTTTTATGGCTTTACGAATTTGACAAGCGTAACCTTCGCAACTGGTTCAAATGTGTCCTCAATCGGTGCTTATGCATTTTATGGGTGCTCTAATCTCACCAGCATCACGATACCTGACAGCGTTACAACACTTGACCCAACTGCATTTTATGGTTGTACAGGTTTAACAAGCTTAGTTGTCGGAAATGGCGTTACCTCAATCGGCGACTATGCCTTTTATGGCTTTACGAATTTGACAAGCGTAACCTTCGCAAATGATTCAAAAGAGACCTCAATCGGATACCTTGCGTTTGGAAATTGTTCCAAGCTTACCAGTATCATAATACCTGACAGTGTTACAACACTTGACGGAAATGCATTTGAAGGTTGTACAGGTTTAACAAGCGTAGTTATCGGAAATGGCGTCACCGCAATCGGCAACTATGCCTTTTATGGCTTTACGAATTTGACTAGTGTAACCATCGGAAATAGCGTCACCGCAATCGGACAACTTGCGTTTGGAAATTGTTCAAAACTTAAAAGTATCATAATACCTGACAGTGTTACAACACTTGACGAAAATGCATTTGAAGGTTGTACAGGATTGACAAGCCTAGTTATCGGAAATGGCGTTACCTCAATCGGTGATTATGCCTTTTATGGCTTTACGAAATTAACAAGCGTAACCTTAGGGTCAAAAGTTGCCTCAATCGGTAGCTACTCTTTTGGAGGTTGTTCCAGTCTGACGAGTGTCACGATACCGAGCAGTGTTACCTCGATTGGCGATTATAGTTTTTATCGATGCCCCAGTTTAAATACTATTAATTTAAATGGTTCCCCGCCATCACTTGGCCTCAATGTATTCTTTGATGATTCTGCTACGGTCTATTATAATGCAGGGCAGACTGCTGCCTTCACCACCTATGGTGGCCTTTACGCTTTTCCAGCAGACCCGAATGTCAAAAGCTTCAAAACTGCCATTCCTCTTACAACTACTACACCAATTATCGGTAATATTTCGATTGCTGGGGGTGCAGATTATTATAAGTACACAGCAACAGCGACGGGCGTGGTTAATTTCGCCATGGATGCTAGCCGTGCTGCTGGTGTTAGTGATGCGTACCTAACCATTTACAATTCGGACAAAGTACTTATTGCACAAGATGACGATAGTGGTTCTGGGTTAAATAGTTTGGCCAGCGTTTCTGTAACACTTGATAGTATTTATTACATTAGGGCAACAGTTTTAGGATCTGGAACCGGGGCCTATCAGATTTCGGCTACCGCCATTATGCTTATCTCTGGTTCCTCTTTCGAAACTGCCATTGATCTTACAACTACTACACCAATTAGCGGTAAGATTTCGATTGCTGGGGACAGCAACAGCGACGGGCGGGATCAATTTCGCCATGGATGCCATTAACAGCAGTGGGGTTGATACCCTCCTGACGATTTACAATTCTGACAAAGTACTTATTACACAAAATGACGATAGCGGTTCTGGGTTAAATAGTTTGGCAAGTGTTTCTGTGATTGCAGGTAATGATTACTACATTAAGGCAACAGTTTTAGGATCTGGAACCGGGGCTTATCAGGTTTCGGCGACTGCCATTACCCTTATCTCTGGTTCCTCTTTCGAAACTGCCATTGATCTTACAACTACTACACCAATTAGCGGTAAGATTTCGATTGCTGGGGAGGCAGATTATTATAAGTACAGAGCATACGCGACGGGCGGGATCAATTTCGCCACCCGGGATAATGGTAATAGTAACGCAGACACTTACATACGGATTTATGATTCCAGTAGAAACCTTATAGCGGAAGATGATGATAGTGGTCTTGGGCTAAACAGTCTGGTGAATGTTTCTGTGGTTTCAGGTAATGATTACTACATTAAGGTAACATACAGATCAGGCACCGAGGATTTCAAAGTGTCTGCAAGTGTTCGAGATATTGTAAGGGATGATGTAGGGAACTTGCTCGATACCTCCGCAACCCTTCTTTCATTTACCAGTAATATTGCAACTCAAAACAGGAGAATAGATTCAGCCACCGATATTGATGTGTTCCGTTTTACTGCCGATGTGGAAGGGGTATACGAAATTGAGGTGGCCGCCACAAAGGGATTAACTCTGCCCCCTGTTATAGAAGTTATTGGAAGAGATGGTACAACCTTGCTGGAGTTTTCCAGTGCCAATGCAGGTGATTCAGCATTTGCTCTACCTTTACTTACAGTTGGGCAACAAGTTTATATCCGTGTTTTAGGTGCGGGATTAACAGGTGATTACAGGCTTCAAGTGACAAAACCTGCTGATTTTACAGATTATTATGCCAATGTTTTCAACCCTACATCATCCCCATCCGTGGGAGTCATAATCCTTTCTTCAGGCACCAATTCTGGGTCGTTGACAAACGCCCAAATGGTTATCGAATCTGCCACTGATGTTGATGTATTTAGCTTCACTACCAACCGAAGTGGGCCAATACAAGTTTCTGTTTCCAAGGCCGTTGGTAGTAATCTCGACACCATCATTTCCATTTTAGATGCTTCGGGTAATGTTATAGCTTCCAACGATAATTCAGGAACTTCCACTGATAGTTCAGTGGTTTTTCAGGTTAGTAAAAAGGGTGTTTATTACATCCAAGTTAAAGGATATTTTGGAACAATCGGCCAATTTGATATTTCAGTGACAGACCTCACCCCTACAGTTGCTGAAAATGATGGCGCTGGAACTGATCTCACCAATGCAACAACTCTTTCTGTTGGTGTGCCCAGTACCGGCAATATTTCCAGTGCTGGCGATCAAGACTTCTTCACGTTTACTGCGTTATCGCCTGGTGTACTTACCATTTCATTAGCTGCAGGGGCTATTAGTGGCCTCGACACTTATCTTTATCTTTATAATTCAGACAAAGTACTTATTCTAGGGGATGATAATACTGGTTCCGGATCAAATAGTTTAATTTCAATCAATGTGCTAACTGGGAAAACTTATTACCTCCAAGCCTCGGGTAACGGATCCAGCACTGGGGCCTACACGATTTCTGCTTCTATTTCAGCAGCAGATGATCATGCCAACCAAGCCGGTGAAAGTGCAACGAGATTGATTGTTTCTTCAACTAACGCCGTCAGTAATACGGCGGGCACCATCAATCCCTCAACAGATAATGATGTGTTTTTATATAAAGCAACCGCCGATGGTTCCATCACCATCAATGTTACTCCAACAAATAATAGTGCTCTTAACTCTTACCTTTTTGTTTATGATTCCACCGGGAACATTTTACTTGCTTACAATGATGGTAATTCCAGCACCGATAGAACTAGCATAATTAGCCTGCAGGTAGTCCGTGATGCGGTTTATTACTTCATGGTTTCAGGTGCTGCGGGTACCACCGGGGCCTATAATATTTCGGTAACTCCAGTCACAGACATCGTGGGCAACACCATCGCTCTTGCAACCAACCTTCCTATTTCCACCACCGCCACCCCAAACACCACGGTTGGCACCGTAAATGGTTCCATCGGAAGCAATGGCGATCTTGATTTTTACAAAGTCGCTATTAATAGAAGTGGCAGATATGCATTCAGGGCTTCCGCAAACCCCACATCGAATGGCCTAGATACCACGATTGCCGTTTATTCAGAAAATGGTCAATTGTTGGGCGAAAATGATGATGCCAGTGCTTCTTCCTTGAATAGCTCCCTTTCATTAAACTTGAATGCTGGCGAAATTGTTTATGTAAGAGTTGCTGGCTATGGTCAAAGCACAGGCGATTACATCTTTAATGTGGTTTATCTTAGTTCACTTATTACAGCCCCAGTTGATGATTTTGGTGGCACTATTAATGATGCCTACTCCTTCCCTCTTGATAATACTCACTCCTACACGACTTCCAGCGCTAATATCCAATTCGCTGGCGATGCCGATGTCTTTCATGGTGTTGCAGATCTTACTGGCAATATAACTTTGGTGCTGACTCCATCTGCAAATTTGCAGGGAAACATCAGGGCTTTTGTTCATCGCAATGGGGAAAACATTCAAGTTGGAAGTGTAAATGGTAGCGCCTTGGGCGGAGTGGTTAATCTTACTTTCCCAGTATCCGCATCCGAGAATTTTTACATTGAGATATCGGGAAATAATGGCACCACTGACACCTATCGCCTTTCAGTAAATAATGTGATTGCAACCAATACCGCCCGCCCAACCGCTGATTCTGTTATCGACCGAATCGCGGAAGAATTAAGAGAAGAGTTTACCCGAATAATTGCAGCGGCTAGTGCCACCGCAGATATAAATGCTACTAGCAGCGTAATCATGACTCAGTTGCTAGCAGTAATTCAGCGACTTATTCCAGGGTTTTCAGGTTTAGTTGGCTTCTTTGACCCTGTTGATATCAACCTAACCGGTGGCGGTGGTACTATTGGTTCTCAGGGCAGTAATTCCACGAATTCCAATCCTTCCGCTAGTCTTTCCAGCAGAGGCGCATTGGACCTTGTGGTAATCCCTGGGGCTGCTGCTGGGCAATATAATTTAAACATGGCCGGCGTCGCTAGCGGGACAGTTCATGCTGGTGTAGCCATGGTTGGTGCAAATGGCCAAGTTATTACTCCTACAATCACAGGGGGCCAAAGTAGCGGG
>JAPLNF010000188.1 GCA_026692965.1 Planctomycetota bacterium
ATGTTAACTGCGAGGGTTACAACGCAGTTTGAAAAGCACCCCGTTATTTCTGAAACGGGCATCGAAGTTGAGTTTCTTCCTAGCAAAGAAAACCCTATCACAGGGAATCCCTCCATAAAAAAGTAGCCGAGCCCTTCCAACGCTCACCACAAAACAACACAAACCAAATCCGAGCAACACTTTACGACAAATAATAACGCTCAGATTATTTTGGGCGATTTCGTGCTTTTAATTTCTCTTTTCGTGTTTTGTGACCTAGGTTTACAATAGTAATGGCGGTGTAATCTTTTTAACCCTTGCATTCTCACGGTATTTCTTGGAATGAACCTGATACTGAAAAACCATAGGGCGCGGAAAGGTGTGGTAGCGGTCGAACTCGCTGTCTGCGCGCCGTTTGTGTTCTTGATGGTAGTTGGCTTACTTGAGCTTTCCCGCATGGCGCAAGTGCAGCAAATTTTATCGAATGCAGCCAGAGAGGGCGCACGACTTTCTGCTCAGGGCCTGATTATTAATTCAACTGGTTCTAGCACACAGATCAATTTAAATTCTGGCACCCCTTCGGTAACTTCTATTGTGAAGGACACCATTGCAAGGGCTGGTCTGCCCTCTACAAATGTCACGGTACAATTTGCAGCCCTTACCGGCAGCCCCATCACACACCCATACGAAGCGGTAAAAGGTCAAATCTTCAAGGTTACAGTTGCAATCCCGTATGCTGATGTGAACACCATTAATTTCAATATGTTCAGCCCAAGTTCATTGACATCATCCGCAACCATGGTTTCGCTTGTAGATGATCCTTTTACCATCAATGCAACATTACCTACGAACTAAAGGAAGCGATCCATTGTTATTGCCTAGTTCAAATATCACAAAAAAAAGAGAAGGGGCAGCCATGGTAGAAATGGCTGTAGTCCTCGTTGTTTTCCTGACGATGCTTATGGGGATACTCGAGTACGGGAGGTATTATTATCTTGTTCAAGTTTCAAATAATGCTGTAAGGGAAGCAGCAAGATATGCAGTCGTTCATACAGGCGATGGAACAACCACCACTGAGGTTAGCAATGTGGTTACCACGAAAATGCTTGGTACAGAAAACATGTTATCCGGTTACACAGTGTCCGTTCAGAATGTAAACACATCAACAGGCGCAACAATTGCTAACAGCAACTGGAATGATGCGCAATTTGGTGGTGCAATCATGGTTAAGATTTCAGGCACTTATACCCCCACAGTACCACTCCTTTTGTTTCTGCCCACATCGTTTACATTCGAGGCTGCAACCATCATGAACAGTGAAGGCAACTAAGAGGATATAAACCATGACAAACATAACTTTAATAAACAAAACTAGAAAAGCCGCCATCCTTCCAATGCTTGCGGTCAGCATGGTAGCCTTGGTTGGAATAATTGCCTTGGCTGTAGATATAGGAATCCTGGCGCAGACAAAATCCCAGCTACAAAGCGTTGCTGATGCAGCAGCACTTTCAGGCTCGCGTGGTTTGACTGGTGACGCCGGCAGTGATAACAACAAGAATGCTGTCAATGGATTGGTATTAAGCACAATTCAAGCATCAACAATCATGGGGCAAACCCTTCAAGCAAGCCAATTGACAACGCAAGTTGGTTATTACAATTATGATGCAGTTTTAGGCAAGTTTCAGACTATCTTTACAGGCAGCAAACCAGCAACTGAAAACTGGAGTGCTGTGAAAACAGATGTTTCTTTTAGTCAGCCAACTTCTCTTGCAAACTTCTTCAATTACTCTGCTTTTTCTGCAACCGCTACAGCAACGGCTGTGCATCGACCCAGAGATTTAGCCATTATTCTGGATTATTCTGGTTCCATGCGCTTCAACAGTATTCCTGCCTATCCTACGAATGGTTCGATTTCAGGATCCATGAATCCCGACCCAAATATCCCGAGATTTGGACCTTGGTCGACGATTACATCCGTAATGCAACGCACAACCCAAAACGGCGATTCCGCACCCAACAACCATACCATCGAGACAAATGACGGGCCCCCAATCGTAAAAGACTTTTATTCCAAGCAGGCAGATGGTTCTTACATCAATGCTTTTTACAGGCCCCTTTCGCCCTATAATTGGCGTACAACTTCTACCAATTTCGCCCTACCAGCACCCGACAATTTCCAAGACCAATCAAATACCCCAGTCCAGTTTACAAGCTCCTCTACTGGTATGGGCGGAGATCGCTGGCCCAAAACCAATGGTTATAATCTTGGCGCAGTTCCCAATAATACAGGCTCCCCTTATGCTTCCACCGTGCAGCAATATGTTTCTGGCAATACCACTTCTCAAGCCAACTCCCACGCCAAAAATGTAGCGTTTGAGTCTGCTGGGTATACGGATTTCCAAGGCTTTACTATGGGGCCTGGCTACTATGGTAAAACTTTTTACATGTGGCCACCCGACCCAAGAGCAGCAAACGATTGGCGCAAAAAATTCTTCTTTTATGGCTCCAACAGTACGACTCCTTGTGATGACAATTCCTTGCTGTTCAGCACAAACAACGGCAAGTTTCGCACTGCAAGCACAACAAGCTACAAGATTAATTACACTGCGGTAATGAACTGGATTAATTCTGGCCCCAAAGTATTCCCTGACAATATGCGTGCTGGTCGAGTTCTTTACTACGATTCGATCCCAACAACCATACCAGACACAGGTGGTACACTTGATCAAAAATTCTGGCGCGCTTATATCGATTATGTTATTGGTGCAGGAAATCAAACTCAAATTCTTTATGGACAAAACGCCACGGCCTACGGCACAACCAAAATCACCGCTAAGGCAAGCCTCACTGCCAGTCCAGCGCCTTACATGCATTACAACGACAACCCCATTCATCCCAGATTAAACTTCTGGTTTGGTCCTGTGTCCTTCCTCTCCTTTTTATCCGATTATCGGATCGGAAGGAATTGGCTGCCCGGTACCTCGCACGAATCAGCAACTTGGCAGCTCAAGGCTGGAATTCAATCTGCCATTGTCGACATTCAAAAAAATCATCCTAATGACCAGGCTGCCCTCATCTATTTTTCGACCCTTGATAACTATAATGTGGCACGGGTTCCGATGGGCAAAGATTACACCCGCATGAGTAACGCCCTTTTTTACCCTTACTCTCTTCTAGATAGTTTAAGTGATCCAAATGCAGAAATTCGACCCTACGGCAGTAGTTTCAACACCTCTTATCTTGGAACAATTTCTTCTAGCAGCATTGATGCTGGCCAATGGGACAACAAATCTTCAGGGGAAATCCCTAATGCTGATGGGGGGACCGATCCAGAAATGTCATTCATGGCCGCCTACAATCAGTTCAGCAGCGCAACTGGTTTTAACGGTAGAAAAGGCGCCAACAAAATGATTATTTTTGAAACTGATGGGCAACCAACAAGCAATGCAAGCGGTACTTTCCAATCGGGTGGGGCTTATCTTTCCAAATTCACTAGCATCGCCGATGCGGGTAGTTCTGGAGCCGACGCCACCTCTGCTTTAAATACTTTGCAATATGTGTGCAACCTTACCACTGCCAACCCAAGTGGTTATTCAACTATTAAAAACCCTGTAAGTGTACACAGCATTGCATTCGGACAACTTTTTGAAACCAACTCCACAAGCACAGGTACCGCAGCAGCAATGGACTTTCTGGTAAAATGTCAGATCAAAGGGAACACCTCTCCTACAGGAGCAACCACGTTGAACAGCGAAAAAATTATCATTGGAAACTACAACGAACGCATCGAAAAAATCCGAAGTGCCTTTGAAAGAGTACTGCAAAGCGGGATTCAAATCACTCTGATAGAATAAACGACTAAAACACTAGCTTTCATTGGGGTTACGGCTGTGCTGATCAATTAAAAATAGCTATAAAAACAATATGACCGAATGTATTTTAAAACTTGAGAATGTCTGCAGGGCTTTCAAAACGATTCGAAGATCGAAGATTCAGGCCTTGGATCACGTCTGTTTGAGTATACCCAAGGGCACAATCATTGGGCTGGTTGGATCTAACCGTGCTGGAAAATCTACACTTTTGAAACTCGCATTGGGTTTAATCAAACCCGACTCTGGTTCAATAACAAGGTTTTCACAACCAGTTTCAGATCGTTCAACCTTGAAGCACATTGGTGCGGTTTTAGAATCCCCCGTTTTTCCTTCGCACCTAACACCCACAGCAATTTTGCACATTCTTGGTTCACTTTCGGGCATTGCATCAGAAGACCTTTCCCGAATGATAATTGCAGCATTGACCAAGGTTGGACTGGAAGACAGACAAGAACAAAGCGTTGGCGGATTTTCCCGGGGCATGACCCAGAGGCTTTTAATAGCTCAGGCTATTCTTGCAAGCCCCACTTTACTAATTCTCGATGAACCTCTCGAAGGCTTGGACTTCGATGCTAGGCAAAAAGTTCGAGATCTATTGATCAATTGGCGCCAAGAAGGCCGAAGTGTTATTCTAGTTTCTCATGAACTTGAAGAAATCGAAGCCCTTTGCGACAGGGTTATCTTACTTGCGAATGGAAAAATACTAAGAGATGAACCAATTGAAAACTGGCGTGGAAATAGCCAAGGCCCTTTCCTTCAAAAAGCGATGCAACTAGCTTGCGCCAACACGATAACAATTGGATAACCCAAATGACCGGATCGCAATTTCTCCAAATCATGAAATGCTTCACAGGCGAATCATTACGGCAGGCGGTTGCATCCTATCTTTTCCCACTGCTCCTATTTTATTCCGCATTGATTATCACCCTAGCAGGAACGGTTAGGTTTACGAACATACCCGAAGCTTCAAATTATGAAATTGCACAGCGAGCCCCAGTAGAAGAAGCAGCACGCGTAGGTAAGGAAGAACTTGAAAAATCTGGAATCCCCCTAATACAGGGCGAGATCAGGCTTTTGTTTGGTGCAGTCAAAATACCCTGGGTCAAGTTTAGAGAAAACGCCGTTCGATACTTTGAATCCATGCTAGTCTTCTTCACTTCAGATGCGGTAGGTTTAATTTTCGCATTGATCTGGACTGCAGGTTTCGTCCCAGAATTCCTGCAAGGCTTCTGGTGGAACATGCTACGCCTTCGCCCCTTATCCACCGGCTTTATGCTACTCGGAAAAACATTCTCAGTCGTTATAGTTCTCAGCCTGCATGGCATCATTTTGATAGGCGGTTCTTGGATTGCGCTTGGCATTGCAACCCATGTTTGGAATGGATTGTTTCTTTGGTCCTTCGCAATATTGATTGTCCAATTTATTTGTTTTTATCCCGCTTCGGTGTTTCTTGGTACATGGAGCAGAAGCACCATGGTGGCAATCATTGGCTCAATTGCATTCTGGGCCATATGCTATATGGTGAATCACGCCCGCATTAGCAACCTCAGCGCAACTACTGCAGAATCCTCATCAGTGGTGGCAATTTGGTTGATCGACATTGCCTACTGGGCATTACCAAAACCCATCGACTTCAGCATTAGTTTAAGTGATTTAATGGGAACAATAAAAGAATTTCCGCCACCAACTGAGTGGATGAA
>JAPLNF010000189.1 GCA_026692965.1 Planctomycetota bacterium
CTTGCGTAACACTGGGTTACACCGCAACATTCGTTGCTGGTTTTCTAGGCATTATTTATGTGGTTATGGGCATAGTAACCACCACGCTTACCCCTGAACGTGACAAATCTCTGACACAAATGATTTACGGCGTGGTTTGTTTTGCAATGCTTTTCAGTTTTGTAGGAACAGTGCTGGGCGGCATTTGGGCCGATCAATCCTGGGGCCGTTTCTGGGGCTGGGATCCCAAAGAAAATGGCGCGCTCCTTATCGTGATTTGGAACGCAATCATTCTTCATGCCCGCTGGGGAGGCATGGCTAAAAACCGTGGTGTTGCACTCTTAGCGATCGCTGGAAATATGGTCACTGGTTGGTCATGGTTTGGCACCAACCAACTTGGTGTTGGCCTTCATGCCTATGGTTTTAATGATCAACTCGCTTGGGGCCTAACCGCTTTTTGGCTAAGCCAACTTGGGCTTATTGGCGTCGGCCTTATCCCTAGGCAATATTGGCTAAGCAGCAGAATGGCTTCCAAAACCATTAGCATCCCTGCAAAGTTACAGCCCAAACAGGCTTAACGACATTAGTCAAAAACATAGACTGGGGCTCGAGTTGTTATTGCAAAGAACAATTCGAACCTCACTCCAAGAGGAATGCGCTTGAGTACTTCCAACAAACAATCTGACCATTCAGATTATATTGCGCGTGCATCGGGCCCTACTCAACAGCACGCTTTTCGCAACGGCCCCAGAATTGTCGCAATAGAAACTCTTATACCACACGACATCATGGCAGGGTTGGTACTTCTGCGTATCCACACCGATGCAGGAACTGTTGATGGCACTCCCGTGATCGGGCATGGCGAGTCATACTATATTCCACACGCTGTTGCAGCTACTTTGCACGACTGGATGGCCCGCAGATTACTAGGTGCGGATGCTACTGCGATTGAAAGCCATTGGCGTTTTCTTTATGAACGAGCCTCCGCTTTTGGTGCAAGAGGATGTGAACTTCGAGCGATCTCTGCCATCGACCTTGCACTTTGGGATATCCTAGGGCAACTTACCAAACAGCCCATATGGAAGCTTTTGGGTGGCCCAGTTCGTGATCTTATCCCCGTTTACAATAGTTGTGGTGGGCCTTCTTATGGGCGCAGGCCTAAGGGTTCACCTGATGCCCAAGGTTGGCCAGGCCATGGAGACCCAGGCAAACCAGGCCCTCTTGAAGATAATTACAACAGCGTTTACCACGCGGCAGATCTTGCAGAAGAACTTCTTTCTGAAGGTTACACCGCGATGAAAACTTGGTCTCTTGATCAAGTTTATTTAAAGTCGGGTGGGCACCGGATTTCTTGGCCCGATCTTGAACAGGCATTAAAACCCTTGCACGATATCCGTAAAAGGGTCGGCCTTAAAATGGAACTGATGCTCGATGGCCATGGGTTCTTTTCCTTGCCCGCTGCATTGCGTATCGCTGAATCTATGCGCGAGATTAAACCTCTTTGGATGGAGGATATCATCCGGCCTGACTGTGTTGATACCATTGCAGATTTTCGCAATCGGGCACAAGTTCCAATCGCAGTAAGTGAAATGCTGGTTAGCCGCGAGGAATACCGACAGGTGCTCATTCAAAAAGCTGCAGATTATGTGATGATAGATCCTACTTGGGTTGGTGGAATTAGTGAAACTCGAAGGGCTGCGGAATTCGCCCAAGTGTTTAATGTACCTGCACTGATGCATGATTGTACCGGCCCGCTAACTCTGCTTTCTGGATTGCAAATTTCAGCATCCTGTACCAATGTGACTTATCAAGAAACAGTTAGGGCCCACATAAAAACCCTTTATCCACTGTTGATAGATGAGCCAATTAAAGTTGAAAAAGGGCATATTGCATTGCCTGCTCGAACAGGCCTTGGAGCAAGATTGCTTCCAGAACTCTTCACGCCTGATCATCCAAATTATCGAATTACACGACTCTAGTTTTTAATGTGATAGAAAACATTAAAGCGTAAAGGGATTTACCCCCCACGCTTTAACGCTTCTTAACTACGTTATTTGACGATAGGTGCTATTGCATCGAGGTTGTCGATTTTCTCACCACCATCAATGGTGCACATAGCTCTAAAGATTTCTGGTGATATCTTGTTGGAGATTTCACGGATTTTACCATCAGCCATGATCGCAATCCCGGTGACTTCTTTCTCTTTATTTCGATTGGTTTTTTCGAGAACCAAGAAAGGAGCCAAGGCATCAGGGCCTTCAGAAATACCAACGATACTTGCGCCACCACCTGCTATCCAGGGGTGATTCTTATTTTGCTTCACAAGCAGAAGGGCAATGGTGTTGGCAGGGCCATCCTTGATATCTTCGATTTTTGTAATGCGATCATAATTAAAAATCCCAGATTTCTTGTTGTCGGCAGAATACTCTCCAGAGGCAAACCCCACCCCTGCAACTCCAACGAAATTAGTTATTCCAGGTTGATTAGCATCGCTGGAAACAGAGGTTCCTTCAAAAGGGGTTACATAAAGAAGATCGGGAATAAACATACGCGCAACCTGATGATTTTTCGGATCGCTCCACGATTTGCCTTTATCAACTAATTTCCCAAAACTGGCATAATCACCATTTGAAAAATAGGGGAGTAATTCCACAATCCACCCTACTCTTTTGTCGGGCGCCATTTTCAAACCAAACTTCTTATTGTTTGTTGCTTCTTCCGCTGTACCTCGAGGAAATGCTTTTTTATCGTTTACATAACCCATGATTGCCTTGGAAATAGGGTCAGCACTTTTACCAATCACTTTGGTTTCAAAACTGTTTTTCAAGGTTACGAGATATTCTCCTAGGGCAGCTTCATTAGACTTAAATATTGCAGGAGGGATGTGCAATTGGGTTAAAATCCCCATCACCATATTGCCTGTTTGTGAATCATAAGATGCGGTAGCTTTTATCATACCGTTGGCGCCCTCTTTAATAATTTCGCTCCCACCTGCTGAACCAGGTATTGCGCCAGGTATTGTGCTAGGTATTGAACCCGGAGGAGAAATACCAGAATTAGTTGACACTTATTTCCAATTTGGCTGCTTTTAATGCAAGGGGAATTCTCTTAATCAACGGGAACACAAGTTTTGCAAAATCCGACCCAACTTTACGATCTCGGCTAACTGCCATTAAAGAAAAACTCTGCGAGTCGGGGTCCATTTTTGCAACTTCCATTACCGCATATTCAAGCTTGGACAAAGTCTTCAACTGATTCACAACATCTGGTGGAATTGGTGCTCCTCCTGCAGTTTTATAAGTGCTTAAAGAATTGGAAATAATTGGAATAACCGCAGCTAATTCCCCCAAATCTACACCTACCACCATGATACCTGCGTTACTTTTTTGCATCACTTTTGCAAATCGTAAGGGTAAGGTTTCAAAATGATTCCCGGTAGAGGTAACGGGCGGAGCACTAGGAGCAATTGCAGCATTTGGATCAACCGGTTGTGCATTAGGCATCGGCGAACCTGGCATCGGCATTGGCATCGGGGATCCAGGAGGCATCGGCGAACCTGGCATCGGTATCGGCATCGGTGGTGATCCAGGTGGCATCGGTGAACCTGGTATCGGCATCGGTGGTGATCCAGGTGGCATCGGTGAACCTGGCATCGGCATCGGGGATCCAGGACCTGGGATGGTGGTATTTGGCTTTGGTGTTTCTGGCGGGGCTGCGGTTGCTATCTTTTTGGGTTTACCTTTATCTTTTTTTAGGTAATCAATCATTTTATCTTCCGAAGCAATAACGATCGTTTTGCTATCGGCCAGAAAGAATGATAGTTTTTCATTGGTATCGAAACCAAGCATCAGAGCGCTTAAAGAATCAAGCTGACCAGCGATGTTACTCCACTGCAAGCCCTCGATCTTAGCTTCCTGAGTTAGGGAAATACTTTTTTCAAGGTGAGCCCTCTTAAACGGTTCTTTGGACCGCACGATGGCCATCTTCCAGCTCTTTTTTAACAGATTAAAATCGGGCAGTGTGCTACTTCTCGCAAGCATTATTTGATCAATTTGTTCAATCGAGACTCCAAATGTTTTTGCAAAATCTTTCTGATTAAATGCACCGGGAGTATTAAAAAGAACCTTGGCAAGAATGCTATCAAAAAAATCTTTCATTTGAATTATTGCAACAAGCTTACTATCGCTGGGCAAGCGCGCAGAAACATCCGGGTCAACTGGTTCGCTTTTTGCAACAGTTGGAGGGGATTTTTCTTCTTCCTTGGTTTTTTCTTCGGGATTTTCTTCAGGTTTTTCATTTGGGCCATTCGGGGCGACTGGGCGCGGCATCGATTGTTGAGCAGTTGCTGGTTTTGGCTTTGAACCATCATCTCCCCCAGAAAACAAAAACATAGCTGCAACAATAGCTACAAGTGCAACACCCCCTACAGCGCCACCAATGATGAGCATTTGCTTATTTTTAGCACCAGCTTTACTAGGCGCCTTTTGACCTGATTCCGCTTTCTTTATTTCTTGCTTAGCCTTGGCTGCTGCTTCTTTACCAGCGGCTTTTGATTTTACTGGGGGGGCTTTTTTATCATCTGCGGGCTTGCCTTTGGAAGGAGCCTCCACCAAAAAGCGGAACTTACATTTCGTGCACTCTGTCTTTTTACCTACCAAGGTTTCATCCTTAATAGATACCATCGCTTCGCAACTTGGGCACTGCTGTTTGAATTCGCCTGCCATTGTTCAACTCTCCTAGGAACTTCCGCGTTTAAATGCACTTTATTCAATATTACTAGCGACATCATCTTACTGTATTTTTATTGTTAATAGGCAAGTCTTTCCTTAAAAAATTTGACATCTTAAGATGCAACCCTGCAGATCAAAAATAAGGTTTCAAAAAACAATTATTCTTGAAAAATGCTTAATAAACGAACTAAACCCGACCTTTATTGGCTCTGCCCATAAGTTGTCATAGCGATTTACACCGGCAATAGGTTGTATCAATTCCCAAATTGATGCAACCTAGAAAGGTAAAACCTTAATCATTAGAAATCGAAAGTGTTTTACAGATTATTTGACAGGTATAGCAGGTACGCCAGTCGTTGCTTTTGGTGCAATTGCAGCAGATTTTGGCTTTTTTAATACAACGAGCCAAACAACCAAAAGGATGACAATCAAGGTAACAAAAACAAGTACCCCACCAATAATAAGTGGGGTTTTATCTTTTGTTACCTCTACTTTTTTCCTAACAGAACTATTTTTTCGCTTAAAAGTCGGTGCAGACAACATTCTTGTCATATGAAAACCGCCACCACCACCACTTGCTTCTGCTGCAGGTGTTGATACTGGTTTTTGTTCAGGTTCAGGTTCAGGTTCAGGTTCAGGTTCAGGTTCAGGTTCAGGTTCAGGTTCAGGTTCAGGTTCAGGTTC
>JAPLNF010000190.1 GCA_026692965.1 Planctomycetota bacterium
CAAGAAGAAAAAGCAAAAAAGGAGGCAGAAGCAAAGGTAAAGAAAGAGGCAGAGGATGCCAAAGTAAAGGAAGCCCAAAAAAAGGCAGCTATGATTTTAAATAAGGAAGTGGAAGAGAAAACTGATTTAGGAAAAGGCATCAACCTTGAGATGGTATTAATTCCCGCGGGGAAATTTATAATGGGTTCTCCAGTATCTGAAAAAAATCATAGGAAGGAGGAAACCGAGCATGAGGTAACGCTAACAAAGCCGTATTACATGGGTAAGTATGAAGTCACGCAGGAGCAATATGAAGCGTTGATGGGAAAGAACCCTAGTGAAACGAAGGGAGCCAAGTTGCCAGTAACGGAAGTATCATGGAATGATTGTCAGGAGTTTATCAAGAAGTTAAATGCTAAGACGAACGGAGGTTATCGTTTGCCGACGGAAGCGGAGTGGGAATATGCCTGTAGGGCGGGAACAAATACCGCCTATTCATATGGCGATAGTATAACAAAGAATGATGCAAATGTTGAGAGTACAAGTACAAAAATGGTAGGGAGCTATAAGCCAAATGCATTTGGCCTATACGATATGCATGGGAATGTATGGGAGTGGTGCGAAGATTGGAAAGCAGACTATCCGGCAGGACCGGTGATAGACCCGAAAGGGCCAGCATCAGGAGAATATCGTGTATTGCGCGGAGGATCTTTTACAGGTGCTGGATCTCATTCTCGTGCTGCCAATTGGTGGAGCACCTTTCCAGCTATCCGGGAAACTGACTACCGTGGGTTTCGCTTGGCGAAGACTGGTTTTTAAATAATCAACGACTAGCAAGATACTGGCAATGCCGTGGCCCGCAAAAGCTTATACCCAAACCAACGGATGTAACGACTTATTCGTCAACCGTGGTCTGACTATCGCCTCCTATGATGACGCCATCGACAACCGCGACGATTCCGCTGAACATGATAGCTGAAATGATATCGATAAAAATAGTAATAACCTTGAACGGGTTGTTCGCTTATTAACAATTCTGCAGCGACTGCTGAACTTACAACCATAGCCTTCAATGCATTTCTACGATTCATCGTGGATTCCTCCAGTTGGTATTATTCTTCGACCCGTTCAACCCGTTTTCCATCGGGTGTAACGAAAAAGCACTTACTAAGCCCTTTAGGACCTTTTCCTTCGAACTTAAAGCCAATGATCTTGTTTTTTTCGTTGATCGCATACACTGCGTCAGCCTTAAACACACCAGGCTTAGCTTTATCAAGGGCATCCGACACAATTTTCGGTACTTTGTCTAAGTCCCATTCGTTAACAAATTCTAAGATTTCTCCATCACTAGACACTTGAGCCTGAACATTTTTTTTATGGCGTTTGCCAGAAAGATTATACAGGCGCTCACCATCTTTTTGATTTTCAATATCTTCACCAAGGCAATTCAAATGTGCCTCATCCAATATAAAGCCCGCCCATTTCATCTTGACTGCTTCAAGAATTTTCGAAGGCATCGTAGTCGGATCGCTCAGAAAAACGTCATATTCCACCATTTTGCCAGCATTTGTTATTGTTACAGTGACCTCGTCCTTACCGTTATTAATTCCATCTAACTCGTAGGCTATTTTACTATCGTCATTTTGCACCTTAACGGCACTAAGCCATTTCATTTTATCAAATACTAAATTTGCCTTGTTACGGACAACAGGAGGTATATCTTTGAGGTCGATAATTGTTTCATCTAACATAACCTACTCCTTTTATAAACAATATTTCCATGTTACTAAGTATAGTAAATAAAATACTATAATTATAAAATGTTAAAGTAAATAAAATTATCAGATACAAGTTAAGGTTTTTTATTAAATTTTAATCTTTTATATTTTATCTATCTAAAAAAATATTCTAATTAATTACAGAGTATAATCTTTGGAAATTTTGCATTAATGCTTCGGCCCCTTTACTTCTTACCACTTGTTGAACTTCGTTACTAATCCAAGGAATAAATCTGGGGCCATCATCTCGGGAATGCCTGAGTTGATAAGCCACAATATTCAAATTGAATATTTTAAAAAGTGTTTAATCAATATTCTCAAACAAACTATCATTGATCCCTCCGATAGCATTTAGAACTTTTGTAGAGCTTTCGTAATTGATGACTTTTACAGAACCATCTGCAAATAAGGCTGGATATCCAACTGCATGACTCGATCCGAAATATAACTTGCCAAATCGCAAGGGAGGATCTGACAAGGTATCTTTTTTGGGCTTAAGGTTTGGAATTCGATTCGTATCAAAATCCCAGCCATCATGCCAGCCTGCATCATCATCATTTTGATATTCTCCTAGGTAGCGTAAATCAATCGCTTTTTCGCCAATCACCATGGTGAATCCTAATCCATCAAAAATTGATCTTAGTTCGATCGCCCCGCCATTATAAATTGGCCTGCTAACGCCATTCATGTACATGGGATCTGGATGCCAGGGCCACATGAATTCGGAGTTGGGGTTGCCTCCGATTAATGGCGAATAAGTATTACCAACATTGGCGGCGTAATCGGTGGGGGCACATATCGGAACAACACCTTGAAGGGAAGACAAAGTGTTAACATGGGTTGACGAAACCCGTCTAGAGGGGCAAATAAATGTTTTTACCCCCGTCCTTTTAATTAATTCATTCTTGGAAGCTGCATCTGGCATTCCGCCACCAAGCCATAGATTTTCCTGTTCCATAAAGGGTAAGATTTGGTAGGCCCAACCACCATTTTGCTTGTTACCGATCTTTGGCCCCCCCCCATCGAAATCAATGGTGGGAAATCTCCTGCCCCCCGCAGATGGAAAAAAATGGTGGGTGTTTTCATGAAGTAACCATGCTAATCCAATTTGTTTAATGTTATTTTTGCAAGATATCCCGTTGGCAAATTCCCTTACTTTTTGCACTGCAGGCAACAACAGGCCGATTAAAATTGCAATAATGAAAATCGTTACCAACAATTCAATCAAAGTGAAACCATTCTTCTTCATAACAAATCCTCCTAAAATCGGTATGCTTTTAAATGCGAATTGAATTCACTGAGGGGCCAAAAGAATAAGGTTAATAATTTGCTTGAATTAATTGCTATGTTATAAATTAATTAATCGGTTCTTACTAGGGGGATTAAAATATGGGTGATTTTGATTCGGGAACACATATCGATAAAGTCATTGCGTTAGCCAAAAACAATCCTGATGAAGCCATGAAGGAACTATTGGAGCAATCATCGCTTAAGTTAAAAAATCTAACTCGCAAAATGTTTCACAAATTCTCTGGGCTCCGCAGGTGGGAACAAACGGATGATGTGTTTCAAAATGCAATGATGCGTTTAAACAAAGCCCTTCAAGATGTGAAAATTGAGTCACCCAAGCATTTTTATAATCTTGCAGCCTTGCAAATCAGGCGTGAACTTTTAGACTTAGTGAAAAAATATAAGGCGGAAAGCAACTTCGCAGCTCATCACCATACCGATTCTCATTTTGCTAAGGAAGGTGGCGCCTTGGTAAACCAGCAGCCCGCCGAATCGAGTGATATAGAAAAATGGAGCGAATTTCACATGCTGGTGGAAAAGCTACCCGTCGAGGAAAGGGAAGTAGTGAATTTGATCTGGTATCAGGAACTTTCGCAGGAAGAAGCAGCGAAAATATTGAATATGTCGATTCGAACTTTAAAGCGCCGCTGGCAAACTGCAAGGAATAAGCTTTATGAAACCCTGAAATAATCAGCCATCTATAAATAACAAAGGAACCCTTAACCAAGGGCTCCTTTGAAATGAACAAAGCAAAAGTTAGATTCCTTGGGCAGCGCCTTTCGCCTTCTGAAGTTCCTTGATAATATCGGCTTTTTTCCCTTTAGCGTTCATTGTTACCCTGGCATTTTCAATGTGATTTATGGCAAGATTTACATCTTTAGTATCAAAATGTGCGCCTGTCGAAGAGATTTGTCTAATCCGTTGATTAGCATTGCTTGTGTGAAGCAACAAACCTGAAATATCCTTGTTGTGTGCACACTTAATCGCCATTTGGATTTGCTCTTTGGCCCCAATTTTCAACTGTTGTTTTGCAGTTGCTGCAGCAGATGGGTTTGCTGCATTAGCAGAAGAACCAAGTCCGATAATGGTTCCTTGCAAGCCATTTAAGCCAAGGAAAGCACCTAAAACCAAGCCGGAGAAAACAAAACTCTTGAACATGAGAAACTCCTTAAACATGGGTTTTAAAATCTTCATACCTTTAAATGCGCCAAATTGTTTGGGAAGGGCCAAAATTAAATAATATTTTTTCAAAACCAGTATATAGGGTGTATGGCTGCAAGTAAAATCGCTTGTTTACTAGGGATTCTATTAGGTTAAGATAGAGCCTAACTTTAACGAATTAAGGGCAGCTCTTATGTCAAACTCCAAAAATCGCAATACAGAACATAACCTAATATTTGCAGGACTTGGTTTGCAATTAGGAATCATCGC
Source organism: Planctomycetota bacterium (assembly GCA_026692965.1). Classification (GTDB taxonomy): domain Bacteria; phylum Planctomycetota; class Planctomycetia; order Gemmatales; family Gemmataceae; genus UBA969. The sequence continues at coordinate 4,479 of JAPLNF010000190.1, forward strand.
CAAGGATAAAGTTATCCGGGCGTTTACCGAATGGCTGTTTGATAAAACCCGGCCTCTGGGCCAAATCCTAGTTCACCAAAAAGCCATCACGCCAGAACAAAGGAAAACACTTGAATTGGCAGTAACGGCCCATATCCAGCAAAAAGGTGGCGAACAAAAAGCCTTGGCTTCCCTGAACCATGTAAAAGATCTGGAAAGCGATCTCGATCATCTTGCAGATAATGATCTAAATCAAAGCCTTGATGGCGCAGTTAGCCAGCGAAAATTATTAGGGCTAGATGTTCTCTTTAGCCAATCACATGATTCGGAATCCTCATCCACTAATAAAAAAGGTTCCTTTAGTGGCCTAGAAGGTAAGCAAAAAGATCGTTTTGAAAGGCAGCACTTTTTAGATTCAGGGAATTTGGGTGAAGTGTTTTTCGCAAAGGACACCGAACTCAACCGTACCGTAGTTACCAAGTACATCCGCCCAGAAATGTCTAGCGATACTCTTAAGCAGGCATTATTCCATTTAGAGGGCGAAGTAACGGGTTCTTTGGAACACCCTAGCGTGGTGCCAGTCTATGGCTTGGGTAAAGATACTAAAGGCAGGCTGTATTATGCCATGCGATATATCCAAGGGAAAAAGCTATCCCGGGTTATCGCAGAGTATCATCGTAAGGAAGCAGGATTAAAGCATGAAGCGTTGACAGGGTTATTACAGAATTTTCAAGCCGTCTGTTTAGCTATTGAATATGCCCATAGCAAAGGGGTGCTTCACTGCGATATCAAGCCGGATAACATCATGATCGGTGATTACGGTGAAGTATTCGTGGTGGATTGGGGCCTGGTTGTAGTGTGTGGCAATGTTAAAGGCTCATCCGAAATGCACGAACTGGAAACGCTTAATCTTGGTATCGTCCCGAAATACAAGCCTTCGGAATTAGCTTCTAGCGGTTTACATAAACAGCAAGGTGGTAGCAGGCGCGGGGTTGGTGGTACGCCAGCCTACATGGCACCCGAGCAATTTACTGCAACGATGAGTGAAGAAATATCATTGGTTACACCCAAAGTAGATATTTACGCTTTGGGATCAACTCTTTACCACATCCTTACGGGCAAGGCACCACACCTTCCCAAAGAGGGGGTTAAAGAAAGCCCTGATGCTTTTTACTTCCGCATTACCACGGGGATGATCCCGACCCCAAGAGAGAAAGATGCTTCAATTCCAAAGCTATTAGAACAGATAGTATTAAAGGCAATGCAGGTAAAGCCAGTTGATCGTTACGCTTCTGCAAGGGAATTAGCAGAAGATATAAAACGCTATGTATCGGATGAACCGGTACATGCGTATCAAGAATCTGGGTTAGAAAAAGCTAGGCGCTGGATAAGAAAAAATAGAAGTTTGGTAGGCGCTGCAGTGTTGATGCTGTTGTTGGTAGCTGTGGTTTTTGGTTTTGTAACCTCCGAGTTTAATCTTAAATTAGAAGGATTAAATAATGCATTAGAAGGAAAGAACCAAAAGCTCGTGGCTAGTAAAAAAGAAATTGAAAAAGAAAGAGATCGGGCAAATAGTAAAGAGAAGCTTGCATCAGAGAAATTAAAAGATCTAGAAGATGAATCTGAAAGGCGAAAAAAGATAGCCGAATTTGCCAAGGAAAAAATTGATCCCGATTTGGTTCTGATACCTGCGGGAAGTTTTCAGATGGGAACTCCGAAAACAGACAATAACTTTAAACTGAGTGAAATGTTGCATGAAGTAATAATTAGCAAGCCATTTAAGATGGGTAAGTTTGAAGTTACCAAAGAGCAATGGAACGCAGTAATGAACGGAGGAAAATTTTCTTTAAAAGAATTTAACAACATGCCAATATCAGGAATTGATTGGGAAGACTGTCAATCTTTTATTGAAATACTAAATAAAAGCACGAAACAACGCTACAGATTGCCTACGGAAGCTGAATGGGAATATGCATGTCGCGCTGGAACAAAAACCTATTATTCTTTCGGTGACAAAATAGATGGAACAAAAGCAAACTATGAAAATTCTAGTCGTAAGATTCCTGATCTTGTTGGCTCCTATAAGCCTAACCCATGGGGGCTTTATGATATGCATGGAAATGTCTGGGAATGGTGCGAAGATTGGTACAATCAAGAATATTCTTTGGGGCCTATAACTGACCCCAAAGGCCCTTCATCTGGTAAAGCTCATGTTTTGCGTGGAGGGTCATTTAACGATAAGGAAAATGCATTACGTTCCTCATTTCGTTATATGTTTCAAAAACCAACATTACATAATTTTGGCACCACAGGCTTTCGCCTTGTGAAAGAAATTCCAGAAAGTAATCCCCCAACCCGTTAGCAACAAAACAAACCATCTTTCAAAGGCATTTTCATTTCTTCAAAAAAGCGGAAGCACCATCTAAATTTAGATTTGCTGATAAAGATTCGTTTTGCACAATAATCTCGCCGAAAAAAAAGCAAATGTGAAATTAGACCCTAAGCAAACAAATAAGATATATTCAATTTTTACAAAAAAAATAATTTTAAGAAGCAGAATTAACGACTAACAAGTAATTCTTTTTCCCATGTAGAGATAATTGCGCATTATCAATTTAAGAAAAAATAACTGTATTAAAATTATATATCGTTGTAGTAAAAATTAGGTTTTGAATTGCAATTTTCTTAGCTATATCCCTTATATTCATGTAAAATTTATATTTTTGATGCAAAATTGAGGGTTCGGTTTTTTTATTTTACAAACATAGGTAAATTCAATAGCTAGAAGCAAGTTTATTTTTGATTACTCCCCCATGCCTTTTATGAATTAAGAAGTTTTAACATGAATGAAAAATCAAAATTAATTTGCCCGATGGAATTTGGCCGTTATAGCTTGCTGAGAGAATTGGGAGCAGGAGCAATGGGTGCAGTATTTCTTGCCCGAGATAACCAACTTGGGAGGGAAGTTGCACTAAAAACACCAATGATTGATAGGGATGATAAAGAGCTTTTAGAAAGCTTTAAAAAAGAAGCACAACTAGCTGCAAATATTAATCACCCACACATATGCCCCATATTTGATGTTGGCATTGAAGATGATATCCCTTTTTTAACCATGGCCTATA
>JAPLNF010000191.1 GCA_026692965.1 Planctomycetota bacterium
AAAGAATTAAGCTACTTGCTCAGGTTGATATGCATCTTTATGTAGACAATGATTCGAGCTTTTTAGGCGCTACACCCGAAAAAGAAAAAAAAGAAGCAGCCAAAGGACTTCCAAAAGAGAAAGCACATATTGGCATCAAAACCTTGGGAACTTTTGACTACCTCATTCAAAAAGGTCGAGATATTGCTACTTTTGATGCCTGCATTTCTCCGGGTACTCCAAAACGCGATGTCATTGTTACCAGACATCATGAAGGAAAAGGACAAATCGATCAGCTAGTATGTGAAAAGCTCGAAATCAATTTAAAGCGAAAAGACAGCGTAGGGCCAACTTCAGGCGTTCAAAGCGAAGAAAAAAGCCTTAGCTCTGGCATTGATATTGAAAATGCCCTCGCTACTGGTAAAGAAGTTGTTTTAATTTCTGAAGAAGAAAAACTTGAAGCACATGGTAACAGCTTCTTTTATGATGCAAAAACATCGACAGCAACCTTAAAAGGTTCACCTGAGATGTGGGCAATCAAAGAAGGAAATGTTCTTCATGCGGTTGATATGACAATCCAAAACGAGAAAGCCGACCCTAAGAACCCTGCTGCAAAATCATTCCAAAAAGCTACTGCAAAAGGGCCGGGCTGGATCGATATCACGGAAAAAGACAAAGACAAAAAAGGTAAACCTGTTCGCGCCACCTGGAAAGATCAACTCGTTTCTACCAGGGAAGGACTTTTTGATTTGCTTATCCTCACTGGCGATGCCAGATTTGATGATCCATTGCATGACCAAAATTTACACGCAGACACTTTAAAAGTTTGGCTTAAAACTGCAGGCCCAAGCAAACCAGCCACCAGTGATGCTTCGAAAACCAAAGAGCAACCCCTTCAAGCAGCGGTAATACCTTCCGGCTCAGGAAAGAAACTCCACCGGGTTGAAGCAATTGGTAATGTATCCGCAGATTCAAAAGACCTTATCATTCGAGACAGTGGCCGGCTTTCAGCTTGGTTCAAGGAAGTATCCACAAAGAATGCATTAACCGTCAGCAATACCCCTGCGCCCAATCAACCAAAACCTACTGTTGCCTCACAAAACAATACGGCTCAACCTACTCCACCAATTTCTGTCATTCCCAATATGGATGTAAAAATTGATGGAATAAACAATAACAACAAAAAATCTTCCGCTGCTCCTCGGCCCATTCATTTGTCCGCAAGATCGATTGAGGCTTGGGTCGACCAAGTTGAAAACAAAAACAAACTCGAAAGGTTTTGGACCGAAGGATCTGTCACGGTTAGGCAGGATTCTGAAAAACCTGGGGAAAAAGGTGTCGATATCAAAGGCGACACTTTGCAAATGACGGCTCATCCCGATGGTAATTTCCTTGTCGTAACTGGTGACTTGGCGCAACTTCGTATGGATCGGATGTTAATCGTTGGCCCTGAAGTTAACATCGATCAAGCCACCAACAAAGCCTGGGTAAATGGGGTTGGTGCAATGCAAATGGAAAGCACAACCAACTTCCAAGGAACCAAACTTAATAAAGCGGTACCCATGGAGGTCCATTGGAATAAATCGATGTTTTTCAATGGCAAATTTGCTGAGTTTCATGGAGGCATTCAAGCTGAACAAGAAAACTCGCGCTTAGCCTGCCAATCGCTTCAAGTCTTTTTTGATAGAGCGGTTTCATTAAAAGGTGGAAATAAATCTGAGCAACCCGCTCGTGTTCAAAATCTGGTATGCGATAGAAGTGTCAGGGTTGAAGAAATCATTCGCGAAGACGACAAAATCATCAAGTACCATCGAATTCAATCAATCACCCTTTCGATGAACAAACTCGACAAGGATGATCTGGATGGAAAAGAAGGCAGCGATGGCAATGAAGTGCGAGCTTCAGGACCTGGAGAAGTTAGAATTATGCAGCGCAGCGGAGGCGACATCTCTTTAACGCCCCTTGGTCAAGAAAAACAAAACCCTGCTGAAATAAAAACCAATAGCAAGGCCATCGAAGATGAGATGAAACTTACTCAAGTAAGTTTTTTACGAAGCATGTATGGCAACAGCAAAAGAAACACTGCAACATTCCTAGAAAACGTCAGAGTTTTAAACTTCCCCTCTGAAAATCCAAACATTGAAATAGATCTTGAATCCGTCATGGATCATCTTCCCAAGGGAGGAATGTACCTGCGTTGCGACAGATTAGATGTATTAAGCAAACAAGGCAAAAACAAATCCCAGCAGGAAATGATCGCAAAGGGTAGAGTCATTGTGCAAGCGCAAGAGTTCTGGGGTAGAGCAGAACAAGTCTCTTATGAAGAGGCAAAAGAATTAGTTGTTTTTTATGGTGGAGAAACAGGCCTTGCAACTCTGTACAAAAAGACGAGGGTTGGTGTTCCGCCTGAAGAAATCAAAGGCAAAAAAATCACCTATAATCGTACCTCGGGCCAATTCAAAATCGATGAGGGTCGCTGGTTGAACAGCGGTTCTAATTAAAAAATCCCCCGACTGCATAAACAATCGAGGGATCATTTGAGTTTTAATACGCTTCGATTAAGGCAATTCAATTACTTCAATCTTTTTGATTTTCACAGTCGAACCTGGGTCATGCTGCTGAATAGCAAGATGTCCTTCAAGTATTTTCGCCTTATCACCAGTCAACTTGGTGTCGACAGTAATTTTATCATTCACCTTGATTACAACATGATCGCCATCCGCTAACACTTCTTGTGTAAAGAAGGTATCAGGCTTTACAAGTTGCTCATAAATAAGACAATCTTTAACATTGTAAAGGCTTCCAGTGCGTACCTTGTCGCCACCTGAACTGTTAATTTGTGCTTCCAAGCCTTCATTAGATTTTGGAAAACCTTGGCTAAACTTGGTTCGGAAATATTGTCCACTATTACCTTTATCGCTGATGGAAACTTCTAATTTATACCTGAAATTCTTGAAGTCTCCTTTTTCGCTATACAAATGACCAACGGGGCCGGTGCCAACGATCATACCGTCAACAACTTCCCATTTAGCTTTATCATCCGGGTGGGTTTTCCAGCCAGTTAAATCTTTGCCGTTAAAAAGAGAAACCCATTTCTCATCTTTCGCATCAGCAGCTATTAAAGTGCTATGCACAAGCACTGTAGAAATTAAAACAGTGAAAAACAAACGGAACATCGTAAACCGATTCATTAGAGGATCCTCTTGAGAAAAAAAGCCACTCAGAAGTTTAGTTTAACTTATCTTGAGTCAGTTGAAAAAGAAAAAGGCTCAAAGATTCAAAACCCATCAGGTTTCTTTTTAACGGGATAGTATCGCCAAAATAAAGCTGCAAGCAGTAACCCGCCACCCATCCAAGTACTTATTGAAGGTGCATCTTTCTCCGGTGCGATCAAATAGGCCCAGACCGGGCTAAGCACTGGTTCCAATAATGTCAGAATTCCAGCTTCTTGAGGGCTTATGATTTTCAAACTTTTAGCAGTCATCAAATAAGGTAAGCCTAACTGAAAGACACCGAACATAAAAAGTATGAGCAATTGATTCATAGTTGGAAATGGCATCGTCATTACGAATGGAATTAAAACCAAAGCCGCAACAAGGAGATTACAAAAAGTGATCCAGGCAGGCGAAACATCATGCAAAGAGCGGATGCCAGTTAGAACAAAGGCATAGGTAAGGCCACTACCAAGTGCGATCAATATCACCACGCCCTCCCCTGCATGCCAACCACCAATCACAATTATCATAATGCCAACCAACGCTGGAAGAACAGCTTGGATGGCTCTTAGGTCAGGCTTTTCTTTCAACAAGAATATCGAAAAAAGAACACACCAAATAAGTGATGTGTATTGAAGTAGGATGGCATTTGCAGCAGACCCCATTGCAAGAGCGGTAACAAACAAGGCATTCATGATTGCAAATGAAATGGATGTAAAGATCATGCCCTTTGCAAATCTAACATCTTTGAAGCGCACAAAAAGGCTGATGCCTAGGGATGCAAATAAAACGCGAAAGAATGCCATTTGCAAAGGATGAATCTCAGGGCCAGCACCATTTTCAAAAGTGGTTTGCAACCATCTTGTAAAAAAACCACTGGTGCTCCAAAGGATCGACGCAATGATTAACAAGGCTCTAGCCTTCGACAATCCAGCCGAAGACTCTGATTCTATTTGCTTAGTTGTCATGAATTAGTTGTTTTCGAATCGGGTTGGGGCCTGCAATTCTTCTGAAAAACCTCGTACCCTGCATGTTGCATCCCTACTTTTTGATAAACTTCTTTGGCAATTAAATTGTGAATTTCAACATAAAGCCTTATTGCTACAACATCCAATTGAGCCAAAGCTAACATTTCAACATGATTGAATAAAGATTTAAAAACACCCTTTCCCCGAAAACTAGGCTCTACGTAAACACTTTGAATCCACCAAATCCAACCATTGCGCCAATCACTCCACTCAAAAGTAAACATCACCTGTCCGATGAGGGAACCTTCATATTCCGCTAGAAAATACGAACCTTTGGCAGAATCATTGAGGCAATTGGCAACGCCCAATGAAACAACTTGGTGATCAAGTATCAGTGATTCTGTTTCCAAAGCCAAAGCTTTGTTCATTTTAACAATGGAAACTACGTCTTTTTGATTCGCCTTTCGAACATTTATCGACATAATTGCCTTTATGACAAATGGGGCAGGTTTTAATATTCATTCTATAATTTTGGAGCGCCTTTTGATGAAACTTGAATCTTTCATTCGCGATATCCCTGATTTCCCCAAACCTGGAATTATGTTTAAGGATATCACACCTTTATTAAGCGACCCCAGTGCATTTCAATCTTCGATCAACAGCCTGCAGGAATTAGTAAAATCAATCAAAATTGATGCGATTGCTGCAGCAGAAGCTCGGGGATTCTTATTCGCTGCTCCTTTGGCTCTACAACTAAAAAAACCTTTGATTCTTTTACGAAAGCCAGGAAAATTACCCTATAAAACACATTCTTTACGCTACGATCTGGAATATGGCAGTGCGGAATTGCATATGCACACCGATGCGGTTAAGCCTGGCGACAATATATTGCTCATTGATGATGTTTTGGCTACTGGAGGGACCATGAAGGCAGCATGCGAATTAGTAAAAAAAGCGGGTGGAAACGTTGCAGCATGCGCCTTTTTAATAGAATTAAGTTTTTTAAAGGGAAAAGATCAGCTTCAAGGATACGAATACTTTAGTCTTGTTACTTACTAATAAAATTTTGCCTAGAGAATGAACATGTTAGATTTTTCCAAGACCGGTGGTTTGATTCCTGCGATTGCACAAGATGCCAAAACAGGCGAAGTTTTAATGCTTGCCTACATGAATGAAGAGGCTTTTAGCGAAACCCTGAAAACCGGGAAAGCTGTTTATTTCAGTAGAAGCAGGAATAAGCTTTGGCGTAAGGGTGAGGAAAGCGGGCATTTCCAGATCGTTAGAGAACTTTTTATCGATTGTGATGCGGATACAGTGCTAGTTAAAGTTGAACAAATTGGCGGAGCTGCATGCCATGAAGGGTTTTCTTCCTGCTTTTTTCGTAAATTAAACGATGGCAAGACCGAAGTTATTGGATCAAGGATCTTTGACCCTTCAAAGGTG
>JAPLNF010000192.1 GCA_026692965.1 Planctomycetota bacterium
CGGAAAGGGGTGTATCCCAATGCTGGTTGGCTCCGGTGCCATCACCACAAAAGCCCTGGCTCCATTGATCGAAAACATAGCACCAAGGATTACCATAACCAGGGGTAACATAATGGCTAATTTTCCAAGTTCTTGGATCAAGCACATAAGCACCCGAAGAACCAAAATTGCGGAAGGCTCCCCAAGGAGTTTCCACAGCGGTACTCATCGCAACGCCTTCCAACATATGAAGCAACCCGCCATTGTTTTCTTCAAAGGCACCTATTGTATGGTGGGTATCTTCGGTAGCCCAACCATCGAGCACATGAACAACAACATCAGCTTTGTCATCACCATCGGTATCTTTGAGCCAAAGAATACGGGGCTGATCAACAACGAGGACGCCACCGTTGTAAAACTGAAATCCGGTAGGGCAATGAAGTTTATCGTAAAAAACAGTACTTTTATCAGCTTTGCAATCGCCATCGGTATCTTCGAGGATGACAAGTTTATCGCTAGGTTTAGGATCGCCTGGTTTCCATAATGGGTAACTGGGCATGGTAGAAACCCAAAGTCGGCCTTTATTGTCAAAGCTCATCTGCACAGGTTTAGCGATTTCAGGAAACTTAGTTTCATCAGCAAAAAGCTTGATTTCGTAACCGGGTGGAACTGTGCAAGATTTGATGAGCTCATCAGGGGGAAGAATTTTAGGTCCACCTTCCTGATTTTCACTGTATTTTTGCCTTGGTTCACCAAAACGAGTTGGGGGGTTAAAAAGCTCGCCAGTTTTTGAATCATCGATTTTATCAGAAACCTTTTTACCCTGGGCAATATCCCACACCAACTGATCTCGAACAGCAGCCATGTTTCGGATTTTCAAATATTCCCTTGGGAAAGTTTCGGTATCAAAGGTGCGTCTGCCACCATAAACATACCACCCATTTAACATGCGATAATCCTGCAAATGAACCCAAGATTTATCGTTAATAGCTTTGCGAAGTGTTTCCAGCATGGATGTGTTGCTGGATGCTGGGTTCGTACTGTTAAATAATCCGGCATCTAAAACCTGACCAACAACCTTGTCGCCAGCTTCATTAACATGACACCCATTGATTGTGAACTGGGAACCAGCCTTTTCATCAAATGCTTTTAAAGTTGGGGTAAAGATATCGATGAAGGCAATTTTCCGACTAGTTGCAACAGTCTTTGCAGCATCAGCATAAAGCTTTAGATTCTCATTTTCTTTTTTACCTTCGGGAAGGAGAGAATCACCTGTGGATTCAAAGGCAATGGGGGAAATGATAACAAACCTAGGGCTGCTTTTTGAATCATCGCGGGCATACTTCTGAGAGTACTCATCAATAAACTTCTCGTAATCTGCCTTAAATTTTTCACCACCAAGAGGGCCAGCAAAAGATTCATTGAATCCGAAGAAACAAAGAAAAGTATCTGGGTTAAATGCAAAAAGAGGATCATCAAGCTTTGTATAATCGTTGGCACGTTGGCGGTTAGCAACTTCATCCGCGGGCCTGCCAAAGTTTCTGAACACCAATTCTTTTTCAGGAAAACGAGCATGGAGCAAAGTTTCAAAATGACCAAAAAGATTCATTCGTTCTGCGGTTGAATTTCCAACAAGGGCAATCCGTTCCCCTTTAATTAATTGTAAAGGCAAAGTGCTAGCAGGCAGATCAGCCTTTTTGGGCCTAGCAGCGGGCTTAAGTAAATCATTATTATCAACACCCGACGCCTTAATCGGTTCTTTTTTCTTTTGCGCTGATGCGATATTGCTCATAGCAAACATTGCGGAAATAATCGCACCAATAACAAACAGCCTATTTACATACTTCATTTAAAGCTCCATGAATCAACCACATTAGACAACCATAAAATAAGTATAAACAAAAAACCTTGATGAAACCAATATGGAAGCAGAAAGATTACTAGAAAAACAAAACACATTTTTTAAATCTCAAAAATTGTTCCATAGAGCCCTTAAGCCTTAAATCTCTCCTACAAAACGAAGAATGCATTCTGCCCTAAAGCAAAATGCATTCTTTTATTTTTATCACGCAGCTTCGCCGATTAGCTTTTCTTGGCTTTCTCAGCTTCTACCACTAATTCATTTACTTTCTTTTCGAGCTCTTCACCGCGAAGACCTTTAGCCCGGATAACACCCTTATGATCAAGAATGTACATCGTGGGATAGAACCTAATGTTCCAATCTTTTAAAATCCCTTTTCGATCAGCGAACCAATGAACCCAAGGCATTTTTTCTTTCTCAAGAAAACTAGTAAGTGTTTCTTTAGCGTCATCTCCAGAGATGGAAATAAAAGCAAAGGGCTTACCCTTAAGCTTCTCATTCATTTCTCTTTCATGAGGAATCATCGCTTTACAAGGTCCGCACCATGTGGCCCAAATATCAAGCACAACAACCTTTCCTTTATAATTAGAAAGCTTGTCTTCTTTATCGCCATCGATATTCAAACACAGCACTTCAGGAGCAACTTTGCCCACACTTAAGTTTTGAAGCTCAAACAATGCCGCCTTGATGGTGTCGCCAATAGTCCCACGACCCATTGATACATCTGCATAATCCTTTGCAAGCTTTTCATAAATCATTTCAGTTCTTTTATTCAATTCCTCAGCTTGTTTAGGGCCAACATCACCAGCTTCTTTCTGAAGATTTTCAGTTATGGCATACCAAGCAAGGCCAGCCAAATTGCGATCGTCTGTTTTAGTTGCAATTTTTTCAAGAACAGAAGCACCATCGGGGGTGGAACTAATGAACCCCAACACCGAAATCATCTTGGGGTTTTTGGAATGATCTTTAACAATCATGTCAACCGCTTCCTTCATTATCTCTTTATTGTTACCACGGGACACCATGCTCATTGCGAAAACCAAGGAATCAAAGCTTCCATGATCAGCGGGTTTCATTGTCTTGGAAAGCGCAATGGCTTTTTTGGCATACTCTTCACGAGGAAGCTTTAATAAATTCTTTTGAATTTTTGGAATCAATTTCTGTGCCTCTTCAGGAGACTTAGCATCTTTGTATTCCTGAATCACATCATCTTGCAATTTCTTAAATTCGTTACGAAGGGAATCAAGTTTTTTCTGACCTTCAGATTTTTCGACATCAGAACCCGGGGATTTAATGAGTTCAGCAGGTTTTGTTGGAGCTTTTTTACCCGTTGTATCCTGAGCAAACAAAGGCAACACCATGCCTAATAAAACTAGGTAAGCAAATCGGATTTTCATCATATCTTCCTTTATTTAAACAACATTAAATATTCATAAAACAATAAATTATCTTGGTATATCATAAAGGTTTCTTGCAAGCTTAGCATTATAGAATCCAGCTTTTTAACAAATTAATCCTAAGAATAGACTCTTTTCTAGAAACAACGAAATCAAACTTATTTTGCTGAATTCTTACGATCTTCCAGTTAGGATGCTGGGGTTAGAAGAAGACTACAACAAAAGCAGGCTTTTGAAAAATCGCATTCTGGGCAATACGGGTGCTAATGTTTCTGAAATTGGATTTGGCGCTTGGGCTATTGGGGGAGGTTGGGGTCCACAAGCCAACGATGAGTCTATCGCAGCATTAAATAAGGCCCTTGATCTTGGCGTTAACTTTATTGACACAGCAGAAGTATATGGCAACGGCAAAAGCGAACAAATCATCGGTGAAGTGCTTCGGAGCCGAAATAGCCAAGTATATGTGGCAACCAAAACTCCACCCACGCCAGGGAAATGGCCTCCTTCCCCTTATTGCAAAGCAGAAGATCGCTACCCAGAAGCATATCTTCGAAAAAACATTGACGAGAGAAGGAAAAATTTAGGCGTCGATTGCATCGATCTTCTACAGCTTCACACTTGGACTCGTGCCTGGAATCGCAACCCGACCCCACTAGATGTTCTCAAAAAGATTCAAGCTGAGGGTAAAATTAAACACATCGGAATTTCCACTCCAGAGCATGACCAAAATTCACTCATAGAACTTATGCGCAAAGGTTACCTCGACGCTGTTCAAGTGATTTACAATATTTTTGAACAGGAGCCGGTTGCTGAACTTTTGCCTGCTGCTATCGAGCATAATGTTGGGGTTATCATCAGGGTAGCTTTTGATGAAGGATCACTAACTGGGAAGTATGTATTAGGGCAAGAATTTCATGCGGATGATTTTCGAAGCAGATATTTCCAAGCAGACAGGCTTGATCGAACCGTTTCAAGGGTCGAACGCATCAAGGAAGATCTTGCAAAGTTAATGCCCGCAGATTCCTATACACTTGCAGATGTTGCATTACGATTTGTTCTAGCTCACCCTGCAGTAAGTACGATCATCCCTGGTATCCGCAATGTTTATCAAGCAGAAGCCAATACCAAAGTATCGGATATGCCCCCTTTACCCGATGCAGTGATACACAAATTAAGGGAACACTACTGGCACCGAGGCATTTGGTACGGCGGAAAATAAACTTTCTTTCATACAAAAGTTCATCGCATCTACTGATATTCAAGTTTGACAATTTTATTAAAGGAACATTTTTCATGAGAATTTTATCTACCGCAATTGTTGTTCTTTTAGGCGTATTGACAGCCATGGTTTCAGGTTATGAACCCCAAAAAGAAATCATTCTTTGGCCCAAAGGCATGCCAGAACCCAAAGTTCAAACTGAAATGCCCGAAACTTCTATCAAGGGGAAAGACGAAATATCCCGCAGATCAAATGTTTCTAATCCCAGACTTATTGTTTTTAAACCTGAAGCAGGATCCAAACCCTCAAAAGCTGCAGTCATTGTAGTTCCAGGTGGCGGATTTGGCATTCTCGCAGATGAACACGAGGGCTCTGATGCTTGCAGATGGCTAGCAAAAAACGGCATCACCGCTTTTCAACTCGTTCATCGAACACCTACAAACAAACATACCGAGCCTCACGCAGGCCCTGTGCAAGATT
>JAPLNF010000193.1 GCA_026692965.1 Planctomycetota bacterium
AAGGACAGCAATGGCCAAAGAAACTTGGCGAAGTGATTTATCAGCCCCTTTTAGCAAAATAGCAGATAGCCTAGGGTGGAGTGGAATCTCATTCATCTTAACACCAAGCGGAGTTATTTTCCCTTGGTCAAAAGCCTTTAAGTTTTGCAGAAGCTTGATCCCATTATCAACCGCAAGGCGATAAGGTTTTTCATACCAAGGGAATTCTTCCCAGTTATTTTCTCCGAAAGCAAAAAGGCGTAATAAAGCTGCGGACAAATCAACCCGATGAATTTCAGGTTTATCGAAATCCTCGCGCATTATCTGATCTTTTTCAGACCAAAGCCTTGAACAAAAACCTGGAGATTCCCTCCCCGCCCTACCCGCTCGCTGATCTGCGGACGCCTTGGAAATACGAATTGTCTCCAGACTATTCAGACCCAATCTGTTATCAAAGAAACTTTTTTTCGCCTGCCCTGAATCAATCACTGCTTTAACACCATTAACCGTTACTGATGTTTCTGCAACATTGGTTGACAATATCACCCTGTCTCGCGGAGCTTTTTTTAAGGATTTCTCCTGCACCTCAATGGGCAAATCACCATGCAGAATGTGTATATCCAATCCGGGAAACTGTTTTTCAAGTTGCGCCTTTGAAGAAAGAATCTCATACATCCCAGACAAAAACACAAGGATGTCGCCCTTGGTTTTTTGTTGAATATTAAAAACTTCTGAAGTAATTGCATCTTCTAGGCGAGAATCTTTTTTAGACACTTGATAACTTATCTCGACAGGATACATTTTTCCCATGCTAGAGACCACCGGGCAATCATCCATGTAGGCCGAAACTTTATGGCTATCAAGCGTCGCGCTCATCACAAGAATTTTTAAATCTTGTCTAACCGTTTTTTGCAACAACCTAGCCATGCCCAATAAAAGATCGCTCTCTAAACTTCTCTCATGAAATTCATCGAAGACGAGGATTTTGCAATCAGAAAGATAAGGGTCGGAAGATAACCAATTTAAAATGATTCCAGTTGTAACAACCAAACATTTTGTTTTGCTGGAATAATTAGAATCAAACCGAACTTGATACCCAATCAAATCCCCAATTTTTGATCCCTGCAGATATGCAATACGTAAAGCAGAAGCTTTGGCAGCCAACCTTCGCGGTTCGATTAAAACAATGCCTTCGTATCCCGCTTTTATTAACCCAATCGGAACAAGAGTCGTTTTTCCTGCTCCAGGGGGCGCATGAAGTACTGCGGCACTACCATTACCCAACGCATTGATTAACTCAGGCATCACCAAAGCTACTGGCAATGAATCCAGCTCATTCATGCTTAAACACCAAAAGTTATTTTGTTGAAAGCAATCATGTTAATTAGGTGGCGGCAGGTTTTGGCCAGATGCGGGGGGTGGACTCATTTTATCTTTAAATTGCTGGAACCCTTTTTTCAAGGTATTAAGAAAAGGAGGGATTTGTGATGCAGACATAAAAACCCGGGCAGACACCACACTTCTGGGATAAAAAGTCGCAATAAAATCAAAAACAAAATCACTTGGGCTATGACTTATCATCACAGCATTGCTGTAGGAACCTTCAAGCATTTCATCTGCGATTTTCAATTGCGCATACAACTCGTCAATTGGCAATGGGACCGAACCTGGCGGAGGAGGGGGCAATTGCTGAGGCGCACCAAATTTAGCCTGAAACATCGAAAGGTTTTCTTCAAGGGCATTGCAAAAACTTAGAAGGGAGGGAGGGTTCATCACGACCCTAGCCACCACCCTTTGAGGCTGAACCATTCTTTGCAGAAAATCTAAAATAAACTCGTTTTGCCCATTTAGCAATAAAGCGCCTGACGAAAAAACACCGCTGGAAACTTTTTCGGTAACCCTTGCGCTCACCTGGGAATATTTAACTTCCTGAGTTATGGTTTCGGGATCTTTATTAGGTTCTGGATTTGCTTCCGAACTCATGAATCACCTTTAGAGTTTTTGCCTTCGTTTCGAAATACTACATGATTTAATAGTAAGTTTTATTAGTTAAAAACACCAGATGAACCTTAAAATTTAACGTTTTAAGGTAATCACTAAATCACAGAGGAACTTTAATAAGTGCTAGGATGGACCGCATGAATACTTGGTAAAAACAGGCAAGAATGATTTTTTAAGAAAATCAGGGGGTTCGGATAAGGGTAATCACCCCAATAATTATGAAAAGTAACGAAATTAGATTTGTTATTAAGCCAAAAACACCCAACCTACGAATATGAATAAAACGGTTTGCTAACTCATTCTTTTTGACAATGCGCGCTTTTTTGCAACCTTCATTGCCTAAAATTATACATCTTACCCCGAAATAAACCCCAATTAAAGGCAATAGGCTCATATTCGAAGCATTGGCGGTAAGGTCTTCTTGATATTTCAGCCATTCGTTTTGGTATTCAGAGCCAACATCTGCAAAATTATCACATTTTTCCGATACAATTTTCAACGGAAACCCACACGAACCGCAGCGTTCTTGTTCTTTTGATACTGAAGTATTACAGCCATAACAATGCATCGGAATTCCAAATACCCCTCTGATCTCATAGAATAATTATATATAAATATGCAAGCAAATATCAGTAGGTCAAGTATCAACGATGATTTCATGACCGATTATTTTTAAAATAAGTGGTATGGCGTACGGCTTACAGGTATAAAATTTTGTTTTAACCTAGCAAAGAAAAAATCCCATGGGACACCGGCCAAACATCGAATCATTCCTAGAACATGCAAAAAACAACAGCATGGTGCCGGTATTCAGGCAATTAACAGGAGATACCCTCACCCCTGTAAGTGCTTATTGCAAATTATCCCAAGATAAATGGTCTTTTCTATTCGAAAGCGTTGTAGGTGGCGAAAAAGTAGGCCGTTATAGTTTTCTGGGTACAGATCCGTTTTTAAGATTCAGTGTTAAAAAGAAAACCGTCACGATCGAAACACGAAATCCCACCCAATCCGGAACTTTTATTCAAAGTATTTCAGAGCATAATGACCCTATTGCGCTTTTGCAAGAATACATCAACAAATATCGTTCACCACTTATTGCAGGTTTACCACGCTTTTGTGGGGGTGCAGTTGGTTTTACTGGTTACGACACAGTCCGATATGTAGAAGACCTGCCAAATACTCCCACAGATGACAGAAACCTCCCTGATTTATGTTTTGGATTTTATGATCATATGGTGATTTTTGATCATATCAACAAGACTATCGCTGTAGTTGTGCATGCGCACATAACAGATAATGATAAAGAACTTTCTTATAAGACTGCATGCGATAAAATCGATGCAATCGTACATCAACTTCAAAACAACCAGTGCACATTAAAAATCACAGATATACAACCAGAGGGAAAGGTTTCCCAACCTTACAAATCCAATTTCACCCAAGAATCATTTGAAAAAGCGGTGGTTAAATGCAAGGAATACATTAATGCAGGCGATATATTCCAGATCGTCTTAAGCCAGCGACTCGAAACAGAAACCAAAGCCAAACCCTTTGACATCTACCGCACCCTCAGAGTTGTAAATCCAAGCCCCTTCCTTTTCTTCCTTCGCTTTGATGACCTCTGCCTCATCGGAAGTTCACCAGAAATTATGGTCAGGGTGGAAGAACGCCATGTGACCATACGCCCCCTTGCAGGAACAAGGCCCAGGGGTAAAAACGAAGAAGAAGATAAGATTCTTGCGCAAGACCTTATATCTGATCCCAAAGAAAGAGCTGAGCACATCATGCTTGTAGATTTGGGCAGAAATGATGTAGGTAGAATCGCAGAGTTTGGCACAGTTCAAATATCTGATGTAATGACTGTTGAAAAATATAGCCATGTCATGCATTTATGTAGCACGGTGGAAGGTACACTAAAAAAAGAAATGACTGCACTAGATGCATTAAAGTCATGCCTACCTGCAGGAACACTGAGTGGAGCTCCCAAAGTAAGAGCAATGGAAATTATCGACGATCTGGAACCACACAAAAGAGGCCCCTATGGCGGGGCGGTTGGATACATTGATTTTTCAGGTAACATGGATACCTGCATCGCGCTTAGAACAATGGTTTTGGTAGGGCAAAAAGCCTATCTTCAAGCCGGAGCAGGCGTTGTTGCAGATAGTGACCCAGCCAAGGAATATGAAGAAACGCTCAATAAAGCAAAAGGATTACTCAGGGCTCTGGAGATCGCTGAGAAACAACTTTAAAGATTAAAACGCGTTAATTATTTTCTCGATTTCCTGCGGCAATGGCGAAGATTTAAACAAATAAACCGACTTAGGTATTTGTGCTAGTTTCTCTTTTCCCAAATTACCTTTATCAGCTACAGCCAGTACATACTTTTGAAGTTTAAGTTTTTCCATGTCTTTAATTCTTCGTTCAACCATGACAGTGTTCCAGTTCCAAAGAATTTCTAGGCCAACAATTTTTTTATCTGTTTTTCTTTTAAGAACAAAATCTGGGATTAGTAGATCGTCAGAATAATCAAGGTCGGAAATAGTATCTGATATATCCCATTCATCGATTCTTTTTTTGAACAAAAGAAGAAACGCATCGTTTTCAGGTGGGCGGTACATGCCAGAATCTGCGTAATGGGTAACCAAACCATCATTACTGGTAATTTGGAATTTGCAGGGTTTCTTAGTTTTTCCCCAGAGCAATTCGGCTTCCAATTCAAATTCCGGGCACAATAAAAGAGCAGGCAGAAACAAAGCTATTTGAAAACCATATTTCTGGGTTGTTCGGAAAAGGCTTAATGGCCCATCAATCTGCAGGGTCAATCCATCTGCTTTATTTTTATCCACTGCGCACAACAATCGCTGAAACTTAAGCCATCGTGTTAACTGCCTTAGCCTTGCTGGGGGAGTCGATGAAGGCAATTTTACAACAATATTCAATGAGTTAAGTAATGCCCCTTGGGCGAGCGAAAGATTATACCGATGCAGTAAATTCTGGGCATTGACCTTGGGTATTGCTAAAAGTTTATTTTCTGATTCAAGATCGGAATACAACAAAGCATCGATAAGATTTGGATCAACTTCAGTTTGTTTCCCTACAAGTTCAAAAATGTTTTTACGAACTTCGATATCGGAAGATAACTTTCCTTCCTGCTTGAAATTTGAAGCTAATGAGAAAACAAGTTCCCTGATTTTTATCGCATCAAATTCTGTAGATTGTTCAAAACTACAGTTGTCCGAAAAAACTTTTACCAGCCCTGCAAATACCAGAGCATCGGGAAGTGAACCGGGATACTCATTTATTTCTTCTTCAAATAAACTTCTTGATTGCCCCAAAAGGTCCTTCCCTTTGGATAAAATCCACTCTGCAACCGTACCCCATCTAGAATCGGAAGGATCAAGGTAACTGACCAGAAGTCTCCCCCTGTAGTTTTTCGCAAGTAATTTATTTCCTGTAAGCATCATGCTCCCTACGCCTTTTGCTGGTTAATTCTTCACTGGTGTTCCTGCTGATTACTTCATAAAGAATGGCGCGTTTATCTTTGTACTTTCTTAAGATTCTGCCCAATCGCTGAACATGCTCACGCACGGTTCCAGAACCTGAAAGCACAATGCCAACGCCAGCACTTGGAACATCAACCCCTTCGTTAAGAACTTTGTTGGTAACGACCGCAAGATATTCCCCAGACTTAAATTTATCTAAGGTTTGCTTTCGCTCTTTGGCTTTGGTTTCATGAGTAACAGCGGGGATTAGGAACCTCCTAGAAATCGCATAAACCATCGTATTATCGCCTGCAAAAATAATACAGGGATCATTCGCATGCTTAAGAAGGAGATTTTCTAAAACATCAATTTTTGCTTTTGAATGCAACGCTATTTTCTTTTGCAGCCTGAAAGCATCGTAGGCTTTTTTCGCTTCTTGAAAGCGGGAACTTTCCGCAAGAAACCGCTGCCAACCACTAGGATCTCTTAGGCTGATTCCCCTTTTGACAAGGTAATCACGATACAACTTTCTTGCGTTTTCGTAATCAATTTTTTCATCAGGGGAAAGGTCTACATGAATGATTTCTGATTCATAACTAGCCAAATAACTTCCTGCGAGTTCTCCAATTTCTTTTCGAAAAACAAAGGGGCCTATCAAATGCTCAAGCATTGTTTCGTTACCATCGGTTCTTTCAGGCGTTGCTGTAAGCCCCAAACGGAATGGTGCAATCGAACCTAATGCGATATTCGAATAAACCGAACCAGGTAAATGATGACATTCATCAAAAACTAAAAACCCGAATTTATTGCCCCACTTTGCCAAATGAATATGAGCGGAATCATAAGTGGTAACGGTAATGTCATGAACTTCGTGAACCCCACCCCCCATCATCCCAACAGGTACCCCTAATGAAGTGGAAAGAACTGAATGCCACTGATTCATCAAATCAATAGTAGGGGTCACAACCAAGGTGGGGCGCTGCATTCGAATGATAGCTAAAACTGCAAGGAATGTTTTACCTGTGCCAGTGGGCAAAACAACAACCCCTCGGGATTTTTTACTCCACCAAGATTCAAGAGCTTCTAATTGATAAGGAAACGGCTGACGAACATCTTTGGTCACCCACTCCTGATTTTGATAAAGCTTAGCAGAATCTTTAAAACCAATTTTAAGTGATACCAAGCCCTGAATAAGCGCCCTATAAAAGATGGCCTCACACCGGAAATTTTTGGTTCTTGGATCGGGCAAAAGAAAAGGAAGGCTTTGAGTTAAATCCTGAGATAAACCATTAACTACAAGAGTTCCTTCATGAAATGTAATCGTTACCAAATTTATTTCATCCATGAAAAGAATGCTCGTAAGAATTATTTTGGATTGGGGACATCCTCAACCCTTGCAAGAAAGCTGGCAAAACTGCGCCAACGTTCAGCAAAAAGATAAAAAGCAGGAACAAGAAACAAAGTTACAACAGTCGAAAACAAAATACCACCAATAATGGCACGCGCCATGGGTGCCCTAGTTTCAGCACCAGGCCCGACACCGAAAGCTGCAGGTATTGCACCCGCAATTGTTGCGATCGATGTCATAAGAATAGGCCTCAATCGAACAGGGCAGGCTTTAACCAAGGCTTCCTCAACGCCCATCCCCTGCTCTCTTAATTGATTAGTGTAATCAACAAGAATAATTGAGTTCTTTTTTACCAAACCCATGAGAAGAATAAATCCAATCATACTCATCATGTTTAATGTATCACCTGTCAGCCAAAGTGTGATCAGTGCGCCTGTGACCGCAAATGGCATTGCAAGAATAACGGTAAATGGATGGATAAATGAATTAAATTGAATTCCTAAAATCATGTAAGCAATAACAATGCCCAACATCAATGCAAACATAAGACTTGTCATTGTTTCTTTAAGCGCACTCGCATTACCTAATTCAACTAGAGTCACATTTTCAGGAAGCAAACCTGTAGCAAGTTCTTTACATTTTGCAATTGCTTCCCCTTGAGAAATCCCTTCAGAAGTGTTGGCAGTAATCTCGATTTTGCGTTGATGATTATAACGGTTAATGACAGGAAGAGTTGAAACAGTTTTAAGTTCTTGCACGACATCTTCAACAGTAACAAGCTTATTATCACCTGCTCTGAGAGTCATAAGAAGAAGATTTTCAGGTGAGGTTCGTTCTTGTTCTTGGAAACGAACACGGACATCATAACGCCTGCCCTTATCCGTAAATCTTCCAACGCGTTCACCCCCAACAAGAAGGCTGATACTTTCAGCAAGGCGAGAAACAGGCATGCCCAATAATGCAAGTTTTTCACGATCGGGAGTAACCTGAACTTCAGGCATACCGGGCCTATAATCCATATCTACATCGGTAAGCAAAGGAAGATTATTTTTGGTCAAAGAGTAATTCATCGAATCAACAATTTTACGGCCGACATCTGGAAGAATTTTCCAATCTCCTTGAATGGAAAAATCAATAGGATCGCCGCGCTGAGGCGTAAAGCCCTCGGTCGATTGATCCCGAACTACAACTCGTACATCTTCAACTTGCATGAGTTCTTTTCGGATTAAAGGACCAAGTTGCTGCTGTGTCAACGAGCGATCAGATCGGGGAACAAGCTGAACAAAAATATCAGCTTCATTCATCAATAGGCCTGATTCGGTTGCAACTGCAGTCATAATACCCGCGACTTCATCCCGATCTGAAAGTATAGTTTCGCAGCGGCCAAGCAAATTCCCGATTTCATCAATACTTGCACCAACCGGGCAAACCACATGGACAAGTAATCTGCTCTGGTCTTCGCTAGGAACAAGTTCCTGACCTAAAATTCCAATTCCTAGAAAAAGGCCAGTTGCCAAGGCTATGAAAACCCCCATCACAAGAACGAGATTGGTATGCTTAAGCGAGTACCCTAACAAGCTAGAATAAGCAGATGTTGTAAGATTCAAAGCCCAGTCGGTAGGCGTCAGAAACAATGGTTTTAAAATATAAAATTGAACGGCCCAGAGCACCAATTTAAAATAGCGTATAAACAAAACAAGAAACAAAACCTCGAGAACAATTTCTAAGGAAAAACCCATCCATGCTTGTTTTCCAGAAAGAAACTGAAAAGGGTCAAGAAACATGGGCAAGGAATTGCCAAGGTATTTAAAGAAGAATTTGGCCGGCCAACAATAAGATTCGAGCAAAGAACCGCTCGCTGCAAAAAGTTTTAAAATCAATAAAGGGATTTGAATCATCAAACTAATCAACAAAACAAGAATGATATGAATTGAGCGTGGTGCCTTTTCTTCTTCATGAGCAAGCTTGAGAAAAAAAGCACTCAGCATAGGGGTGAGGGTTAAAGCGCACACGAGGGAAAGAATGACAGCCACACTAACTGTGACACCAAACTGAAAGAAAAATCTACCTATGGTGCCTGACATGAAAGCAACGGGAAGAAAAATCGCAGCAATGGAAAAGGTTGAAGCCATGGCTGCAAAGCTAATTTCGCTTGCTCCCTGTAAGGCAGCATCGATCATTGACAAGCCTTTTTCCCTAAGCCTGTAAATATTTTCAAGTACCAAGATTGCATCATCAACTACAACACCAACAGAGAGAGAAAGACCAAGAAGGGTCATTAAATTGATGGTAAAAGGAGGCCAACCAAAAAACTTCACCCCGTAATTGATAAAGAAGAAGGTTCCAATCAGGGATGTTGGAATGGAAAGACAAATATTCACCGTTGTGCCAATCGAGCCAAGAAACAAATAACAAACAACTCCTGTGAAAAGCACACCAAGCATTAGGGTTAATTTTAATTCATCGATGTTTTCCCTTA
>JAPLNF010000194.1 GCA_026692965.1 Planctomycetota bacterium
CATCTCAGCAATAACATCATCAGGCCGGGCAATAGGCATGTCGATTTTATTCAGAACCGGCACAATGGTCAGGTTGTTATCAATTGCAAGATAAGCGTTGGCGACCGTTTGCGCTTGAACACCTTGAAAAGCATCGACCAATAGGATTGCACCTTCGCAAGCTGCAAGGCTACGGGATACTTCGTAGGTGAAGTCAACATGCCCGGGGGTATCGATGAGGTTGAGTTCGTAGGTTTCGCCATCCATTTTATAATAGAGCGTGACCGGGTGCATCTGAATAGTGATGCCCCGTTCGCGTTCGAGATCCATATCATCGAGGACCTGGTTACGAAAGTCTCGTTGGGTAATAGCGCCTGTTTTTAAAAGGAACTGATCCGCAAGGGTACTTTTGCCATGATCGATATGGGCTACAATAGAAAAATTGCGAATTTTGCTCGCGTCCGTCATTTTGGAAAACTTTCGCTTTAACTGCCAAGGGTAGTAAGGCTATACTATAATACCAGTAAACTTGATAATGGAACAACCCATTGTCTAGAGTTTATTATTTTAGAAAACTTGTGTCGTAACACCAAACAGGAGTCTATCAATGAAGTATGTATTTGGCTTGATAACAGCGTTAACCATCGTAATTTCCCCAATATTTGCAGAAAAAGGAGCCGGCGTGACCACCCCATTAAACTATAAAACCAAAACTTTAGATGGAAAAGAAGTCGATTTAACCAGTTATAAAGGAAAAGTCGTACTGGTAGTAAATGTTGCCAGCGCTTGTGGCTACACCAGCCAATACAAGGGAATGCAGAATATTTACGAAAAATTTAACAAAGATGGCTTTGTGGTATTGGGCGTTCCAAGTAATGAATTTGGTGGTCAAGAACCAGGCACCAACGATGAAATCGCCAATTTCTGTAAGACCAACTATGGCGTGACCTTCCCCGTTTTAGAAAAGCAAATGGTCAAAGGTGCGAATGCTTCCCCCCTTTACAAGCACCTTACTTCAAAAGAAACGAACCCAAAATCGTCAGGCGATGTGAAATGGAACTTCACTAAATTCTTACTTGGAAAGAATGGCGAAATCTTGGGAAGATTTGAATCAGGCGTTGACCTTGATGATGCCAACTTGGTTAGCGCAGTCGAAGCTGCACTTAAAAAGTAAATCAGACTTCGGATGCTAATTTAATGAATAAGAGGATGATCCTTAACTAGGGTCATCCTTTTTTCGTGTCAGTTGGCTTTGATAATAAGAATCGAAAGAGAATACTGCCAAGGCCACCCAGATGAGATAAAAGCTAGCCTGCTTTTCCTGAGAAAACGATTCGTTGAACAAGTAGATTCCAAGAACCATCTGGATGCATGGGGAAAAGTACTGCATAAATCCCATCACCGATAAAGGCACCAATCTTGCAGCCATCCCAAAACAATAAAGCGGAATCACGGTAACAATACCACTTAGTGCCAAAGAAGCGTCCATATGCCAGGTGTGCCCAAAATCGTTGGTGCCCTCAAGCCACCAATAAACAAGGGCTGCACCTGCCAACGGAAGTAGAAACATGGTTTCAAGAAACAAGCCAACACTGGCATCAACCGGGATGATTTTGCGAAAAACCCCATAAAAACAGAAGGAAAAGGCAACCCCGAGAGAGATCCAAGGCAAGCTACCTTCAAGATGAATTCTTAATCCAATCGCAAGCGTTGCTACGCCCAGAGCAACCCATTGCATCAGCCTAAGCTTTTCATTAAATAAAATCATGCCAAAAAGAATGCTCAACAAAGGCAGAAAGAAATAACCCAAACTCGTTTGCAATACCTGCGAGTTGGCTGCTGCGTAAATGTATATGCCCCAGTTAATCCCCACTAGGATAGAGCTTCCCATCAGGCCAAACAAAACGCCAGGCTTACTGAACACCTGTTTCACTAAGTTCCACTTTTTTTGAAAATGCACGATGCAGAGCATTAATACCGCAGACCATACCACCCGATGACTAAGAATTTCCAAGGGTTCTACGCTGCGAACCAGCCAAACATAAAGGGGCATTGACCCCCAGAACGCATAAGCAACGACTGCCCAGATCATTCCTGTTTGTAAGTCTGATGCCGACTTTTGTGAATTTGGCATATTTTGTTGCAATTGGTCACTAATATTCAAATAGACTTTGTATTGGATACTAAGCAAGATTGCCAACCCGACTTCGTAAGGACAAACCATGGAAACGAAAACCCCTGAAATGTGGATGAAGGAAAAAGTGTATGGTTACTGGTTGTCTCAAGCACTTTATTGCGCAGCAGAATTAAACGTTGCAGACATCATTTTTCGCGATGGCCCACAAACCTCGAGTGATCTCGCAAAAAAGACCAACACCGATGAACGCTCTCTTTTCAGGTTGCTTAGATATCTCGCATCGGAAGAAGTTTTTGCAGAAAACGAAACAGGTGCTTTTGCTCTTACACCTAAAGCAAATCAACTTCGCTCAGATATTCCTGGAAGCCAGCATGCCATGGCTATCATGTCTGGTTCCGAACATTACCTAGCCTCTTCAAAAATGATTGATAATGTGCGAACGGGTAAATGCGCCTACGAAATCGCACATGGACAACCTATTTTTGAATACCTCAAAGATCACCCAAATTCTGCCAGAGTCTTTGATAAAGCCATGGAAAGCATTCATGGTAGCGAATCCAATCAGATTCTTGCTGCCTATGATTTCTCTGAATTTATAACACTTGCAGACATCGGGGGCGGGAATGGCAGCATGCTGTTGGCAATTCTGAACAAAAACCCCAACCTGCATGGCATTCTTTTTGATCTTTCGCATGTGACCGCAGCCACTGCATCTTCAACAACAAATCTAGATCGCTTTAAGTTGGTTTCAGGTGATTTCTTTGAAAGTGTTCCACTAAATGCAGATGCCTATCTACTCAGGCATATCATTCATGATTGGGATGATGAAAAAAGCATAATGATCCTCAGCAATATAAAGAAGGCCCTTCCCAAGCATGGCAAAGTTCTAATGGTCGAGGCGATTTTACCTGAAGGTAACACTCCTCATCCTGGTAAAATGTTTGATTGGATTATGATGGGAATTCCGGGTGGGATTGAGCGAACGCTTGCAGAATACAAGTTTTTGTTTGCGAAAAGCGGGCTTCATATTCAACGCGTAATCCCCACCATAGGACTCAATTCCATCATCGAGGCCACAGCGCTGTAAGTACCAATAAGACTCTTTTAATTGTTCTAATAAAAAAGGCTCACTCGAAACCATCGAGTGGGCCTTTTTTGCTTTTCATGGAGCCATTTTGCTTTATTAAAGAGCAGCTAAGATTGCTTCTGTGATTTCCTTGGTCGAGGCTTTTCCACCAAGATCGGGTGTTCTAGGTGCGCCAGCTTTCAAGACCTTCGCCACCGCTTGATTCACATTCAGTGAAGCATCATGCAAGCCAAGATGTTCAAGCATGAGCGCACCAGAAAGCACTGCTGCCATCGGGTTTGCCATTCCTTTACCTGCAATATCAGGTGCAGAACCGTGAACGGGTTCAAACATACTTGGGAAGGCTTTAGTGGGATTAATATTGGCGCTAGAGGCCAACCCGATAGTGCCAGTCACAATAGCTGCGAGGTCGGTCAGGATGTCGCCAAACAAATTGCTAGCAACCATAACATCGAAGTGTTCGGGTTTACGAACAAGATCCATAGCTGCGGCATCAACAAGCAAGAAAGAGGATTGAACATCCTTGTATTCAGAAGCCACTTGGTTGAAACATTCGTCCCATAAAACCATACCAAAAGTCTGGGCATTGGACTTGGTGATGGAAGTTACTTTTTTGCGTGGACGTTTTCTTGCAGCTTCAAAAGCAGCACGAATAATCCGGTCACAACCCCTTCGGGTGAAGGTGTTCGTTTGAATTGCGATTTCCTGTGGGAAGCCGGTGTAAAGTCTGCCACCGATTGGGGCATATTCACCCTCCGTGTTTTCGCGGAAGAAAAGAATATCGATTGAGCCAGGTGCTTTGTCTCGAAGTGGCGAATCAACGCCTTCGTAAAGGTAGGAGGGCCTGAGGTTCACATATTGATCAAACATCCTGCGCATAGGAAGTAGCAAGCCGTGAACAGGAATGTGATCAGAAACTGTAG
>JAPLNF010000195.1 GCA_026692965.1 Planctomycetota bacterium
AATATCGATAGATTCGATTGGCAGTCGCGCCCACTTAAGCCTGTTGAAAATGTGGTGGAGCTACCCCTTAAAAAAATCACTCTCGCAGACTCACTCAAAAGCAATGGCTACAAAACCGCACTGTTTGGGAAATGGCATCTAGGCCAACAGGGCGAGCATCATCCCTCTAAACGCGGGTTCGATGAAGCAATTGTTTCCATGGGAAAACATTATGATTTCCTCACCATCCCCAAGGTGGAATACCCCCAAGGAACCTACCTTGCGGATTTCCTTACCAACAAAGCTGTCAACTTCATCAACCAAAACAAGGAAAAACCTTTCTTCCTTTGCGTTCATCATTTCGGAGTTCACTCCCCTTACGACGCTAAGAAAGACCTCATCGAACGATTCCAGAAAAAACAGGGCGTCGGCGGCCATAACAACCCCACGTATGCTGCTATGCTTTTTAGCGTTGACGAAAGTGTGGGCAGAATCTTAAAAACTTTGGATGACCTTAACCTCTCGAAAAACACTCTGGTCATTTTCACCAGCGATAACGGGGGCGTGGGAGGCTATACCCGTGAAGGCATCAAACAAGGCGGCGACAAAACCGATAACACACCACTCCGTGGCGGCAAAGGCATGCTCTATGAAGGCGGCATTCGGGTACCTTATATTTTCCGTATGCCAGGAACCATCAACCCGGGTACCACTTCCAACACACCCATTTGCAGTGTTGATCTCTACCCCACCCTTCACGAGTTCAGCAAATCCGAACTACCAAAAAACTACAAGCTTGATGGGGAAAGCTATCTTTCTCAGCTTCAAGGTGGTTCTTCAAAAAGCTTAAAACGAATCGATATCTTCTGGCATTTCCCCGGCTATCTGGGCGCAGGAGGGAACACCTATCGAACCAAACCTGTAAGCGTTATTCGCTCGGGAAATTATAAGCTTCTGGAATTTCTTGAAGATGGTAAGATTGAGCTTTATAATCTAATTGAAGATGTTGGCGAGAAAAACAACCTCGCCTCACAAATGCCAGATTTAAAAAAAGAGCTTTATGACAAATTGAATGCATGGCGAAACGATATCAAAGCACCCATGCCTTCAAAAAACATTAAAGGGGCGAATACCCCGGACCTTCCCAAGAAGAAAAAGAAACTATGATGAATCACAACTTTTCGCGATGCCTGCTTATTATCATACTTATCGCCCTAGGTAATTATTCACATGCTGCAAGCAAACCAAACATCATCATCATCCTTGCAGATGATCTTGGCTATGCAGACCTTGGCATTCACGGATGCAAGGATATCCACACGCCCCACATCGATTCGATTGCAAAAAATGGGATTAGATGTACTAACGGATATGCCAGTAGCCCTATTTGCAGTCCCTCCCGTGCAGGCCTTCTTACAGGAAGGTATCAACAACGATTTGGCCACGAATTTAATCCCGTGGTGGCAGAAAATAACAGCCCTATATTTAAAGGTCCACAGGATGCAACCCTGCCCCGCCTGCTAAAAAATGCGGGTTATAAAACAGGCATGATAGGCAAATGGCATCTGGGAACCAGCGAAAAGTTCAACCCCATAAACCAAGGCTTTGACGAATACTTTGGCTTCCTTGGAAATGCAAATACCTACACCAATGGTAAAAATATCAACAGCAACATTGTTCGAGGCATCAAGCCCCACGATGAACAAGCTTACCTTACCGATGCTTTCGCACGCGAGGCCCTTGCATATATCGACAAGCAAAAGAAGGATCCCTTTTTCCTTTACCTTGCTTTCAACGCTGTGCATTCCCCTTTGCAGGCTTCGCCTAAGCATGACATTGATATCGATAAAATCCCCAATCCTAACAGGCGCACTTATGCCAGCATGCTTATTGCAATGGATGATGCGATCGGCAAACTTCTTGCAAAACTCGAAAAAGAAAACCTCTCAGAAAACACACTCATCTTTTTCATTAGCGATAATGGTGGTGCCGAAACCATGAACTTTTCAGATAACGGCCATTTGAAAGGTACCGCATCCACTACTTGGGAAGGAGGCATCCGGGTGCCTTTCTTAGTGCAATGGAAAGCGGTTTTACCAAAGGGAAAAGTCTACGACAATCCAGTCATTCAACTCGATATCCTTCCCACCGTTCTTGCGGCTACCGGAGAAAATTTTTCGCACAAGAACAAACTGGATGGCGTCAATCTTCTCCCTTACTTCAAAGGCGAAAACAAAGCGCCTCCCCACGATGCACTTTACTGGCGATATGGTTCCCAAATGGCTATAAGGATGGGAGATTGGAAACTCACCAAGGCCCCGGACGAAGATTTCAAATTCAACAGAGAAGACAAAGCATCAGCAGACGGTTCCCATTTGTACAATCTTAAAGAGGACATTGGTGAATCAAATAATCTGTCCGATTCAAATCCTGAAAAGGTGAAGGCTTTAACCGAAGCTTGGAATCAATGGAACAAAGAATTGTTAAAGCCCACTTGGGGCGAACAAAAACTAAAAGCAAAAGAAGAAAACTAATTAGTACAAAAATGTTGCCTAAGCCAACTAGAGATCTGGTACTAAAGTCTAATCCTGCGAAACTAAAATCAAGGTTCAGAATATCTGAAATCTAGTACCCTACCCGTTGGATAGAAATTTCACTTTACAAAACACTTCTTTGATTCTTCACAAACCCCTATTTAATCACCAAATCCAAGGGCAACGGACTTGCTTTGCATTGCCCCCAAATAAAAAACAGCTTTTTCAGCAGTTTTCAATCAACTTCGTAGCGACGAAAGGGCCAAATAATAATCTGCCCTTGGTTTATTACTTTTAATTTTATATGATGTAAGTTCATCCATATTGCAATTAAAGCTGTTGGATCGTGCTTAGGTCCAATAGGTTTTACGGACACATTTTGTGTTCCTCGATTTGGTCCTAATAAATTTTTTTATAGGACTCAATCGATGAAATTCGAAGATTTCGGGCTTTCTACTGCCATCATGCAAGCAATTGCAACCAAAGGCTATGTAACACCAACTCCCATTCAAAGTCAGGCAATTCCCGTAGCAATGCGCGGCGAAGACCTACTTGGATCTGCAGAAACCGGTAGTGGAAAAACTGCTGCCTTTGCAATTCCTGTACTTCACAACCTCACCGAAAAAGGAAATCCCGCCAAGGGTCAGGGCAGGCGCATCAGGGCCTTGGTGATTGCACCAACCCGCGAACTTTCCTCCCAAATCTTGGATAGCTTTTATGCTTACGGTGCGAACACTCCACTTAAGTTTACCTCCATCTATGGTGGTGTTCCTCAATCTGGTCAAGAAAGAGCCCTCAGAAACGGTGCAGATGTTGTAATCGCTACACCCGGTAGATTGATGGATCTTATCAACCAAAGGATTGTTGATCTTGGTCATATCGAAATTCTGGTTCT
>JAPLNF010000196.1 GCA_026692965.1 Planctomycetota bacterium
CCATTCCATGGATCTCGGGATGCTGTAATTCTTCATGTTCTCTTACCTTTGAATTTTGTTGGCGAGTCTGTCAAGAATTTGTTGGTGAAGTATGCCGTTGGTTACCAATACATCGGGGGCGTAGATGGATTTATTGCCTTTCCAGTCGGAAAATTTACCGCCTGCTTCCTCGATGAGTGGAATGATAGAAGCAACATCCCAGGCATGAACGCCGTGTTCAATCATTATTTCTCCAGCGCCTTGAGCTACAAGAACGAAGCCATAGAAATCGCCAAAGCCCCGCTGCTTTTCTGTTGCACTAGCAAGTGCAAGAAACTCTTTTTCCATCCCCGCTTTAACAAACCAAGAAATGCTCGAGTAAAAAAGTTGTGAAGCACCCAAAGTGTTGATGGTTGAGACATTGATTTTAATATCATTGCGGAAAGCGCCATCGCCTCTGAGAGCCCGATAGGTTTGATTAAGACCGGGGGCCACGGTAATGCCTGCCAGCATTTCGCCCTTATATTCGAGGCCCAAAAGAGTGGCCCAAATCGGTATTCCGCGAACGAAATTTCGGGTGCCATCGATGGGGTCGATTATCCAGCGATAACCAGAATCACCCGGTTCATCGTCATACTCTTCGCCTAAGAACCCGTCTTGTTTAAAATATTTATTGAGTGAGGTACGCAGGAATTTTTCGGCCTCTCTGTCTGCGATGGTGACCGGGCTCTCATCGTTTTTCCATTCAATATCGAGGGCGGTTTCGTAGTAGCCCATCGCAATTTTAGCCGCCTTTTGGGCAAGCTCTATTCCCGCATCGTACCGGGATTTTAAATCATTACTCAATCGAATCGCTCCATATTACTTTTTAGGTGTAAATCGAAACTTGACAGTATTAGGCGTTTCATCAGGGGGCATCTCATAAGGCAACGCCTTCAGAAATTCTACTAAATCTTCTTTTTCGGAAAGAGAAAGATGGCTCGTTTTTCCATGCTTGTCTTTTAAATTCTGGGTTGTTAGCACTTCCATCAGGGTATTTGCTTTGCCATGGTGAAGGTAGGGCGCATTGCGGTAAAGCCCTAGCAAGGTTGGGGTATCGTACTGAGGCCCCATTTTTTCAGATGGGTCATCGTTGCCTGTTCCCACATCATGAATTTTTCCTTTGGCCCCAAGTTGGCTGTCAGAATAATAAGGGCCAGAATGGCATGAAGCGCAGGCTACTTGATTGTTAAAGAACAAAGCCTTGCCCCGCTCGGCTTGTTTCGAAAGTTTGCCCGGGGCCTCGATATGTGGTGAAAGAGTAAAACCAAAAGAGTTCGTGTAAATTGCGAGTGCATCAAGGTCTGCAGATTTGCCCGAAAGTTTCTCTTTGAGTTCGGTTTTTTCAAACCCGTTTTTAGGGGTTAGTGCCCCTCTCGTTAGGCCGTACCCACGCATCAATTTACCTCGAATCGTGTATTCAAAATCTTGAACTTCATCCCGATCTGCAGACCAATGCAATGGGTGTGTGTGTGCCAATCCAGCCATGGGTGGAGTTTTTCGTAACCCTTCAGGGTTGTCCCAAATTCTGCCATCAGAATTGCCATCGGGGTGGCAGGAGAAGCATGCAACCCATCTACGGGAAGTCATGGGGGAAAGTGAGGTATCAAAAAGGATTTTACCTCGTACCCACTCTGGGCTTTTGGGCGGGTTGCAAGATTTCATGCTTGCCAGTTTTGTCATGGTGGTTGGGTCATGAATGGTTACATCAAATTGCAACGCGTTGTAAACATAAACTTCTTTACCATTAGGATTCACACGGATGGCTCGGGGGTTTACTCCAAGTCTTATTGCGGTTCCGACCCGCTGCATTTCGGAATAATCATCATCCATGATTTTGCAAATGTTCATGTCATTGGTGCCAGAGTAAATGATATAAATGGTTTTTCCATCAGGAGAAACGGCTGTTTCCCAAGGTGTTGCAACCACATAGACTCCATTGAATGTGTCCATTGCGACCGTCATTCGCTTAGTTTTGTCGGGCAAACCTGAAGTGTCGCATATAGTGAATTCAGGAAAAATAGAGCCATCCGCATCGATGACATGGGTACGGGAACGAATGTGGGGATAGTAAACTTTGGGCCTGGTGGGGTGGGCGGTGATTTGACGAGCTAAATTATCATCCTCTCGGCCTTGCCAACGATCTAGCCTTTTACCCGTTGCAATCTCAATTTTATTAACTGAGGCAGTATAAAATTCGGTTACAAATAAGTTCTTTTCATCAGGGGATAATGCAATTCCTCGGGTCATTTTCCCTGCATCGAATAGCTGGGTAACTTTGAAGTCTGCAGTATTGATTTCGGAAATCTTCCCTGGGTATTCATGGGTAACATAAAGTTTTTTTCCATCTACCGTGGATACTATTCCATAGGGTTCGTCTTCGGTTGCAATTGTTTTTACTACGGACAATTTTTCGCAATCGATGATAACGACTTTGTCTTCTGAATAAAGCGTGACTGCAAGGAGGGGGCTTTTCCCTATCCATGTGACCCCTTCAGGTTTTGTTCCAACGGGGATTTCGGCAATGGGTTTTCTCGATTGAACATCAAATACGGTTACGGTTCCACTGTCGGTATTCGCAACTGCAATTCTTTTGCCGTCCCGCGAAACATCCATAAGGCTGTTGGATTGGTCTGCCCTGAGTTGATTTAGATTCAATAAAGCAAAGGTTAAAATAGCTAAGTGAAGGGGATTCATTTTCCAGATTAACATTTTAAAGTCTCCATTTAGTTTTTTTCGGGTAGACAAATTATCTTTGAAAACTTCTGCGAGGGCAACCAACTATTTGAAATCTTGTGGGGCTTTGTCTTTTTTTAAATAAACGCGATAAAACAGGAGGCCTCGATTAATAAGGATGCAAAGATGGGTAGTTTGCGTTCTTTTGTGGTTGCCCATCTTATTGCTTACAGACCACAAAAGCTTTATTTTCATCACAAGCGTCATTCTTGTTAAATTCTTCCCAAATATAATCCGATGAATTATTGGATACCTTTTTGTCTTTAAAAGGCTTTAGGCGTTCAAGTGTAGTGATTAAGTTTCAACTACAACTCCAAGTTCCATTGGGACCTTGAATGATTCCGATAGCCAAGGTACGACCATAAATCCTACTAGGGCAACCCTCTCGGAATGGATTTTATATCCAAGAGATGCCGGTTGTTGTGGCCCAACAGGAAAATGCAAATCCGGGCCCATTCTTCTTGAAACCTATTTTAGGACAGGACCAGAATTTACCGTGGGTGGTGGTGTTTTTAATAATGTATTGCAGACAGGTTGGAATGTTGGGGGTGGTGCTCGCTCGCTCTTCTTCAATGCTGAAGCTGATCAAGCTTGGGTTGTTGATCTTGGTGTTTCAAACACACATTACAACAGTAATAATAGAGAAGCGAATATTCAGCTTTTTAACCTTCCTTATCTTGATCGCAGTGGCGAATTTGGCATCGGTGTTAATAAATCAATAAAACTTAGCCCCGTAGTTGGTATTATTTCGCTTAATACTACTTTTGTAAACTTATCGGGTGGGAAAGAATATTACCTCAGAGGCGATGCGTTTAACAAAGATAACTCTTGGCGAATTGGTGCCGATGTTGGTGGTAGATATGGTTCTGGAAAAACTGAATTTGTTGGTTTTCCTGACTTGAAAGACACCATTGGGGCAGTATTTCTTTCGATCCATTCTGATATGCAAATACCTTTTGGAAAGGTCAATTTAATTGCAGGTCTCAGGTTGGAGTGGGATTACATTTGGAATGGTGTTTTGCAAAGCCAGAACAACAGTGATTTGTCTAATATTTCTTTGCTTTATAACGGTGGGATTCAATTCTAATTTAAGTTATCAACTATTTAAGCTCAGGCTGCGATTGCTGCCTGAGCTTTTTTGTTTTCAATAAAGTTAATAATTTCAATTGCACCTTTTTCGGATGCGCCTGCTGAAATGATTGAGGCCTTTAATGTGCCTAATTCTTGTGCTAATGAATTGCGTTTTTCTGGGAATTTTACCCATTCACTTAGTTGATCGCATACCCACTTCGAACTGCAATAATAGCCAAATCTTTCAGGAAAAAGCTCTTTCTTTGCTAGCAAATTTACTAGGGTGATGTAGGGCGTATTCTTAAGTAAGCGTGCAGCAATCGACATCAGGGGCGATGTTTGAAAAATAATGACTGAAGGGGTTTGCGCTGCCAGAAGCTCTAGGCTTACCGATCCGGAAACCGAGGCGCAGGCATAAGCTAGGTTCATGATTTCAGGTGTTTTTTTTGTGTGAACTTCGATTGGAAGATTAGTGTTTTTGATTTTGCCGAGAATGGTTGTTTTGTGGGCTTCAGAAAATGCCGCAACCAGAAATCTTGTTTCCGGATGTCGTTTGTTAAGGAGTGTTGCAGCCCTAAATAGGGTTTCAAAATTCATTGCAACTTCTTGGTTTCGTGAACCGGGAAGAAGCCCTATCGCCAATCCTGGTTTTGATGTTTCCCCTGCTATAAATTCTTCATCAAGTTTTTGGTTTAGAATCTGATCGTAAAACGGGTGACCTATAAGCTTGGCAGGAACGTTGTTCTGCTTGAACCATGTTTCTTCAAAAGGGAAATTGCAGAGTACGAGGTCGGTAAGCCTGCGCATCTTTTTCACTCGCCAAGAGGCCCATGCCCATATTTGTGGTGGTACAAAATAGATTACTGGTATGCCTAGCTTTTTGGCAGCGGCAGCAAGATGCCA
>JAPLNF010000197.1 GCA_026692965.1 Planctomycetota bacterium
GCCTGCTTCATAAAGGCTTGAATTTGAAATATCCATCGCAGTTAGCTGCGAAATCATAGTTTGAAATTCGTAAAAAGCCTGCAAGCTTCCTTGACTGGCTTCTGCCTGATACGGGGTGTAAGCGGTATAGAATTCACTTCTAGAAGCGATCATGTCCACAACTGCAGGAATGAAGTGGTCGTAACTGCCACCACCAAGGAAACAGACTGCACTATCTGCAGAGAGATTAGAATTAGCAAGGCGGTCAATATGCCTTGTCAGCTCAATTTCCGTAAGTGCCTTTGGGATATCCAGAGGCCGGTTAAGCCTCACAGATTCAGGTATGTTGCTAAAAAGTTCATCAACGCTCGAGGCACCAATGCTTTTGAGCATCTCGTTTTTATCATCAGGCGTGTTTAGAAGATAAGGCACGATCCAACTCCCTTCAAATTGTGCTAATTAAAATTCTTGCAGAAAGATACTAGTGAGATTCAGACGCAATCTGTTTTTCATAAGCTGCATGATTCATCAAATGATCCAAATTAGGTTTGCCGGCCATTTTGATTTTAACAAGCCAGCCTTTAGGTTTGCCGGCCATTTTGATTTTAACAAGCCAGCCTTTGCCATAAGGATCCTTAGAAATCGTTGCAGGATCTAGTACCAATTTATCATTGATCTCAATGATTTCGCCTTCAACTGGGGCGTATATATCACTAACCGCTTTTACTGACTCGATTTCACCAAAACTATCACCTTTTAATGCGGGATCACCAACATCAGGCATATCGATGTAAATTACATCAGTAAGTAGATCGACAGCAAATTTTGTAAGGCCAACTGTACAAATGTTGCCTTCAACTGAGGCCCATTCATGGGTTTTGGCATATCGGAGTTTAATCGGATCCATAACAAATACTCCCTGAAGCAAATTCGCTTCTATCTAATATAAATAAGCAACTAACCAGTCACTTATCAAATCCCAAGATGACAAACAGTGTCATCAAGTTGTTTTTCGCTTGTAAAAAGGTAAAGAAACCACTTTGCAAGGTTCAAATTTACCACGAATATCGATGTCCAAATCGGTACCAACGGCAGATAGATTAGCAGGAACATAAGCCATTGCAATGGGTTTATTAAAGGTGGGGGAAAAAGTACCACTGGTAACTTTACCCAAGGCAGTACCGTTTTTTGTGACAGGATATAATTCTCTGGGAATTCGTTTTCCAGGAAGTTCAAGGCCAACACGAACTCTGCCAGATGGTGAGTTTTTTTCTTTTACCAAAGCATCTCTGCCAATGAATTCGCCTTTGTCTAATTTAACCGCCCATCCCAATCCAGCTTCCAAAGGATTAGTGTTTTCGTCGATTTCATGCCCATAAAGTGGCATAGCTGCTTCAAGCCTGAGTGTATCTCTGCACCCTAATCCGCAAGGTTTGCAGCCCATCGCAACTAGCTTTTCCCAAACTTTGATTTCTTCACCCTTGGGAAGAATGATTTCGATGCCATCTTCGCCGGTATAACCTGTTCTGCTTATAAGGCTGGGGACATTCATTGTTTTGGAATCAAAACTGAAGTAGTAGCCCAACTTGGAGGGGTCATCAGATATCAGTTGTTTGGCAAGAGCGATAGCGTTTGGCCCTTGAACAGCAATCATACTGGTAGCAAGAGTTTGATCTTCAATTTTTACATTTAAAGATCCTGATTTGCTTAAAAGCCAAGATACGATCTTCAGACGATTCGAAGCATTTACGACCAAAAGAAAATCTGAGCCATGCTGATAAACCAGAATATCATCAAGAATTGTGCCTTTTTCGTTACAAACGAGATTGTAACGAACCTGCCCTAGTTTAAGATTGGCAGAGTTGTTGGTACAAACCATCTGAAGAAAACTTGTGGCATCTGGGCCGTGAATTTTGAGCCTGCCCATATGGCCAATATCAAAAATACCGGAGTCATTCCGAACTGCAGTGTGCTCATCAACAATGGTTGTGTATTGTACGGGCATATCCCAGCCACCAAAATCAACCATGCGTGCCCCATTCGAAGAATGCCAAGAATGAAGCGCTGTCTCTAATGCCATGAAGCCTCTGCAAAGGTAAGTGAAAGGGCGTTGCCAAAACAAAATCGCAGCTGGCATTGCCCTTGATATTCTAACACAAGTCAAACATTAAAACTTTTCGAGGCAACTATCAAGCTAGTTCCGAGGGAGCAGGAAAACTCTTGCAAAGTTCCTTGATCTCTCCATGAATCTTTGCCTGCAAGTTCTTATCATCGGGGCTTTCTAAAATATCGCAAATCCAATGTGCAATTCGCTTCATTTCGAGTTCCTTCATACCCCTTGTAGTCAAGGCGGGAGTTCCAATTCGGATGCCTGAAGGATCTAGCGGCTTCCTCGTGTCGTAGGGGATTCCATTGCGGTTAATAGTAATTCCTGCTGCATCAAGTGACTTTTCAGCAATTTTGCCGCTTAATCCCTTATGGTTTACATCAACAAGCATCATGTGATTGTCTGTACCACCTGAAATTATCCGATGCCCCCGCGCCATAATTTCATGGGCGACAGTCCGGGCATTGGCAACAATTTGTGAGGCGTAAACTTTAAAAGCCGGTTGCATTGCTTCATTAAAAATAATTACTTTTGCAGCAATCACGTGCATAAGCGGCCCACCTTGCATACCAGGGAAAACTGCCTGATTAAGCTTGTCCGCCCATTGCTTCTTGCACATTGCCAAGCCGCTTCTGGGCCCGCGCAATGTCTTGTGCGTGGTGGTGGTTACAAAATCTGCCCATGGTACAGGTGAAGGATGTTGGTCGCCAGCTACCAATCCTGCGATGTGTGCCATATCCACCATGAAAATCGATTTGTTGTCGTTGGCAATCTCTGCGAACTTTGCGAAATCAATCACTCGGGAATAAGCACTAGCACCAGCTAGCACCATTTTTGGCTTATGCTCTTTGGCCAATCTTGCTACTTCATCATAATCAATCCTGCCATCATCTTGCTTAACACCGTAAGGAATGATCTTGTAAAGCTTGCCCGAAAAATTCAAATGCATTCCATGGGTGAGATGCCCGCCATGGGCCAGATTCATACCAAGAATGGTGTCGCCTGGTTGCAGGCAAGAAAAGTAAACCGCCATGTTGGCGCTGGCGCCAGCATGAGGTTGTACATTGGCATGTTCTGCACCAAAAAGCTTGCAAGCTCTGCTTATTGCAAGAGATTCCGCCTCATCCACAAACTCGCAACCGCCGTAGTATCTTTTACCTGGATACCCTTCAGCATACTTGTTGGTAAGAACAGATCCCTGAGCAGCCATGATCGCAGGGCTTGTGTAATTTTCGGATGCAATCATTTCCAGACCTTCTTGCTGCCTGGTTCGTTCGTGCTGAATTGCTTTCCATACTTCCGGGTCTGCTTTTTCGATCAGGTTCATAGTTCTCTCCATTGTTTCAGTTATAATAGTCATCAACCGTAGTTAAAAAGAAACACCCTTACTCGCCAGTTCTTTTTCAAGATTCATTTCTGGATGATAAACAATTCCGTCCCAACCGCAATCCTTGGCTGTTTGAATGTTGGCATGAAGGTCATCAACAAATAAGCAATCAGCGGGCTTGGTGTTTGTTTTTTCGTTGAGGATGTCATAAATTTTTCGGGCAGGTTTTCTGCAGCGCACTTCATGAGACAAAATCAATGAATCGAAATGACCCAGTACATGGTTAAATTGGGTAAGAAAACGCTTCGCATGGAACCAATTGGTGTTGCTTAACAAAACCAGCCTGTGGGTTTTTGCCAAATGAGGGATGATGTTGCAAACCGCATCGTTGGCTGTAAACATATCGCTGAAAGCGTGGTCAAATTCTTGATCTGGGCAGTTAATGTGTAGTGAGTCGCGTATGATTTTTCGATATTGCTCGGGCGAAAGGTTGCCCTTTTCAAGCTCATTTTCAGTGGTTTCTTCGAATAAAACCCTTCTGATCGTATCAATGTTTTTGTTGCAATGCTGAGCCATCTGCCCAGCAGCTTTCAAATGGCTGAACATGCCAATTACATTGCCGAAATCAAAAACTAAAACTTTATTACCCATTAGGGAAGATTATCCGAGCTTAAAAAAATGACAACCCAATAATAGGATGAAAAGATTGCAAGTGTTTTATTAGGTTGAAATTTCTTGCAAATCAGAAGGTAAGTTCCTTTAAAATCAAGTTGGTTATCAAAAGAGTTTAAGGCGGAAAATGTTATTGAAATGATTGAAAAAGTGTGACGTAAATTAAAAAGCCCATCAGCAAAACATAATGAATCTCTTGCTAGGAACCGATTTTCAGTGTAATGGTGTAGCTTAATATAGGTTGAGAAGTTGTAAGGCCTACAAGATTTGGAGCTGTTTCATGGAATCAAGACAATTGCGCGGGAAAATTTACGATGACATCACCCAATGTGTGGGCGACACCCCTCTTATCAGGATGCGAAGAGTGGTGGGCGATGCAAAAGCAACAGTTGCCGCCAAGTTAGAAAATTTTAATCCTCTGTGGTCGGTGAAGGATCGTATAGCCGTGCATATGATCAACACAGCAGAAAAAGAAGGTAAAATAAAGGAAGGTACGGTAATTATTGAACCGACCAGTGGGAATACTGGTATCGGTTTGGCGTTTACTTGTGCTGCCCGGGGCTACAAATTAATTGTAACCATGCCTGAAACCATGAGCTTGGAACGAAGGCGCCTTCTTAAAGCTTTTGGTGCGGAAATCGTGCTTACTGTTGGCGAAAAAGGGATGAGTGGCGCAGTTGCCAAAGCCGAGGAATTAATTGCAAACACCCCGAATTCCTTTATGCCACAACAATTCATGAATCCAAATAATCCAGATACTCATCGCAAAACAACAGCGGAAGAAATCTGGCGCGATACTGATGGGAAAATTGATATTTTAGTTTCGGGCGTAGGCACCGGGGGTACGATTACCGGGATCAGCGAGGTTATTAAAGCCCGAAAACCTTCGTTTAAAGCAATTGCGGTTGAACCGTCTTCGAGTCCCGTCATCACTCAAAGAATGAAGGGTGAAGATATTAAGCCAGGTAGACATAAAATCCAAGGCATTGGTGCAGGATTTATCCCTGGGGTTTTAAATCTAAGTATCATTGATGAAGTGATTTTGGTTAACGATGAAGACTCTTTCAATATGACCCGAAGAATGGCGAAAGAAGAAGGTTTTCTGTGTGGAATTAGCTGTGGTGCAGCTGCATTTGCTGCTGTTCAGGTGGCGCACCGCCCCGAAAACGCAGGTAAATTGATCGTGGTGGTACTGCCCGACCTCGGCGAAAGGTACCTAAGCACACCTCTTTTTCCAGAATAGCCCCTTTTTGCGGTTTTACTTATTACCAGAGAGGATTAATACTTCCTCTCTGGTTCAATTCCTTGCTTTTTCTATAATAAACTCTTGTGGCAGGCGACGAAGATGAAAAAATGCTTTTCATCCGCATTGTCAGGCTTTTTTATCGCTGTTTCCTTCAAAATTATCGCTAGCAGTAGGATAAGTTAAACGGTTCATCGAAGGAACTGCTTTGGAGTTTGGTCATATCCATGGTAAATCGAAATCTTTTACGACAGTATGATTTGTCAGATGCAGAATTAGACAACGAGTTGGCCGAAGCCTTTAGTAGGCCCGAAACCGGCGGAGATGTTGAAAACTGGTTGCTCGACGACCAACAAGAATTTGAATCCAATAAAGTTATCAAAGGGCGTATTGCCCGTATCGAAGGCGATGATGTTGTTATCGACATCGGCTACAAAAGCGAAGGCGTAATCCCGCTTAACGAATGGTTTGATGAAGCTACGGGCGAAATCGTTATGCCCAAAGCTGGCGAAGACGTTCAAGTTCTTCTTGAATCCGTTGAAGATGAAACTGGCAACATTCTGCTCAGCTATCGCAAAGCAAAGCGTCAAAAAGAATGGGAAATGATTATCTCCAAGCACAAAGAAGGAGATGTCATCATCGGTTTGGTCACCAAGAAAATCAAGGGTGGCTTGCTGGTAAACATTGGCGTCAATGTGTTCCTTCCAGCCTCGCAAGTTGATATTCGCAGGCCCCCTGATATCGGTGACTACATCAACCGCAGTATTGAGTGCAAAATCCTCAAAATTGATGAAGCGCGTCGCAATATCGTCGTTAGCAGGCGTAAATTGCTTGAAGATCAACGCGAAGACCTCAAGAAAAAGTTGCTCTCAGAAATCGAACCCAATCAAGTTCGCAAGGGTGTTGTCAAGAATATCGCAGACTTCGGCGCATTCGTCGACCTCGGCGGTATCGATGGCTTGTTGCACATCACCGATATGACTTGGGGCCGTGTCAGCAATCCTCACGAAATTGTTCATATCGATCAGCAGCTTGAGGTTTATGTTATTTCTGTGGATAAAGATCGCGAAAAAATCGCTCTTGGTCTTAAGCAGAAGTCCCAAAGCCCTTGGGCCAGCGTTGCTGATAAATACCCTATTGCCAGCCGCCACAATGGCGAAGTTGTCAATGTTATGAGCTATGGCGCGTTCGTTAAACTTGAATCAGGCATCGAAGGCCTTGTTCATATCAGCGAAATGAGCTGGACCAAGAGAATCAACCATCCTAACGAAATGGTATCAATTGGCGACCAGATTGAAGTTCAAGTTCTGAACATCAACAAAGATAAA
>JAPLNF010000198.1 GCA_026692965.1 Planctomycetota bacterium
CAGCATTACAACCATACCTCGTTAAAATCGGCTGAAGGTCTTTTTCAAAAGTTACTTTAGACGACGCATCTGCTTCAGATATTTTAACTGAAACGAATTGAACCAAACTTTGGTTAATAACTTCTATTTTCGTTTGCCCAGCTTTGTTGGATATTACCTGCCCCTTACTAGAAACTTTAACAGTACTGGTTTCGTGTGCCTTAAAAACACAAGCGGCAGTTACATCTTCGCCCTTGATATTTAAAACCCTGATTTGAATTTGTTCGCCTGGGCCTTTTAATTCAATTACTGGAGGCTCAATAGTCAAACTATCAGCACCCCAAGCATAACTTGCGGAGTTCATGTACATTGCAAATAATAACACAAGAGTAAACAGCATATAGGCTTGTCTCAAGGCGGGACCGAAGAAAAACTCTTAAAACCTTTATAAATTTATAACACAAACGAATGCTTTTATGAAAACAAAAAGGATTAAACAAAATACCAATTAAACTAATCGGCATAAAAACCGATTAACTTTAAAACAAAAAATTGTAATATCGTCAAATAAACCTATTCGAACACGGTGAAAAGCATTTTTACGAAAACGATTTTATTGTTTCTTCTTTTTTTGATTCTCAGAGTTCCCATAAGCCTCTTTAGGGGAACCTACATTATCTTTCAAATCAGATCTCAACTTTGCCAATTCAACCTTTAACTCTTTAACAACATCAGCATAGGAGGGGTCAGCATAAAAACTTTTCATTTCGTTGGGATCCTTCTCACGATCATAAAGCTCCCAGTAATCAACATCTGGCTTATAAAAGTGAACTAATTTAAATCGATCGGTAATCACGCCATAATGGGGCCTGACCCGATGAGGCACCGGATATTCGTAGTAATGATAATAAAAACTCTTACGCCAATCTTCAGGCACTTTGCCTTTTAAAATAGGAAGTAAACTTTTACCCTGCATATCTTTGGGCGCTTCAACACCTGCTGCTTCCAAACAAGTTTGAGCAAGATCAATCAAACCTGTCAGATTTTTGTTTACAGAAGGAGTTTTCGAGATTTTTGGCCAACTAATCAACATTGGAGTTCTAAGTGATTCCTCGAGTATCCAACGCTTATCGAACCATCCGTGCTCACCAAGAAAAAAGCCCTGATCTGCAGCATAAACAACAATAGTATTATCTGCCAAGCCTTCGGCATCCAGATAATCAAGCATTTTACCCACAGATTCATCAACAGCCTTAATCGTTCCAAGATAATCATGCATGTAGCGGTTATAGCGCCAACGAACCAAATCCTTCCCCTTCGGATCATCCTTTAGGTACTTATCGTTTCGTGGTTGATAATACGCATTCCATTTTTGAAGTTGTTCAGGAGTCATGTTAGTTGGAGGAACAAGTTTAGCATCTAGCTTAGTGAATGTTTTTTCAATAGTCATGTCTTGATCTTTAATTGCAAGTCCACGATTGGAATAATCGTCAAATAAACTAACAGGTTCGGGATAAACCCGATCATTATCATGGCCTAGATGACGAAGCGCAGGGGCCCATTCGCGATGAGGAGCTTTATGCTGGCTCATCAAAAGAAACGGCTTCGATTTGTCCCTGTTCTTCAACCAATCAATACTGAAGTCGGAAATAAGATCCGTGGTATATCCTTGATGCTGCACCTTTTCGCCATTGCGAATCATCGGAGGGTTGTAATATATCCCCTGCCCTGGCAGAATATGCCAATAATCAAATCCAGTAGGATCAGAAATCAAGTGCCACTTGCCTATCACCGCAGTCTGATAACCTGCTTTTTTCAACAGCTTGGGGAAAGTTTGCTGGGTGCCATCAAATTTGCTATTTGAGTTGTTGTAAAAGCCATTCATATGGCTGTATTTACCTGTTAGAAGCGTCGCCCTACTTGGGCCACAAATAGAATTCGTAACCAAGCAACGATCAAACCGAACACCTTTATTTCCTATCCGATCGATATTCGGGGTGTTAATAAGTTTCCTATTTTCGCCATAAGCGCTAATTGCCTGATAAGCGTGATCGTCGGAAAAAATGACCACAATATTTGGTTGCTGGTTTGCAGCAAAAGAAACTGAGCAACTTTGTAGAATTATGAAAACTACTAAAACATTTCGCACGATTTTACAAATCATCATTAAGGCCCTTTAATCAAGTCGACACAATATTACCATTTGCATTATCATCAAATTCCCCTTCCCCCCGAGCAATAACCCAAGTTGCCAGGCAGTTACCAACGAGATTTACAGTAGTACGAGCCATATCCATTAACTCATCAACCCCAAGTATCACCGCAACAGCTTCTAAGGGCAAACCAAAAGAAGCAAGGGTCCCAGAAAGGATAACCAAAGAAGCTCGAGGCACTGCAGCAACTCCTTTGCTGGTCACCATCAAGGTAAGCATCATGACTAATTGTTGCTGCGAACTCATTTCAATACCAGCAGCTTGAGATGCAAAAACTGAGGCCACAGCTAAGTAAAGTGTAGTGCCATCAAGGTTGAAGGAATATCCCGTGGGCATGACAAAAGCTACAATTTTACTTGGTACCCCGATTGATTGCATCGCAAGCA
The DNA here is from genome assembly GCA_026692965.1 of Planctomycetota bacterium. Taxonomy (GTDB): domain Bacteria; phylum Planctomycetota; class Planctomycetia; order Gemmatales; family Gemmataceae; genus UBA969. The sequence continues at coordinate 2,579 of JAPLNF010000198.1, forward strand.
TGGCTTTGGGAAGTGCAGCTTCCGATGAG
>JAPLNF010000199.1 GCA_026692965.1 Planctomycetota bacterium
GCCTCTGCATGAAGAATCAGGTCAAACAAATGGGGCCTTGCATCAAAAAGATTGATGGATGTTTCGAGAATAACGATAAGCTTGTTTTTGCAGGAAACTTCAACTTCTACCGCATTTTCGATGAGTTTCATAAGTTCCGTGGAAGCTTCTTTAAGTAGTGCGGCATAGAGTTCTTCTTTGTTTTTAAAATAGCGATAAATGGTGCCTTTCCCTACCCCTGCTCCAATTGCAATATCATCCATGAGGACTTCGTGGAATCGTTTAGAAGCAAACATAACCTCTGCAGCGGCTAAGATTTTCTCTTGAGGGGTGGCAGATTTTGTAGTCATTTCGAAAACCTTGAAACTAGATGATTGACTAGTGTCTAAAATCAATTTACAATAGAACTGACCGGTCAGTCTACACTTTATCACCTACCATTGTGGCTTTCAATAGCCTTGGCTTTCATCAGCCTTGTACAACGGAGATTCTTTCTGATGTTTCTTTGTAAGTACTTTCTATTTGTTTCCTATTTCCGTGCCCTTGGGGTTTTATCTCTCTTTGTAATTTTATTTTCTGGCTGTTCCAAGCAAGGTCTGGAAGCTCCTAAAGGAGGTTCCGAAGTTCGTCCTTCCCAGATGAAGCTCAAGCGCAAAATTGAACTCTATAAAATCCAAAAGCAACCTTTTCAAGCTACCTTGGAAACCGTGGGGCACCTTGAGGCTGAAGGGCAGACTGATATTGCTGCAGGTGTTAGCGGTGTCGTTGATGATGTTTTATTTCGTGAAGGCCAATGGGTGGATCGGGATACTTTATTAGTGAGGATTGATCAAAAGAGGCATAAGGCCAATTATGATTCCGCACTCGCAATGGAAAAAAAGGCTGAGACAGCATTTGTTTTAAGTCGGGATATTGAAGGGTTGACTCGCCTTGCGGGAATTGGAAGTTCTGCAGAAGACCGGGTTCGAGCGGCAGGAAATTCTAAACTTGCTGAAGCTGAAGCTTTACAGGCCAGGGCTGCTAGGGAACTTGCAGAAAATAATTTTAACCGCTCTCAGGTCAAGGCTCCATATTCGGGGCAAATCAATCAGCGGAAGGTTACCGTTGGTAGTTATCTTGAAGATAAAACCGTGATCGCAACAATTGCCAATTTAAGTCGAATTCGTCTGGTGGGGTATGTCCCTGAAAAATCTGCGCCTGGCTTAAGGGCCTTGTTGGATAAAGAAGAGTTTCTTAGATCGGCATGCTTGATCTCCAATACTTTGATCTCACCTTTTAATGCTCTTACGATTTCCGCAGCAGATGCATCCTCCTTATTGCCTTTTGGTTATGAAATGCGATTTACTCTTCGTGCTTTGCCGCGGGAAAATCTTACTGCCCGATTGTTTTTTATCAGTTCGGTTGCAAGCCCGGACACCCACATGTTTGAATGTAAGGGAATGATTGACCAATCCGTATTTTCGTCGCAGTTGAGACCGGGATATACAGCAAAAATCATATGTGATCTTCCTGGTAAAAAAGATGCCTTAGTGGTTCCTGAGGAGGCTGTTCGCGCCAGTGAAAAAGGATTTATAATTTTTCAGCCAATGCCCAGAGTTACCGCCGACGGATCTATTGAGTGGATTGCAAAGCCAAGAACATTGCAACTTGGTTTAAGAAAGCCCGGAGTTGTCGAAGTCTTGGAGGGCGCAGGGGAGGGCGATTGGATTGTTCGCAAAGGGGCAGATGCCCTTGAAGAGGGAACTCCTGTAGAAGTGCCAAAGGAGATGGAAGAAGAGCTTTTGAAAAAGTTTAAGGAAGCTAA
>JAPLNF010000200.1 GCA_026692965.1 Planctomycetota bacterium
GATGTGATTGAAGATGCTGATGGATCACTTTTAGTAATCGATACAGGTGGTTGGTATAAGTTGTGCTGCCCAACTTCTCAACCTGGGTTAGTGAAGCCCGATGTTCGAGGTGCAATTTATCGTATTCGGAAAACAGATGCCGCAACTATCGCTGACCCCAATGGAATCAAAGTGGATTTTAAAACCACTACGGCAAACAAGTTGGTGCAAATGCTTTCCGATGAACGCTTTGTAGTAAGGCGAAAAGCAGTTGATGCCCTTACGTTAAAAGGGGATGCTGCAATTGAAGAAATTTTGAAAGCGAATGTTCCCGAAACTAAGATTGATGCAAGAATTGCTGCTGTTTGGGCGTTGTGTAAGTTAGGGACTCCAAGCGCCTTGCTTGCTTTGAAAGTTAGATTAAATGATCCTTCACAAAAGGTTAGGCTTGCGGCTTTGAATGCTTTATCCCTGCATCGGAGTAATTCGCATAAAAATGAACTCTATTCTTTATTGAAGAACTGCATGCCACCCGAACAAAGGTTGGCTGCAGAGATAGCAGGCCGTACAAAGGATAAACAAGCTATCCCGTTGATTCTGAGTGTTGCAGAAAAAACAACTGATCGGGTCCTTTCGCATGCCCTTACTTATGCGCTTTATGAAATCCAAGATTTTGATTCTGTTGTTGAGGCCCTTGCAAGTAAGAATCCAAATGTAAGAAAGGTATGCCTTCATGCCTTGGAGATGGGGAAGCCTGAAAAGTTACAGGTGGAATGGTTGTTGGAAGATTTGAATTCGCCTGATAAATCATTGCGCGATTCTGCATGGTGGATCGTTTCTAGGCATGGCGAATGGGGCAACGCCCTTGCACCCCACTTGCAAACAGCACTTAATAAAACTAATGAGAATGATCCAGCCATAGTTGATTTGTTTAATCGGCTTGGAAGTTTGCATCAAGCTCCATTGATTGCTAGCATACTCTCGGATTTGGTGTCCAAGGAAACAACAAAGCCCGCAATTCGGAAAATGGCGCTACGAACCATGGCGTCTTCAGGCGCAAAAGATGCACCTGAATCGTGGGTGAATTCGATTTTAATTGCCTTGAGTTCCAACGATAAATTGATGGTGCTGGAATCTTTGAAGGCTCTTAAATCGCTGAGGTTAAGTGCTGCCAAGTTTGCAATGGTTGCGCAAGCTGTCGGGGTGCTTGCTGCTGATGGAAAGAATGAAAGTGATTTAAGGTTGCTGGCTTTTTCGTTGGTTCCTACAGGCTTTAAGATCAGCGATGATGACTTTGAGCCTTTGTTTTTGAAAAACCTTAGTACGGATAAGGCTGTTTCTACAAGAATAAGTACCGCTGAAACTTTAGCCAAAGCGAAGTTGTCTCCTGCTCAGTTGGTATCACTGCTTAAGGTTTTAGAAAAAGCAAGCCCTGCAGAATTGGATCGGTTGATAGATGTTTACGCAGGGTTGACTGATGAAAATATTGGGAAAGGATTGTTGGCAGCGATTCGCAAATCCCCATCCATCGGATCGATTCGAATTGAAACGATCAAGGAAAAACTTAAGAAGCTTGGGCCGGATGTCCAAAAAGAAGTGGATCAATTACAAGTTGATATCCGTGCACAAGTATCTAAGCAGTATGAAAAGTTAGAGGCAATTCTGCCTTTGGTTTCTACGGGGGATATCCGCAAGGGGCAGATTGTTTTTCAAAATGCAAAGGCGGCTTGTATTGTATGCCATGCCATTGGATATTTGGGCGGCAAGGTTGGCCCAGATCTTACTAAGATTGGTCAGATTCGCAGCGAGCGCGATTTACTCGAGGCAATTCTTTTTCCTAGTGCAAGCTTTGTTCGAAGTTATGAACCAATAAAAATTGCGACTTCTTCAGGTAAGGTTTTTCAAGGGGTGATTAAATCTGAATCACCAGAAGATATTGTTTTAATAACTGGCCCTGATCAGCAAATGCGCATTCTGAGGGCGGATATTGAAATCATGGAACCGGGTACTGTCTCCGTAATGCCTGCGGGGCTCGATCAACAATTCACACCGCAGGAACTAGCAGATCTGGTCGCGTTTCTCAAAGCTTCAAGATGAAATGATTTGGCTCAACTTACCGGGCGGTCCAACCACCATCAACCGTAATAAGGCTTCCTGTTGTATAGCTTGAAGCTGCACTGGCAAGATAAATTGCAGCGCCTTGGATTTCTTGGAGTTCGCCCCATCTTTCTAAAGCGACCGCGCCAACAATAAACTTTTTAGTATTTTCATCATCTTTGATGGGGATGTTCATATCGGTAAGGAATGGGCCGGGGCAAATTGCATTTACAGTGATATGGAATGGTGCAAGTTCCAATGCCAAAGCACGCGTCATTAGTACCACCGCACCTTTACTGGTTGCATAGGGCGTGCGGTTGGCCAACCCTACAACACCAAGCGTGCTCGCAAGATTAATAATTCTCCCAGATTTCTGTTTCTTCATTTGTGGTACCACTGCCTTGCTAGGAAGCCATGTACCATCCACATTGGTTTGCTGTACTTTTTTAAAATCTTCATAGGAAAGTTCATCAATCGGGCCACGAATATTAATGCCTGCATTGTTGATTAAAATATCGATGGAGCCGAACTCTTTGATTGTGGTTGCCACTGCTTTTTGAATTTCTTCTTCCGAAGTTACCGTTGCGCTGATGGCGATGGCTTTTGTTTTGTATTCCTTTACAATCTTTTCTGCAGCGGCCTTCCCCTCTTTTTCGTTTCTGCTAATGATGACGAGGTTTGCGCCTGCAGAGGCTAAACCTTCCGCCATGGCAAGGCCCAATCCTTTCGAGCCCCCTGTAACGATTGCGGTTTTGTTGGTAAGATCGAAAAGTTTAATTCCAGGAAGCATGATTTTAACTCCAAGATAGTAAGTGTTTTAAGTGCGATTACCGAAGGTTGTGGTTCAGGGCAAACTATTTGTTTTTGTTGATTTCGATGCCTAGGATTGTGAGATCATCTGCTGGCCTGCCTGGTTTGCACCAGTCCTTTACATCTTTCATAACTTGCTTGAATGATTTTGGCAGCTTTGCCTCAATTGATTTATGCAGACTGTTTTTCAGATTGTCTTTGCCGAAGGATTGCTTTTCTGGATTGACTGCTTCGATGATCCCATCGGAATAAAGTACAAGCCGATCGCCATCGTGAAGCTGTAACTTTTCCTCGGAATAAACCGAGTCATCGAAAAGGCCGATCGGAATAGCGGGTTTATCAAGTACCGTGGGGTTGCCACTTTTTGGCAGATAAATCATGCCTGGGTGCCCTGCTAGGCAGTAGATTAGTTCAAGCGTAGTCAGGTCTAAAACGCAATAGGCGATGGTGAAGAAGTTGTCGCCCATGTTATCCATGGTAAATTTTTGGTTGAGTGAAGCGAGTATTTTCTGGGGCTTTTCGAGTAACTTATTTCCAGCCTCGCCTTGTAGCCCCGTGATATGGCGGGAAACAGTAACCGATAAAAGGGCTGCTGGGGCACCGTGACCGCTTACATCAAGTACAAAAAAACCAACTTTGGATGTGCCAATAGGAAATACATGCAGCATATCCCCTGCGAGTTTTTCATGGGGCTCAAATATCCAAGCGAAATTGACTCCAGGAAAAGTTGGCAAATCATCGGGCAATTGGGCTTGCTGAATGGCAGCAGCGGCCTCAAGATCCCTGTTTAGTCTGCGATTTGCTATTTCAAGTTTTTCATTCTTGTCACCAAGGTTTTGCTTTAGTTCTTCGATTTCCCGAAACGATTTGTTAAGCAATAAGTGGGTTTGAATACGGGCAAAGGCGATTGGGAAATCAATCGGTTTGGTGATGTAATCGTTTGCCCCAAGTTCCAAAGCTGCAATGATATCCTTTGCTTCGCCCCTTGCAGTCATCATGATGATTGGAAGTTCTAATGGGGTGAAACTTATTCTGACTTTTTTTAATACTTCGACCCCATTAAACTTTGGCATCTTGGCATCAAGTAAAACGAGACTGAAATTATTACACCCAATAAGTTCTAGCGCTTTCATCCCGTTTTCAGCTGAAACGACCTGAATCCCCTTCTCCATCAGTAATTTGACCAGAGTTCGCGATTCCATGCATTGTCATCCACCACAAGAATCATTGCACTTGTTGCAGTTTCTTGCTTGTTTATCACAAAACTCGGCATTGAAATCGAAGCGCTGCTCATATCTTTGAAATTCTTGCTCAGTAAAACATTTAAAGTATTACGGTAACATAATTTGCAATTAGGTTCCATAGGTTGGGAAAATTGGCTTTAGTTTCATCACTATTATTGTTTGGCATTTTTTTTGTTATTTGAGTAATATTTAGTAGGTTCTAAGCTTTATTTTGCTTTTAAAATGATTTGTTGGCAATACTCAAGGAGCGGCTATGTTTTCTGAAATCAGGTTAGGATTGATATTGACGGGAGCTTTTGTGGCTTGTCAGGCAACATTGTTTGCCTGGGAGAAAGAGGTTTTTACCCAGACACCCGAAATTATGGCCTCTGCCGAAAATAAGGACGCCACTCCTACCGTTAAGACTAAAAACCCTAGTGAGTTTGCAGGTGGCACCAATCCTTTTTGGATCTGGGGCGCAAATACTAACACCAAGTATAACTTGACCAAAGAATTTGCATGGACCGGTGGCAAAGCAAAAGTAAAGTTTGCTTGCGACAATGTCGTGAAATTGAAAATTAACGGGATTGACGTTGGGGGAAGTTCTGAATGGCAAACTCCCGTCGAAAAAGATGTTACCAAGCTTCTGAAGGATGGTAATAATTCGATCGAGGCCTTGGTTGAAAATGAAGGTGCTGCTGCTGGGTTCGTATTTAAAATGGTTCTGACTTCTGCTGATGGAAAGTCATCCTATGTGATTTCTGATGATTCTTGGAAGGCTGTTGAAGCGGGTAAGGCTGGAAAAGCCTCTGCTATTAAAAAAGTGGCTAAGTTGGGTGATTCTCCTTGGGGCAATGTTTTAACTGGGGAAGGAGCTGGTGCGACCGCTTCCAATTCTAATTTCAAAGTCCCTGAAGGTTTTCAGGTTGAAAAACTCTTTACCGTTCCAAAAGATAAACTTGGATCTTGGGTTTGCCTTACCGTTGACCCTAAAGGGCGAATCATCGCTTCTGATCAAGGTGATAAAGGCCTTTATCGGATTACTGTTCCTGCACCCGGTGTTGCAGGTGATGTAAAAGTTGAAAAATTGGATGTCAAAATAAGTGCAGCGCAAGGCCTGCTTTATGCCTTTGGTAGCTTGTATGTTTCTGTGAATGGTGGGCAGGGAAGTGGGCTTTATCGTTTGCGCGACACCAATAACGATGATCAATTTGATGAAGTGGTAAAACTTAAGGAATTGCGAGGCGGGGGTGAGCACGGCCCTCACGCCTTAAGGTTGTCTCCTGATGGTAAATCCATTTTGATTGTTTGTGGAAATCATACTCTTCCACCTGAAAACTTCAAAGCCAGCAGATTGCCTAGGAATTGGAGCGAAGACCATTTGCTTCCAAGGCAGTGGGATGCCAACGGCCATGCACGAGGTATTCTTGCACCCGGTGGGTATGTTGCAAAGACTGATCCCGATGGCAAAGA
>JAPLNF010000201.1 GCA_026692965.1 Planctomycetota bacterium
AACTTCAGACCATGAAGCTAGTAGGCCGTTAATCTTTTCATTGATAGTTCTAATCAAATGCAGGGTGAAAGCCCTGCATTTGTTTGTTTATACCTTCCTGTTTTACCTAGGTTAACGCCATTTGCGTTAAGATGTTCCGATTATAATAATTATGATTATTGTGCCTGTGCCTTCGGTTGATTGGGTAGTTCTATTTAGTGCCTTTCATTTAATTATTCTACCTCTATGGATCGATATTAATATTACGTAAGCGCATGGATGTGTTTGCTAAAGGTAGGAATAATATTTGCTCTCCTGATTTTATTCCGCTCTCTACTTTTTTGTGTGAATCTGTTTTGAAAACGTAAGGATTACGAGAGGACTTTATCATGTGGACATCTTTATTTGTTAGTGGATTATTAGCAACTGCACAAACCCCGCTAGAAAAACTAGCGATTCCAGTTGCCCCTGTTTCTGTTGTTCAAGCCCCAGCAGCTCCTAAAAGCGCAGCTCCTATGGCTCCTTTGGCCCCTGGCCAACAGCCCATGGCTGAAGAAAAGAAAGAAGAAGAAAAGCAAGAAGAAGAAGCCCAAAAGTTTCTGCTTATGAAACTTCTTGATGGCCGTACCGGTGGCGAATTCCTTGATAAATCAGGAATCACCATCAAAGGTTATGCAGATATGAACTATACTGCATCCACTGCCAAGGGATTAAACACTCCAATGGCGATGAACTATAAAGCCAACCAGTTCTTGCTTGAACAAAACATGCTTATGATTGAAAAAGCTGTTGATACCAAAGCCAATGAAAGAACTTGGGGCTTTACAATGATGGGTATTCTTCCAGGTAGCGATTATCGCTTTACCTTGCAGAACAACCTTATGGATAGCCAGCTTACCGACAATAATGGTCAGCCCAATACCTACGGTGTTGATGCTCCCCAGTTCTTTGTCGAAACCTACAATCCTAACCTTTTAAAAGGTGTGGACACCAAGGTTGGCCGTTTCTACACCATCCTATTCAACGAAAGTATCGACCCCACCCAGAATAAACTGGTGAGTCGCGCACTTACTTTCATGAATAATCCTTTCACCCACACCGGTGTTCTTACTGCATCCAAACTCGATGATCGTTGGACAATGTACAACGGGTTGACTTGTGGTGCAGATGTGTTCTTTGGACCTTCAGGCAAGGCTTCCTACCTTGGTGGTTTGAAGTGGGAATCTGAAGACGCTGGAACAAACTTCAGCTTGAACACACAGCTTACCGACCCTAGCTTCAATCAGACCCAAGGTACCGCCAACACTTATGATGTGTTTGAAGTTCAATTCAACCACAAGATCAATGATAAGTGGTCTTATACCTCGGATACCATGTTCTCCTTCATCAACAATTGGGATACGGTCGCCTCCGGTTCCCCGATTGTCGACAGGGATGGAATCCAAAGAACTTACCAAGGTTGGGCTAACTGGTACGGTTTTGTTAACTACTTGACTTACAATGTAACTGACAAGCTTTCTACCACCAGCCGTGTTGAATTCTTTACCGACACCGAAGGCGTTAGAACTGGCTACACCGGCCTCTACACCACCCTTACCCAGGGTGCTACCTACAAGATGTACGATGAACAATTGTGGGTTCGTCCAGAGTTCAGGTATGACAACAACTCCACCTCGAAGGCTTACAACAACGATGGAACCGCATCTAATGGTTTGTTCACCTTCGCAATCGATGTAATCTTACGATACTAACATCGAAAGTGTGAGTAGTAAAAAGCAAGAGGCTCGGGGAAACCCGGGCCTCTTGTCTTTATTTATCAGATGGTTTTGAATTACTTCAGGTTGGCCTTAATGTAATCAAGAACTTCCTGAGGATGAGCATCAGGCTTTACCGAGGTGTAGATTTTCTTTACTACGCCTTCCTTATCGATCACATAAGTGTAACGCGAAGCCATGCCGGATTTACTAAGTGCGCCGAAAGCTGTGGTCACTTTCTTTTCAGGATCAGCAAGCAATGGGATTTCAAGCTTCTCTTTTTCAACAAACTTCTGCTGCAATTCAACGGTATCAGTGCTGATACCAAAAATCACGGTATCAAGCTTGGCGAATTTTTCAACGAGCCCGCTGAAACCGCACGATTCCTTAGTACAGCCACCAGTCATTGCTTTAGGATAGAAGAAAAGAACAACATTCTTCTTACCTTTGAAATCAGCCAAATTAACTTTAGCTTCTTTGGATTTACTTGCAGCGCTTAATTCCACCATAGGGGCCGGCTTGCCTTCTTCCACTTTATCTGCTGCGATTGCCATTACGGTTACGCCTAAAATCCCTGCGAGGGATAACAAAAATCTCTTCATTTACTTCTCCTGATTTTGTTGAACAAAAGGTAGGACCACAGCAAATGATCTTCTTACAAAAAAGGGGCCTTGGCAAGTTAGTAATGCTAGAAATTTAAAATGTAGGCATAAAAAAAGCTGCCAGGCCTGAGGGGCGCATGACAGCTTAAATATAAAACAAACAGAATCGGGCTTATTTGCCACCACTTACTGCTTTTAAAGCATCGTCCACTTCTTTGATAAGAGGAGCAATGGTTTTAGTAAGATCATCCATTTGATTAACACCTTGAAGGATGAGCTTAGGGTTAGCTCGCTTGCGCATTTCTGAAAACGCAACTGGTATCTCGGCGGCAATCTTCTTCTCAATGATTTCTGCGGTGATCTTCTCGCGAACTGATTCCAAATTAACCGTGGTATCAGCAGGAATGCGCTTATCACATTTTACAATGATCAACCCTTCGGGGGTGCCAATCACAGGGCTTACTTCATTAGGCTGAAGAGCGAAGGCAGCTTTTTCAAGCTCATCATTGCCCGTAGTGTTTCTTGCAATAGGCCTGATTTTCCCAGCAGTTGCAGCAAGGGAAGAACTTTTCTGATTCTTCGCTGCCTTGTGGAATTCTTCTTCGGAATCTCTTAATCTTGGGTAATCAGAAAGCACTGCTCGTTCAAAACCTTTTTCATACATCACAATCCTGCATTCAACTTTTTCACCATAGTACGCATCAAAGGCTTTCTTAATATCGTCATCGGTTACCTTGACTCTGGAACGAACCAACTTGCTCAACATCAATTTTGGGCGAATCACATCTTCTTTCCATTCATAAAGATTCTTGCGATAATTTTTAAGCACCTTATCAACGAAGGTCTTGCGATCAACATTCAAACCCTTCAAATCTTCGGAAAGGGAGTTTTCAACTTCTGCTGCAGTGACTTCAATACCAGCCTTACGGCATTCGTTATCGATGATCTTTTTATTGCAAAGCAAGTCGAGCCTTTCGGTACCGTAACGGGCGATCAAATATTCGCCAAGCTCTTCACGGGTAACAGGCATATTGTCGTAAACATAAGCAACAACTCTGCTGGAATAGTCGGAGTTGGTGGAAGGTATGTTTGAAGTTTGAAGTGATTTAGGCAAGGAAGCGGGCGAAGTTGTTTGCTTTGCCTCTGTTTTTAGCTGGGGTGTTTCAGCAGCAACTTTTGGCTGGGGGACTTTTTTTAATACAAGCATTGCGGTAAGGGCAACACCAAGGGTTAACACACCTAAGCCGATGCGTTTTTGCCAATCAGTTTTCGATGAAAAATTTGATTCACTATTCATGGGTCTTGCCTCCGTGCAATGGTCTAAATTTGGGAGCGTCCATTCCCCCGAATGAATATTTATAACTTTTATTTGGCCAGAGAAGCAATACCGACTGGGAAAGGTAACTTGAAATGTAAAAAGCAAACACTTGCATTCTGATTTTATGTAATTATCATGCTTACCAAGGCTAGTTTTTCAAGGTAAACTACCAAGGCATCGTATTCTCCCATTTTAATTTGAGGTGTTTAGCATGGCTGTGACAGTAAAAAAGGCTGTAAAAAAGGTTACGACTCCAAAAATCAAGCAAACGAAGCTTTTGATCAACAACAAATGGGTTGATCCGGTTGAAGGCGGAAACTTTAAAACCTACAACCCAGCAACAGGCGAAGTCATCGCAAAAGTTGCTGAGGCTTCCGCGAAGGATGTTGATCTTGCAGTAAAAGCAGCGCGCAAGGCGCTTGAATCTGGCCCTTGGGCAAAGATGGATGCAGCAGATCGTGGTAAACTCATGTTTAAGCTTGCGGATCTCATCGAAAAAAATGCCGAAGAACTTGCTGTTCTCGAATCTTACAACTGTGGCAAAACCATTACGGATGCCCGAGGCGATTTAGTAGGCACCATCAACACCCTGCGTTACTACGCCGGCTGGGCCGACAAGATCGAAGGTCGTACTGTTCCTGTTCGTGGAAAATTCCTCTCCTATACCCTGCGTCAACCGGTTGGCGTTATCGGCCAGATCATTCCTTGGAACTTCCCTTTGCTTATGCTTGCATGGAAGTGGGGACCAGCACTTGCATGTGG
>JAPLNF010000202.1 GCA_026692965.1 Planctomycetota bacterium
CCACATATTCTTCATTCTTGGATTTATACTTTATGCCCTCGTTCCTTATGCAGGAAAAATTGGAAGCATCGCGGCTTTTGCTTTAATCTTTTGCGTGATCCTCACCATGTATGGCGGCGCATTTGCAACCATTCCTGCCTACCTTGCAGACATGTTTGGAACCAAAATGGTAGGTGCAATTCATGGCAGATTATTAACAGCTTGGTCTGCTGCGGGCATACTTGGCCCGGTGTTGGTTAATTACATCAATGAATCTCAAATTCAATCGGGGATACCAAAAAGCCATGCTTATGATACCACCATGTATATTCTTGCATCACTTCTCCTAGGCGGCACGGCATGCAATTTTCTGCTTAAACCAGTGAGTGCCAAATGGTTTTTAGTTGAGAGCCCAACCATGCAAAGTGGAACAATTGCCACACCAAAACCCAGCAACATTTTTGCAATTTCAAATGAAACTACAACTAATAAAAACGAATGGTTGTTACTTGGATCATTTTGGCTGCTGGTAGGGCTACCCATTCTCTGGGGCCTTTGGAAGACTTTAAATCAATCCATGTTTATTTTCAAATCTTAATGATTTGTAATGATATAAAAAAATTAGTCATCGCTCATTAAGGCTTTCGCACTAGATATTAGCACCTTATAAAGCATAGGATGCGATATAACAAGAATCATACTAAGCAAAAAGGAATGTCATGAGACCGTTTAAATTTAAATCAATTCGAACTGCTTTCACGCTTATTGAACTCTTAGTGGTAATAGCAATCATTGCGATACTCATAGGGCTGCTATTGCCTGCAGCTCAAGCAACTTGGGCTAGCATTACAAAATCACTTAACAGCCTTGGAATACTTTCCTTGTGTTTCAGAAATGCCCAAAGGCGCTGTATCTCAGCCATGGTCCGCACACGCCAGGCTTCTCCCGTTTCTAGAACAAGCAAGCCTTCACAATTTAATCGATTGGAAAACCGCCCCTAACAACTTCACCACAAGGCCCGATGTCGCAGCATTACGACTAGGTTCCTACATCTGCCCCAGCGAAATAAACGATCGCTCCCGCATCACTCCGCAAATCACTTATTACCCCCTAAATTATTGTTTCAACGAAGGTACTTGGTTCATTTATGACCCCGCAACTGATACCGCAGGCGATGGCGCCTTTGCCCCCAATCGTAAAATGAAACCTTCAGACTTTACCGATGGCATGTCCAACACTCTTGGAGCATCAGAAACCAAGGCTTACCAAGCCAACCTCTGGGATTCGAATAAACCTACCACATTAAATGTTGCCCCACCCGCAAATGTTGCAGCCTTGACTGCCTACCTTGGCGGCACATTTGACCAAAACGGCCATACGGAATGGGTCGAGGGTGATGTTCATGAAACTGGTTTCACCACTACTTTTACACCCAATACTAATATCCCCTATGTCAACGGCGGCATCACCTACGATATTGATTTAACCTCGATGCGCGATGGCGAATCCATCACCCTGCCAACCTATGCTGCTATCACTGCAAGAAGTTTTCATAACGGCGTTGTCAACAGTTTGCTAATGGATGGTTCTGTACGCCCCACTACAAATGCTGTAAGCCTGACCGTCTGGCGTGCCTTGGGTACAAGGGCAGGCAGTGATATCAACAACGAATAAAGGAACCTTATCATGTTTTCTAAAATCACCCGAAGCTTATTGTTTTTGCTACTAATTACCAACTTGATTGCATGTGGAAACAAAGCACCCGAAGGCGATAGCAATGAGAAAACCATATCCGATTCTTTTTTAAAGCTGGTCTCTTCAGGAAAAACAGAAGATGCCTGGAACAGCACTTCGGCAGAGTTTAAATCTTACATGGGTAAAGCACAGTTTCAATCAACTGTTAAAGCCAATCCATTCCTCAAAAAGGATGTCCCTTTCGAAAAAGAAGAAAAGGATGAGAAATCAAAAGCGCTTACTTATTGTTCTTACAAAGAATCCAAAAGCAAAAAAACAGTTATTGTAATCGTAGGGCCAGACCCAGATGCATTGCGGGTGCAAGGCATGAAAATTGAATGATTAATTCGAGAGAGTGATATAGATCTGAAGTACGGTTGCAATCGAGACCCACACAAAGTATGGGATTTGCGCGAGCATCACCCATAAAGAATAAGGCCATATTACAGCCATAGACCAGATGAGGGTGCCCCAGACAACAACTATATCAAAGGCTGCCAAAGGCATATTCCGCATCCCAAATTGAATGGGTGTGAACAAAATATTAGCAGCCAGATTAATTGCAAAGGGAAGAGCCACATACCACGAGACTTTGCCTTTGTAAGCTTGAAGAAATACATATCCAAACGAAACAATAATGACGGGGTAGAGAATCTGCCAAATGGTTCCAATGGTCTTGGGCGCAGGAGTCCACTCGGGTTTGTTCAAACTGTTGTACCAAGTCATCCAATCCATTTGATAGCTTTCGAAATTAAAGAACTTATATTGCCGATTTAAACATTCTATTTACTTACAGAATGTTATGCCAAGACTTAATATCAAAATTAAAAGGCAATATACTCTACCATAGATGCGTGTATAATTTCGAATGCTGAAATGATTTTATAGTTGTGACTTTAAAACAAAAACATCGCTGGGATTGGTTGATTAACATCCAAACCTTCTTTAAAAGTTATTTTGAAGCGCCAAAGATTTGGATAATGCTTCGTCAAGATTGTATGTGATAGCGTCTGCAAATATTCCTTTTGCAATGTTGATCCACATTCTTTACATACCATTGTTTTTAATGAAAAAAGGGGCCTGAAGTTTAACTTCAAAGCCCCTTCTTGTAATCAGCCCTTTATCGCAGCCTTACTTGACTGCAACAACTTCCCATTTATGACTCTTTGGTTTTACCAATTCATTGACAGCTTTCTGTGCTTCAACAATTTGAGCCATGCGTTTTTCCAACTCCATCGGCTTTCGTTCCTTGGCAACATCAGCTAGCCATTCGGGAACATTAGCAAGAATTACGCCCCTGAACCGACCTTGTACAATTCGGTTCTTAGCTTCAATAGCCTTGTATACCTTATCTGCATGATCCCAGATCGGACCAGAAGTAAGATTTCCAAGATTAACGCCCTTTGCAAGTTCTTCACCCGAAAACTTCGCAACTTCAACACCATCAATCTTAACTGCATAACTGCCTTCCTTTAGGCCAGTTACCTGCAAACCATACCAGTTCAAATCTTTAAGTTCATTGGTATAGGGAAGCATGGGCAGCCAATCCTTCTGCACAGGCCAAGGCAAAGCTTCATCCTTGCGTTCAAAACTAATGGCATTCCCATCAACTACAGTTACTGTGCAATTCTTGCCAGTAACTTTTTTGCTTGCAGCATCAAACGAAACATCGCTCACCAATGCAGGGGACTTTAGGCCAGTAAGGATTGCATGAGCCATGAGCATCCCACCCGGGGCTGCAGTATGAAAACCATCTGGATAAGGCTTTGCTTTTTCAGCCTTGGGATCATCAACAAGCATTTTGTCCTGTGCTGCCCTAGTAATTGCATACTGATCCACAAAGGGGAATTCAAACTTAGCAGCAATATCTTTCAACGGAGCATAAAACTGTTTCTGGGTTTCAACATATTCAGCCCCATTGGATTTGTTGC
This sequence comes from Planctomycetota bacterium, assembly GCA_026692965.1. Taxonomy (GTDB): domain Bacteria; phylum Planctomycetota; class Planctomycetia; order Gemmatales; family Gemmataceae; genus UBA969. The sequence goes on from JAPLNF010000202.1 coordinate 3,645, forward strand.
GTGGGTCAACAGCATTGGGGGAAAGCAACGCAACTTTTACGCCAGCCTTGGTTGCCATATCTAGCATGAGCGCAGTCTTTTCAACAAACACTTTATTCGACTGGGGATTGAACTTCCCGTACCCGCCATCGTTCATGCCAAAATTGATGGTCACCTTCGTAGGCTTTTCATCCAACAAATGATTTTTAAAACGCCCAGACCCACCGTTGGCAGTATCGCCACCGATACCAGCGTTTAAAAAGAAAAAGTTGGCATCAGGAAAACGGGTAGTCAAATATAATTCAATCGCATTTGAATACTGGTATTGCTCGGTGATACTATCTCCAAGAAAAACGATCCGATCCTTGGGTTGAAAGAAATAATCCTTTGCTGGCTCTGCTGCGTTGGCAGAGGAAATCGCAAAAGCAGTCAATAGAACAGAAAAACTAATTCGTATCATCGAAACCTCCATAATAAAAAAATGTCTATGCCGTAAAGTTAAGCGATCAAAGGGCAAGAGTCCAAGAAAAACAACCTGCACAATTACTTTGCCTTCCCAAGTGAATTGATTAATTCCCCTACCGGAAGATCAATCGCCTGTACTTTAAACCCTTGTTTTTCAAGTATTTCCGCTGCTTTCATGCACCGAACCCCCGCTTTGCAATGCAGGTAAATAACTTTATCTTTTCCCACAACAGATTCAATTTCTTCCTTGGTAGCACCCTTCGAAATCTTACTTAAGGAAAGAAGCTTGGCCCCTAAAACATGCCCCTCATCCCATTCATTTTTCTCGCGCACATCAATCAAAACCACTTCACCTTTTTGAACCTTCGCCTTAATCGCTTCAACATTATCCTTGGTGTAATCCGCAGCTAATGCAATTGTTCCCACCAGCAACAAAACTAAAACACTTATCTTTTTCATGATTCATCTTCCTTAATTATTTGTTGTCACAACTTATTAAAAAACATCAAACAATAATCATGGCATCGCCATAGCTAAAAAAGCGGTATTTATTTTTGATAGCCTCATCGTAGGCTTTGCGGATCAAATCGCAACCTGCAAATGCACCAACAAGCAAAAGCAAAGTCGAGCAAGGCAAATGAAAATTAGTGATCAATACATCAATCACTTTAAAGTTATAAGTAGGGTCAATGGTTAAATCCGCCCAACCCTGCCATGGGTTCAGCCCTTTTTGAGAAACAGCACTTTCCATTAATCGAGTGGAAGTGGTGCCCACTGCAACCACCCTCCCCCCAATACTTTTAGTTTTATTCAGAGCATCCACGGTGGCTTGCGGCAACTCACCAAACTCCGGGTCAACCTGATAATTTTCTGGAAGCGTTTCAGGTAATGGTTTGAAAGTGCCCGGCCCAACATGCAAGGTAACAAAAGATTTATCAACACCCATGGCTTTAAGAGTTGCGAAAAGTTCTTCGGTAAAATGCAAACCTGCGGTGGGTGCAGCTACCGCTCCCGGATGTTTTGCATAAACCGTCTGATACCTTTGCGTATCTTCCTCCAAAGCTTTTCCCTTACGAATATATGGCGGCAATGGAACCTTGCCATGTGCTTCAAGAATCGCAGGGGCATTCCCTTCTATACTTGGCTTGGCATGCCAGATCCCCCCTGCATTTTTCTGCACCAATAACAATTCCAATGGCCCGGGTTCAACCGTGATGGTTTCGCCAGGCAAGGGCCAACCCCGCGTATAACTCATCATCTCCCATAGGCCATTTTCCAAAGTCTTTAGATACAATCCTTCCCATTTGCCGCCGGTTGCTTTGCGTTTGCCATACAAACGGGCTTTCACAACCTGGGTATCATTCAACACCAACAAATCATCTTTTCTTAAAAAATTGGGAAGATCAGAAAAGGAATGGTGGGTGATGCGAGATGTTTTTCGATCCACGAGCATCAACTTGGATTGTTCACGCTTTTGCGGCGGGTGTTGCGCAATTAACTCTGGGGGCAGTTCGTAGTTAAAGAATATATCCTGCAATGTTGCAACCTTAAAAAGAATAGAGCGGCAGGTATAACCCATGCCGCTCTGGTGATCATCAGATTGAAGAAAAGAAGCTTACTTAAAGTTCGCAAGCCATTTTTCAAAACCATCGCGGTACTTTTCGACAGTCTTTGCTGGCCCGGTAAATTTAATGTGATAAATATCGTTGGCATCAACATGAACTGCCAACAACCGGGAGTTTTCCATCAGCACAGTTTTAGAATTAGGATCAAACGGTGCAGCCTTATACTTGTAAGCACCCTTCACATCCAAATACAAGGTTGGCTTTCCTGC
>JAPLNF010000203.1 GCA_026692965.1 Planctomycetota bacterium
CTTAAAAAGTTTCTGCATAAGCCCATGTCTAGTAAATGAAATTATTTTGTCCCAGTTTGTTGTGGTAAAAAAATAGGTTTACTTGGACCAAATGGCGCTGGCAAAACCACCACCATGCGCATTTTATGTACACTTCTCGCACCAACGTCGGGGACTGCCAAAATCGCAGGGTTTGATGTATCCACCCAACCCGATGATGTTCGAAAAAATCTCGGTTTCGTTTCTGCAGGCACTGGAATTTATGACCGATTAAGCCCTGAAGAACTTTTGCAATACCATGGCAGATTACATGGCGTAGATGATAAAACTATTAAAGATCGAACTGCGAACTTATTCGCCATTTTAGGACTTGAAATGTACCGCCACAGGCTTGGTGCCAAATTAAGCACCGGTACCAGACAAAAAGTTTCCTTGGCTCGTGCACTCATTCACGATCCCCCGGTTTTAATTTTCGATGAACCCACCGCAGGGCTTGATCTCATCAGCACCCTTGGGCTTCTCGACACCATCAAAGAACTAAAATCACTTGGTAAAACTGTTTTATATTCAAGCCATCATTGCTCTGAAGTTGAGAAAATCTGCGATAAATCACTAATCCTAAAAGATGGTAAAATCATTTGGTTTGGCGACTGGAGAAACCACGAACCTAATGCACAAGGATTGGCAGAGTTCTTTCAAAAACTTTCAGGGTATACTACCCACTCCGAAACCAATTCAATTTAAAAACACTTTGTTTCTAAATGATTCGTGGCATCCGAGACAATCGAAAAATAGGTCACAAGTAAAACTGTTACAACAAAAATTATAATTTAAAGTCTCGACATTTTTATTTGCCATTTCGTTTACAACACCATAGGATTCAAAGATGTAGGTGCCTGCTCGCTTGATGCGATCAGGAGAATAGGGAAAACGGTTTAAATCCGTTGCGGGGCCGCCGCTGTAATCGGTGCATGATTATCACAAAAGCCACTGTGAAAACGGGAAGGCTGATAATCCTTGGAAACAATAGTTTCTTAATACCGAAAGCCAGAAGACCTGCCTACAAATTCAAAGCCATTTGCTGCGGACGCAGGCAAAGAGCACAAAAGAATTAACTACCACATTGGTAGCCATTTTCTTTTTATATGTTGCGTCCTTTAAACTTTTGCAAAAGGTTTGGATGTACCATGATAAATAAAAAATTGAATCTTACAAATAAAGCTTTTACTCTCATTGAGCTTCTTGTTGTTATTGCAATCATTGCAATTTTAATTGGTCTTTTACTGCCAGCAGTCCAAAAAGTTAGAGAGGCTGCAACTAGAATTCAATGTTCCAACAATGTTAAACAACTCACTCTTGCAGTAATGAATTATGAAAACACCTTTCAAGTTTTACCTTTAAGCTATTCAACCCCAAGTCCTTCAAACTGGCCTTATTCCACCACCTACTGGTTTGGCTTGGTTGATACCTCCAACAAAGCTGATACAGCAAATGGAATTTTAACTTCCTTTTACGAAAACAGCTCAAAAGTAACCCAATGCCCAGGGCTCGATAAAAACAACATTAAATCCCCCTACTCAACAACAAGCGGAGAATATGCAACAGGGGGCTATGGCTACAACCGTTGCTTAGGGATCACTTACTGGAATTCCGGGAACTGGACTAACCCTGTATTCATGAAACGAAGAATTACCGAATTCCAATCCACCTCCACAACGTTTATGTTTTCAGATTCAGCTTTGATTTCGACCTACTCAAACCCTATTGAAGCACAAGAATCTTACAGCCTTGCTGCCCCTTTTGCTACTTATAATGGTTCAACGCCTCAACCTACCACGCACTTCAGGCACTCAGGCGACACCGCAACCGTTTCATTTTTAGATGGGCATATAGAAACCCGTACTGCGGTTCCCTTTGCTACCCCTGCATCATGGAATGCAACATCTGTGGCTTTAGCACAAAAATTAAAAATTGGGTATCTATCTGATACAAATATGGCTTACGATGGTAAATAATTAATCGATGCTTCCATTCGTAAGTTTTTTCTATATTTTTTCCTATGAAGCATTATTTATCCGAACGAAAGAATATCTAAATCATGCCAATGCGAAGCATGTTAAAATCCAAAATCCATAGGGCCAAAGTTACACAGGCTGATTTGGAATATGAAGGCAGCATAACCTTAGACGCCACCCTCCTTAAACTCGCAGACATTCTCCCAAATGAAGAAGTCCATATCTGGAATGTAACCCGAGGTACCAGATTTCGCACCTACGCAATGCTTGGTGAAGAAAACTCTGGCGTTGTCTGCGTAAATGGAGCTGCAGCCCACCTTGCATCAGCAGGTGATCTAATTATTATTGCAAGTTACTCTTTGATAACCGATGGGGAATTGATTCCACCACCTAAAATTGTTTTCGTTGATTCAACCAACAAACCAAAGAAAATAGGGCAAAGCGAAACACCAGGCCCTAGTTCCCCTAAAAGTTAATCCCAAACCCATCTTTTTATTATAACTTATTTTGCATTTATTGCATTATATCGATGTGTTGGAACAGGCCTTCCAGGTTTAAAACTTTGCGTTTTACCTAAAACTGTTTTAGCATTTACAGAAATACAAACTTTACCAACTATTTCACCAACTAACTTTTCAAGACTCACAGGATCAAGTGCAACACGTGCATTAATGATCAAATCAAATTGATTGATTTTAGTATTAGAGGAAAGAGATAATTCAGGCATCGTTCCATTGGATACCAAATTGGCAACGCCAAATGCACCATCCGCCAAGCCGATAGCTTTTAGATGAGCAACTTCTGCATTATGGCTAACCAATTCTTTTCTTAATTTTTCAATAACATCAAGAAGAATTGCATCAACATCAAGAAGTTTATCAGATTGAAGTTGCAGAGTACTGTTTAACCAGCCAAGTTCTGCTTCACCTTCGGCATAAATATCATAATCAATTTCTAATATCTTACGCCCAAAGCCTCCTTTTTGATCCAGCAACACTGCAAGCTCTTCAATGCCTGTACCAATCTTTGCAGATATTTTTAAAACAGGTACACCTGGAAACTTCTGAGCAACAAGCCCAAGTAATTCATTTAATTGGGTAGGGTCTAATTCATCAATCCGATTAATAATAATCGCATCAGCTTCTTCAAGTTGTTTGATAAATATATACGCGGCCTTAGGTGAAAACCCACTGCCCACTTCATCTTTTAAAATTTTAATTCCATGACTTGGTTTAAAAATCACAGGATAAGGAGATACATCAAAACGATTGCCATATAAATCTTTTAACGGCTGAACTACAGTGGCAACTAGATCGGTGCAGGATCCCACGGGTTCAGCAATAATCACATCTGGACGATTATTTTCTTCAAGAGAACCGATACGATCAACCGATACGATCCACAAGCTCATCAAATTTGCAACAAAAACAAGCTCCCGCAACTTCTTCTACAGTTAACCCTTGCGATCTCAAGCTATTAGTATCAACCAAATTTACAGCCTGATCATTAGTAACTAATGCAACATTCAAGCCTTTAGATTTATAGTGAGCTGCAAGTTTAGACATCGTGGTGGTTTTTCCAGCCCCAAGAAATCCGCCCAACATTACAAATTGAATTCGCTTCATAATAACCCTCACAAAAGATTACGATTTAAATATGCCATGCAGTTTATACAAACCACCACCAAGAACGGCCCCAACAGAAGGAGCAAGAATATAAATGGTAAAAAAACCGCCTCTTGGACCGGGAATCGCAATACTTCCCCATCCCAAAAAGTAAGAAACCAGCCGTGGACCAAAATCACGTGCCGGATTAAAACAAGCTTGTGTTAAAGGCGCAATTATTGAGATTAAAACCGCCACTGTTAAACCGATAAAAAGAGGTGCCAGATTTGATTCTGGTGCTTTACTGTTTGATGAATCATTTAAAGCAAATATGACACACGCAAGAATCACCGTT
>JAPLNF010000204.1 GCA_026692965.1 Planctomycetota bacterium
TTTGAGTTGTGGCATTAGCAGCAGTGGTTGCGACTTCTGCGCCATCTCTCAGCACTTGCATTCGATCTGCGATTTGAAAAACCTCATCAAGCCGATGGCTCACATAAATAATTCCCATTTCCGACTTCTTGAGTTGATCAAGCAGGATAAAAAGTCTGCTGGTTTCGCGGGGAGTCAATGCAGCAGTGGGTTCATCCAACACTAAAATCGAAGCCTTGTCAGAAAGAGCCTTTGCAATTTCAACAAGCTGCATCTGGGCGACACTTAATAACTTACATGGGGTGCGGGGGTCGAAATCTGCACCCAATTTATGTAACAGTTCTTTCGCCTTGCTATATTCTTGTTGAAGATGAATAAACGAATAGGTTTGAAGGGGCTTTGCAAGAAATATATTTTCACTTGCACTCAAGCCTGCTATTAAAGAAAATTCTTGATGAATCACAGCAATCCCTGCGTTGCGTGAATCAGAAGGCCCTTGCATTTTTAACTGCTGCCCATCGACAAATATATCCCCGGTATCGGGCTGAAAAGCCCCTGCCAATATTTTGATCAGTGTGCTTTTCCCTGCGCCATTTTCGCCCAATAACGCAAGTATTTCCCCCTTCGCAAGCTCTACCGTCACGCCACGAAGTGCCTTTACGCCAGGAAAGGTTTTCACCATCCCAACCATCTTCAGAAGTCTTGTTTGCTTAAGGGTTTCTGGGTTCATGAAGTTATTATGCTTCGTTTTTATTCAAATCTCAAACAATCCTTTTCGGATAACTTTGAAATCTGCCCTTCTATCTGCAACAATACTGTAAATATTTAAAGGGTACTCGAGATGTTGTCATTCATTATTCCAGCTCATAACGAAGAAGCTTACTTAAATAAGACCATCAGTGCAATTCATCAAACAATAGGCATTTCGGAAAATTACGAGATCTTGGTGGTGGATGATGCTTCCACCGACAACACTAAAGCAGTGGGAGAAGCCGCTGGCGCAGTGGTGATTTCGGTAAACAATCGCAAAATTGCAGCGACAAGAAACTGCGGAGCAAAAGCAGCCAAGGGCGATATCTTCTTCTTCATTGATGCAGATACCTGCATTAATCAAGCTTGTTTAAAGGAAAGCCTTGAAGCCATAAAGTCAGGGGCGGTAGGAGGTGGATGCCATTTTAATTACGATACAAAGTTGCCTTTTTGGGCTAATGTGCTTTACCGAATGGGATTGTTCTTTGGCAGAATATTTAAATTAGTGGGCGGGTGTTGTATTTTTGTCACCCGTGAAGCATTCGAAAAAATCGGGGGCTTTCCTGAAGAATTCTACGCTGCGGAAGATGTTGCATTCTCTTCCAAATTATCCAAAGTAGGCGCATTCATTATTCCCAAAGCCAGAGTCACCACCTCTGCACGAAAAATCTGGACCATGAAACCAGGCCAAACCATTTGGCTTTTATTAAAGCTTGTTTTTAGAGGCCCCAATGCCTTTCGCTCTAAAAACGGCCTCGACCTCTGGTATGGCAAACGACCCGATGACCCCATCTACCACCAACTTCCCAAAGAATAATCTAGGATTGGAAACTCTTTTTTGGCATATTCATTTCAATGTTTTGTTTTCAAAAGGAGCGCAAGTCATGGCTGCAAAAAAAATACTGATGCTGGTAGGCGATTTTGTTGAAGATTATGAAGTCATGGTTCCTTTTCAGGCACTCCTCATGGTTGGGCATCATGTTCATGCCATCTGCCCTAACAAAATATCAGGCGATTATATTCACACCGCAATTCATGATTTCGAAGGCCAGCAAACCTACAGCGAAAAGCCTGGCCATCGTTTCACCCTTAATGCAACATTCTCTGAAATCAACCCGGCCCACTATGATGCCTTGGTGATTCCTGGGGGCAGAGCGCCCGAATACCTACGCCTAAACCCCGAAGTGCTCGCGATCGTCAAACATTTTGCAGACACGAACAAGCCAATAGCCGCCATCTGTCATGGGCCACAATTACTCGCTGCAGCAGGCGTATTAAAAGGCAGAACTTGCTCCGCCTACCCAGCAGTTGGGCCTGAAATTACCGTATGCGGGGGCACGGTGGCAAATATCGGAATCGATCAGGCTTTTGTGGAAGGCAATCTTGTTAGTGCTCCCGCATGGCCCGCGCACCCCCAATGGCTAGCCAAATTCCTAATCTTATTAGGCACTAAAATCGAGCTTTAAGACTCATTTGAAAGGCAACCTTAATGTCATTAACCCATATTTCCGTACTTTTAATTGGATTTGGATTCATGGCTATCAACCTGATTATCCATGCTTTCTTTATGTTCCTGATTTTAAAATCACAATCCTATTATTTGCGTAATTATCCCCACCTAAAGGGCATGGCATCTATTATGGGGCCACTACTTGCCGCCACTTTTTTGATCATTATTTCCTGCTCTATCCAGGTGATCCTTTGGAGTCTTTTAGTTTTCGACTTTGGTAAATTTGATGATTTCAATGATGCACTGTATTTTTCAGGGACAACCTACACCACAATAGGGGCAGGTAAACATTTTCTGGTGCCCCCCTATCGTGCATTTGAACCCATGATTGCTTGCACAGGGATGCTAGTTACTGGCTTAAACACTGCTATTTTATTCGCAGTGCTTTCAAATATAGCCAGAAAAAATCCTGATTTTGAAGGCTTTTTTGATTAATAGTTTGTTAATGAAAAGGAATTTCAGAAATGCAACGATTCACTTATCTATTCGCCTTTGTAATTATTTTTTCAATCTTTGCATCTAGCACTTCCGCTCAGGAAAAAGACATCCAAAAAATCTCGGGCACTTGGATTCTTGAAAGTGGTGAACTGGGTGGCAAAAAACTCCCTCAAGAATTCATTGCCAGCGTTTCACTCATCATCTCGGGAACTTCCTATTCCACTAAAGTTGGTTCTCTTACCGATAAAGGCAACTTGAAATTCTACCCCGATTCCAAACCCAAGGGGATGGATATCATTGGCACTGAAGGCCCCAACCAAGGCAAAACTTTCCCTGCAATTTATGAGTTTTCAGGCAATATCTTAATGATTTGCTACGACCTCGAAGGTAAGAAAAAACCCGATGCATTCAAATCAACCCTTGGCTCCCAGACCTTCCTTGCTATCTACAAACGCGAAAAAAAATAACCCACTCTTCTTTTTTGATGCGTAGGCAACCTCTTTCAACTACCTTTAAGCTTGAAGTATCTAACCATATTAAAGGCTTGCACCATGCTTACTATTCTTCGATTTTCTTTTTGCCTGCTACTTTTACCATCCTTCCAAAATGCTGAATCCAAAAGAGTTGAAAAACACGAAAAGGATATCGTTGCAATCGAAAAACGATTAAAAGAAAAACCTCCATCTGCTGAGGCTGTTTTCTTTACAGGAAGCTCTACCGTCCGCCGTTGGAACCTCGCTGAAAATTTCCCAGGCTTGCCCTTTGAAAACTGTGGTTTCGGTGGCTCTCAAACCCGCGATGTTGTTCATTTCGCTCCTCGCATCCTCCTTCCCTACAAACCCAAAACCATTGTTTTCTATTCAGGCGATAACGATATCAATGAAAAGCGCACTCCGGACCAAGTCGCAGAGGATTTCCAAGCCTTTGTTAAATTCATCCATAAGGACAACCCTAAAACAAAAATCATCCTTCTCGGCATTAAACACAGTGCTTCCCGTGATAAACAAATGGCAGATCAGAAAAAAGCTAATGCGCTTTTGGAATCCTACTGCAAAACCAACGCACAACTCAATCTGATCATTTCGCAGAAGACAAACTCCATCTCAGCCCCAAAGGTTATGAAGTCCTTTCAGAAAAAATCAAACCCCTGCTGAAATAAAGGACCCCTTATTTATGTTTGGATTTTTACTTCTTAGCGCACTTGCTATTTCATCCGCCAATGCCGTCGAAACTAATAAACCCAATATTGTTTGGGTCGTGGTTGAAGATATGTCCGCACACTTTGGCTGCTTTGGCGAAAAAGCTATCGCAACACCCAACCTCGATCAGTTGGCAACCAAGGGTACTCGCTTTTCCCATGCCTTTGTCACCGGCCCCATTTGCTCCATCTCTCGCAGCGCAATGATCACAGGTATGTATCAGA
>JAPLNF010000205.1 GCA_026692965.1 Planctomycetota bacterium
CATGCATAACCCCGTGGTAAATCCGCGCCTCAGGCCCACTTACAACTACTTCAAAATCATCTTCAGCCAAACGGAAAATTGGATAGTAGGTGTCTAGAACTTCGGTGCCATCACCTATGGGCATCAATACTTTTGCCATGCGACTGATTCCTTAATAGTTGTTTTTCGGTTTTCATTACCCATATTAGTTTACTAAAGCTTAGGATGCTCTAATAGCGAAAACGCTGCTTCTAACATTTTAATTTTAGTGAAGGTATCCATGGCTACGATTTGTTTTTGGATGATCATGATGATATCTGGTCAGGATGGTTTGAAAACAAACTCTCCTTTTGCGAGAGCTGAACCTGCCAAGGATATCAGTGATGTTTTCAAATCTTCCAAAGGCTGGATCGGTGCAGATGGTAATTACTCGGTTAAAATCTCTGATGAAAAAGCCCTCTGGTTTTACAGTGACACCTGGCTTGGCGATGTAGAAAAAAACAAGCGCAAGAATCCTGTGCTTATTAACAACTCTGTAGGCGTTCAAGTATTCAAAGATGGCAAATCCACTGTGCAATATCACTGGGGAAAAGCTTTGGAAGGTAAGCCTAGCGCTTTGTTGGTCCCCAAGGATGGTAAAGGTTGGTTCTGGCCTTTTGCTGGTATCATGCAGGGCGAAAAACTTGTGCTGTTTTTGTTTCTTATGGAGAAAGCGGATGGCCCATCTGGGTTTGCTTTTGAAAACGCAGGAGTTGTGCTTGCTGAAATTGATAACCCTGATGATTCTCCGAATTCTTGGCGTATTAAGCAGATTAAAGTGCCTCATGTAAGTATTGGAGAAAAAAAGAAAGTCTTGTTTGGCTCTGCGATTTGCATGGCTAAAGATTTTACTTACATCTATGGCTACGAAGAAAACAAGGGCGGGTTTTATAAGAAGATGCTTTTGGCCCGCTGTTCAAACAATCAGGTTGCAAAGTTTGCAGATTGGGAGTTCGATGATGGTTCTGGTTGGTCTAAGAATTTGGAAGATGCGAAGCCCTTGATGGAGGGTGTTGCATCTGAGTACTCGGTTAATTATGTACCTGCGTTGAAGAAGTTTCTGTTGGTGTATCATGATGCTTTTTTGTCGCCTGACATTGTTGGCAGAACTAGTTTGAATCCATGGGGGCCATGGTCTGAAAAAATTAAACTGCATACCTGTGAGGAAAAGAGTTGGAGTAATGAGATTTTTTGTTATTCGGGAAAGGTGCAACCTTGGCTTTCGAAAGAAGATGAGATAATCATTAGTTATGCTGCTAATGCGAAATCACTTGCGGGCGTGATTAATGATGCAAGGCTTTACTGGCCAACTTTTATCAGAGTGAAAATCAACCCCTTACCCTAGGCTTGTTTGAATTTACCCCCTTTTCTTTGGCATTTATCCTTTTGATAACTCATGATTTATCTCGGAACTAGCTTCTGCGCATGGTGTTTTACTTTCTAAGTTTGCATTACTTGGAGACGGCATGAATTGGATCAAAGTCTTATTTGTTTGCTGTTTTCTAATTTCAGGCTCTGCCCAAGCTGCGGAGCAACCTAATATTCTTTGGCTTGTTTGCGAAGATGCCAGCATCGATTGGTTTGGATGCTATGGCAACAAATATGCCAAGACGCCCAATGTTGATGCACTTGCTAAGCAAGGGTTTCGTTATAAAAATGCTTACGCTTGTGTGCCGGTTTGTGCACCTTCCCGCAG
>JAPLNF010000206.1 GCA_026692965.1 Planctomycetota bacterium
GTTCACGAACTCGACGCTGCTTCCAATAACGGCGTCGACTCGATTCGAGATCTCATCTCAAGCGCATCGCTTGCTACGCCTGGTCGCTACAAGGTGTACATCCTCGATGAGGTCCACATGCTTTCGACTGCCGCGTCGAATGCATTATTGAAAACGCTCGAGGAACCGCCTTCTCACGTCATCTTCGTGTTGGCAACCACCGATCCGCAGAAAGTTCTTCCGACCATTCGGAGCCGCACGCAGCATTTCGAGGTGCACCTGCTATCGGCCGCCGATCTTGAAGGACTCGTCGACTACGTCGTCGCCGATGCTGGTCTCGAACTTTCGCCCGAAGGTCGCTCCTATGTCTTGCGCGTTGGCGCGGGATCTGCGCGCGACACACTCTCTGCACTCGATCGAGTTGTTGCCGCTGGCGGTATTCCCGATTCTGAAGATGCCGTCGATGAACTTGTCGAAGCCCTCTGTGAACGCGATACCGGCCGCGCACTCATTGCCGTCGAGGGTGCCCTCTCTCGTGGGCGCAACCCGCGTGTTCTCGGCGAGGCTCTCATCGCACGGCTACGCGATGTCTTCCTTGCGTCGGTTGGCGCCGACCTTTCTCGCCTGACCGACACCGATCGCGATCGCGCTGTCGAACAGGGCCGACGCCTCAGTGCTGCTGGTGCAACTCGTGCGCTTGAAGCACTCGGCGAAGCATTCGTGGGCATTCAAGACGCCCTCGACCCACGCATCCCACTTGAAGTCGCGTTAGTCCGACTCACTCGCGACGATGCCGACGTCTCTTTGTCATCGCTCGCCGATCGCATTTCACGACTCGAACGCGACGGAGTCGTCGTTTCGACTGACGCGGCAACCAAGGCGCCAGGACCGGCACGGCCCAAGGCACTCCCACCCCCCATTGCCGATGACACCGACGACGAGCAGGTCGATTCCAGTCCCATGCCAGCAGCTGGCAGTCGTCCCGCCGATGTCGCTCGCGAGGAACTTCGCCGTCGAACAGGAGGCGAAGAACCAATTCGACCAAGTCGCGCTGCGGCTCGCCCACCAACTCGTCCCGCCCGTCCCGGTCGTCCCGGCGCAGCTACGGCCCCCAGTGCGGCCCCCAGCCCAGCAGCAGTGCCCGCCCCCGAGCCGGCTACTGGGCTAGTCGCCGAACCAATTGGTGAACCAGTCGCCGATCTCACCCCTGAGCCGATCGTTGAAGTGGCGCCAAGCGCTCCGGCCGCACCTGCTCCTACAGGCGGGTCCATGCCGGCGCTCATCGATCTCACGAGCAACTGGAGCGACACCCTTCTTCCCTCACTTCCCCAACGGTCTCGCGCTCGATTCTCCGGCGGACATTGGGTCGACGTTGTCGATGGTGTCGCCGTCTTTGGATTACCCAATGAACCGCATGCGGTTCGCTGCGAAGAATGCCGCTCCGAGGTTGAATCTGCACTTGCAGCACACTTCGGTGCCCCGGTCCCCATTCGTCTCGTTGTCGATGGTTCGGCACCCGATCCATCTGCACCTCGAAGTGTCGCTGCGGCGCGCCGAGCAGCAACCGACCAAAATCCCGTCGATGAATCCATCGATCTCGACGACCTCAGAAATGCCAGAGGCGCATCATCTGCCGGTGCTGATCGCATTGCGGCGGTCTTCCCCGGCGCCGAACTCATCGACGAAAACTGATTCCCTACCCCATCGCCCCTGCGGGAGCCCACGTGTCTGACCAATTCGATCTCGGCTCAATGCTTAGCCAAGCAATGGCGATGCAACAGCAGTTTGAGCAAGCTCGCGCCGACGCCGCTGCTCGCGAGTTCGTCGGTCAAGCCGGCGGAGGCGCTGTCGCCATTCGCGTCACCGGTGGCATGCAGA
>JAPLNF010000207.1 GCA_026692965.1 Planctomycetota bacterium
ATGTACCTCACCAACGCCTTCGGCGTTGACCTGATCCTGGTCACGGGGGGCCTGCGGACGACAGCACCGATGGACGACCTCTGGTGGTTGCGGCAGAAGCACGAACGCGGATTGAGCCAGGACTTTATCCTTCTTGATGATAGCTTCTACTCGGGCAAGACCCGAGGGTTAATTCGGGCGGAACTGGAGCGTCAGGGCGGCCGTCTCGTCCACTCCTACATCATCTATGATGGTAGCTGGGAACGGGATCCCGAGGTCACTTCCCTCTACCGTTACTACGACCACTTCGCCTCGGGCTCGAGTAAGGCGAATTCTTACGGCCTGGCCGGGTCGCGCCTAACCCATGGATCAGTCTAATCCCCTTCGGCGATGGTTGCTTTTCTGCGCAGGTGAGTTCAACCTTTTATTGCATATCTTTTTAAGATCAAAGCGCAAGTGAAGGGCTCTTCCGAGGAAGCTTCATTCCTAGTTTCCGTTGAGCGTACAAAAGGAAAGTGTGATAAACTTTAAAGCTGATTTAAACCCTATCGCTTGTTTATGTTGAGTGATTAAAATGACAGATGAAAATTTGCCAATAAGATCAATTGGTAATCCAGACCCAGAAGCGACTTCTGATCCTAATACCGCTAGTGATCATAAACCAGAATCATTGGATACCCTTGGTGATCTTAATGCCACAAGTGAAACGAGTTCCAGTAAAAATCTTAAGGCTGTAGCATCCAATACAAATAGCGAGGTTCTGCTGGGCCGATTTCGGGTTCAGAAGGTTTTAGGCGAAGGAGCATTTGGAAAAGTATACCTCGCCAAGGATGAACAGTTAAACCGTCTGGTGGCTATCAAAATATCTAAGGAAATCATTCTCGATAAAAATGTTTTGGACTCTTTTTTAAGCGAAGCGCAAATGCTCGCAAAGCTTGATCACCCCAATATCGTACCGGTGCATGATGTTGGAAACTCAGCGACTGAAGGGTTTTTCATTATTTCGAAGTATCTGGATGGCGGCACACTTTCAAAGGCATTAACAACAAATGCCTCAGATATCACTTGGGTTTGTAAAACTATTGCCATGATCGCAGATGGCTTGCATCATGCCCATACCCGTGGCTTGGTGCATCGAGATATCAAACCAGATAACATTCTGCTGGATGCTTCGGGCAGCCCTTGCATTGTAGATTTTGGCCTGGCATTGAAGGAAGAATCATTTGGTCAAGGCAAAGGATTGACGGGAACCCCCCTTTACATGAGTCCAGAACAAGCCAGCGGGGAAGGTCATCGTGTGGATGGCCGTTCTGATATCTTCAGCTTGGGGGTTATTCTCTATGAAATGCTTGCGGGAAGAAGACCTTTCGAAGCCAAGAATGTCATGATGCTTTTGCAAATGATCAAAATGGTGGAGGTAAAACCTTTAAGACAGATAAATTCAAAAATAAACAAAGAGCTTGAAAGAATCTGCCTGAAAGCATTGAGCCGTAAGCTTCTGGATCGATATGCCACAGCAGCAGATATGGCAGCAGATTTGCGATCCTTTCTAGCTTTGGGGTTTATGCCATCGGGTAATGTGCAATCTGCGCCTTCAGTGAATATCGAAGGTAATAAGTCAGGCTCAAATTCGGGTAATATTTCGGGTCTAGGTTCCAAAAACATCCAAGTGGTTTATAAAGGGTTGCGTTCGTTTGATCAAAGTGATGCAGGTTTTTTCTTGGAGCTATTACCTGGGTCTCGGGATCGGGAAGGTTTGCCCCCGAGTATTCGATTTTGGAAAACCCAGATTGAAAATCCATCCTCCTCATTTAGTGTTGGTGTAATATACGGCCCGTCCGGGTGTGGCAAATCCTCCCTTATGAAAGCAGGGCTGATTCCCAATCTTGATGGTAAGATCATTCCCATTTATTTAGAAGCCACCACCACCACCACAGAAGAGTCCATACTCAAACAATTGCGTAAACGCCTTCCAGATCTCCCCCAGGAACTTACCCTAGTCGAAGCCTTTGCCTTGATTCGTAAAAAGAAACCAGCAGGGTTGAATAGAAAGTTACTACTCATTGTTGATCAGTTTGAACAATGGCTATCTGCAAATCCAAATGTTGATAACGCTCCTTTGGTTCAAGCTTTGCGCCAGGTAGATGGTGATTACTTCCAAGTTATTTTGATGATTCGGGATGATTTCATACTTGCGATGAATCGCCTGATGGCAGTGTTAGAAATTCTGATATTAGAGGGTGTGAATTTCAGTCTGGTCGATTTATTTGAACAAAAGCATTCACGAAAGGTATTAAGGCTGTTTGGCAGGGCTTTGGAATGCCTGCCCGAGGGGGAGTTTTCCAAGGAACAGCAACAATTCATTCACAAAAGTATTGAAGCTCTATCGGTGGATGGGAAGGTGATATCAGTAAGGCTATCGGTATTTGCAGACATGATGAAAAGCAAGCCCTGGCTAATTGAGTCTTTAAATTCCATAGGTGGAGTAGAAGGCGTGGGCGTGCAGTTTTTGGAGGAAACTTTTTTTTCATCAGGCGCCTCGGCCCTTTGCAAAATACATCACAAGGCTGCGCAAAAAGTTTTAAGGGCATTGCTTCCCTCATCAGGATCCAGCATCAAAGGGGGCATGCTATCCTTAGAAGACTTGAAAGAAGTTTCAACTTATTCGAAAAAGCCCCGTGATTTTGAACAGCTTTTACAGTTGCTCGATAGTGATTTGCGCTTGATCACGCCTACAACTCAGGAAGAGGACTCAGATTCAAAAAGATTTTATCAGTTGGCTCATGATTATCTGGTGCCCTCTTTACAGGAATGGCTTTTGAGAAAGCAAAAAGAAACGCGGAAGGGCCGAGCGGAATTGGTATTGGAAGATCGTAGTAAGGTCTGGAATTTGAACCCCGAAAAAAGGCAACTACCTTCCCTGCCCCAATGCATAAGTATTTACTGGAATGTACCAAGTAAAGATTGGACAAAATCCCAACACAAGATGATCAAAAAAGCCAGTAAGTATTATCTGATACGAAGTATCTTGGTTACTTCCATGCTGTTAATGCTGGGTTTTTTAGGTTGGGAAGGGTATGGGCGGGTTAAATCCCAAGGCTTGGTTGAAAGACTATTGGATGCCAACACTGCCGATGTGCCAACTATTGTAAAAGAGATTTCTGGCTATCGGCGCTGGGCAAACCCCATGCTTTCAACTGCAAACAATGAAGCCGAACAGGAAAAAGATGAACGAAAACAACTGCATACCAGCTTAGCCCTGCTTCCCGTGGATAAGGGCCAAATTCCTTATCTTTATTCCAGACTGTTGATGGCCAACCCAAACGAAGTAAAGGTGGTGGTGAATTCTCTTGATAAATATAATGATGAATTTAAGCAAAAACTCTGGAATGTACTTCTTGAGCCAGAAAGTGGAAAGGAATTGCAGGTATTACGAGCAGCTAGTGCATTAGCAGCCTACGATGGCGGAATTGGCATTAAAAACTGGGAAATAAGCAGCCCACTAATTGTGAATCAATTGGTGAAGGAAAATCCGGCATTCATTGGGGTTTGGACTGAAGCTTTGCGCCCTGTGAAAAAGTTTCTTGTGAACCAGCTTTCTGAAACCTTTAATAATCGATCTCCAGATAAAACTCTTGAAAATTCATTAGCAACCAACCTGCTCGTAGATTACACAGCCGAGCAACCCGAGAGTCTTACCAATCTGATTCTTGATGCAGATGAAAAACAATTTGCATTATTATTTCCCGCAATAAAAGGACAAAGTGCAGCTTGTCTGTTATTATTAAATGCAGAAGTTAATAAGCTGGCCCCTCAAAATACGAATTACGCCCTTA
>JAPLNF010000208.1 GCA_026692965.1 Planctomycetota bacterium
CGCGGTAGTATTCAACTTTGCTGGTGGCATCTGGCGTTGGCCTGCGTATTTCCACCGGGCAGCCTACCGCCTCGGTTTTGGCCACTCTGACCGGATTTCCTTCAAGTACGTCCTTTAACGCCTCAAACAAATCATGGCGGCGTGCAGAGGAACGCTTTCCCAATTGCTCCACCCTATCGTTGATCCGACCTTGATAAAGAATTTTGCCACCACTGTTTAGCAATATTGCAGTTGGGACAACCTTCACACCCATTTTTGCAGCTACGGAGTTATCCCGGTCCAAATAGAGCGGAAAGGTTACATTGAAATCTTTTTTAAGCCGCTTGATATCATCATCATCATCCCGAGCAACCAGCAGCCCGAAAATGCCTACCCGTCCATCTGAACTGGCCTTCAAAATATCCTCAGCAGCCTCGGTTAACGCCTTTTTTGACAAGGGGCAGTCTGCACCCAGAATCAGTACCACAATGAATTCTTCACCAGCGGAAAGTTCCTTTAAACTCGTTACCTTTCCACCCTCTTCTGTCACCATCTGTTGCAAGGGATTAGTCTGCGCCAAGGAGGGAAGGGCAAATAAACTGAAGCAAAGCATTAATAATGCTGCCCCAATCAGCCCGATCTTTAATGTTTGGTTCATGTTGAGCCTCCTCATGCGTCTTACCAAAATACTTCACAGATGAAAGTAAAAACGCTTGGAACCGATATTACCTATACAAGTAAGTATCAACAAGTAATTAGCTGCCAAAAATTAGAAATTTACCTTTCACGCTGGTTATGCAAAGCAGCATGTATTTGTTTTGTAAAGCACAGTTGCCAAAAGGCTAATTCACTAAGTGTTTTTAAATCACTTGGCTAGGAAAAGCGTGTGATGCTAGTCTGCTGAGTTAAGGGCAACTTGGCCTGCGTACCCCGCAGATAATCCCTGGGATATAGATAAAAAATGTTAAGGCGATTTGCTACTTCAACAGCCCCTAGCATTGCATCCCGAACAAAAAAACCATCACGCCAATAAACTGGCTGAACACAACTTCACCAGCTTTCTTTTTCAACAGGGAACATCCCTTCGATTTTTATAAAGAAAGGACTCGATGCTTTTATCCCTAAGTCTCGTTTAATCAATTGAAAAAACTCTAAGATCTTATCCGTTTTAGCTTTAAGAATTTTATCTGTTTTTAACCTCTCGAAAAACAACTTATCTTCCGCCATTAGGCGGCCGTAAAGTGTTGCCCGATCATCGGTGGCTACATTCATTCCATAAGGTTCAGCAAAGCCCAACCTGCCTGCATTATCTTTGGCAAAAAAAGGTTGATCAGCAGCACTATAATCCAATTTAAACCTAAACCCCTTTTCATTAAGGTCAGTCCAATTGGTTCCATGAATCGGCCCACCTTTCACAGAAAATTTCGAATCCATCAGATGAAAAATCTCATGGTGAATGGTTCTTCGATAAAAATCCCGGGAACTACTTTTCATAGGGTCGAAACTACTAATTGCATAAGCGAATGAAACCTGGGGAAGCCAACTGAAACTCTGGCCCGCAACTTTTGCATTGCGAAAAACAAAATCATCAAGAATGTAAATGTTCTTTACATTCA
>JAPLNF010000209.1 GCA_026692965.1 Planctomycetota bacterium
CAAACATTTCCAAATTATCCACTTCGATCTCGATATCCCATGTGCCGGGAAAGTATTGCCTCGATAACAAGATTGATTGCCGAATCGCAACAGGCCCACCGCCTAAAGCTGCCAAATGGTTGTCTTTAATTAAAATTCCATCGGATAAATTCATTCGATGATTATGCCCGCCGCCACATCTTACTGCAAATTTGTCGAGGTATCTCCAACCAGGGGTCGTTTTTCGGGTGTCTAAAATTTTTACGGGAAGATCATGTACTTTAGCGACAAATTTTGCGCTTAGAGTTGCTATCCCTGAAAGTCGTTGCATGAAATTCAGTATGATTCGCTCCGCAGATAAAATGCCGCGCATCGGACCTTGAATTTTAGCAATCAAACTTCCATGCTTTAATGGTTCACCATCTTCCATAAGTGAAAACCATTCAGCTTCAGGCGCAATTTTTCGCAAAACCCTTTCGCCAGCCTCGATTCCTGCAAGAACCCCATCTGTACGGCCTACCAAGGTTGCTTTCCCCTTTAAATCCGCAGGCAATGTGGCTTTGCTGGTCAAATCCCCAGAAGAATCGATATCTTCAGAGATTGCCATTTCAAGTAACTGTGTGAAAGTCTTGTCTTCAAAAGTGTTAAATGGCATTTGGTGAGCCTCATTAGAAAAGACATTACTCAAAGTATTTTACAGCGTTTTTGAAAATAGCGAAACCCTCGCCCTCTTTTTGTAAACCGTTACGAGTCCAACTTGGATGTTGAGTTGGCAATACATGTCTTTCAGGATGTGGCATCAAGCCAAGAACCCTGCCTGAAGGGTCGCAAAGCCCTGCGATGTTTCCTTGGGAACCATTAGGGTTATGTGGGAATCCATCAAGTTTGCCCTGAGGGTTGACATAGCGAAGCACAACTCTGCCCGATTTTTCGAGGCCATCAAGCATCCACTCTTCACGGGATACGAAACGGCCTTCTCCGTGGGCGGTAGGTACAAAAAGGGAAGAAATTCCAGTAAGGAATGGGCAGTTAGCGGGTCGAACTTCAAGGTTGACCCATCTAGTCTCAAATTTACCTGAAGTATTGTGGGCTAAAGTGGCAACAGGGCCATCTTGATCTGGTTGCAGAATAAGACCAGCCTTAAGTAGTACTTGGAAACCATTACAAACTCCAAGAATGAGCTTTTCTGAGTCCCGAAAGGCTCGAAGTTCAGAATGGAGAAAATGGGTAAGCTGAGAAGCGAGTATTTTGCCTGCAGCGACATCATCTCCATAAGTAAACCCCCCTGGAATCACAAGGATTTGAAATTGCTTAAGAAGGGAGGGATTTTCCCTAAGTTGAAGGATATGTATGCGTTCGGGACGGGCGCCTGCCTTTTCAAAAGCGAAATGGGTTTCCATATCGCAATTAGAACCAGGAGCTCGAAGAATGAAAACTTTTGGAGAAGCCATGTTTGTTTACCCTAAATCCAAGAAATAAACCCAGTGTTATTTTAGAAAAACCGGAGTGCTTAAAAAATATTATGCAGGAAAGATG
>JAPLNF010000210.1 GCA_026692965.1 Planctomycetota bacterium
AGAATGCAAGTTACCTCAACTGATCAATCCCCGATGGAATTTAGACAGGCATTCCTCGATTATGTGGGGAAAAGAGTCTCTTGGAAATTCGCAGCAAGGCCGACCCGTGATGACTTCTACGCAGATTAATTCAATAGGATAACTTAAGTTCTTAAACCAATTACCTTTAGATGGAGCTTTTCAATATGTCAGAACCAATCGTGATTCGTTGCAGAGATAATGGTCCCTTCGTGATCAAAGCACCTGTTCAAGTGGTTGACCATGATGGCAAACCGTTCACCATTCCAGCAGGAAAAGAAACCATTGCATTGTGCAGATGTGGCGCATCAAAAAACAAGCCATTTTGCGATGGTGCGCATAATGGCTGTGGATTTCAAGCAGCAGAAAAAGCCCCTGTATAAGGGATCACTTTTTATTGGATTTACTAGCAACATCTATATCTAGATTAGCAACATCAGCTTCGACTTTAAGGTCTTGGGATACCATCCCGGGGCCTTTTTTTTCGCTATTTGCCATAAAGCCTGCACTACCTGTAACCTTGTAATTTCCCACAGGCAAATCAGCTAAAAAAGACCCATCGTCGGCAACCTTGGCATAAGTTGGTTCTTTAGTTCCACTGGCTTCAAACTTCACCATGGGTCGATCGCCTGGGGGCAAACCCGTGATAGGGCTGCCACCAGAATGAATTTTCCCGGTAACTTTAAAAGTCTTAGCTTTTGTTTCGCCACCACATCCGGCCAAACATGCAATCAGTAAAGCAAATAAAGCGTGCTTGGTATATTTAGTAATCATTATTGACTTCGCCTTTCCCTACAGTTCCTAAAGCTTGAAATGTGGCCAAGGTGAGATTGTAACTGATGAACTTAACTGAGCCATCAACCATTATGTAATTGGCCCCACCAGAATGGGACGAACCAAAAATATTACCACCCATGTTAGTACCAAGCCTGCCATCGGCGAGAGGTAAAGAATTAGTCAGACGAGCAGTATCGTGATCCCATCCGCAAGAATAACCTTCGTTAT
This sequence comes from Planctomycetota bacterium, assembly GCA_026692965.1. Taxonomy (GTDB): domain Bacteria; phylum Planctomycetota; class Planctomycetia; order Gemmatales; family Gemmataceae; genus UBA969. The sequence goes on from JAPLNF010000210.1 coordinate 1,024, forward strand.
CATCGCTTTGATAGGAACCCATGTTAGTAATATCCATCCTTTTTTCACCAAACATGAGAGTATTGCTGGTGCCATCACTAATCTGGGCAAACCTAAGCCCCGTATATCCATAAGCAATCGCCCCATTACTACCATCCAGGGCAGATGTGGTGTTACTTGAAGCAGCATAATCGGTTGGTCCATGGGCATAGGTACCTGCTGGGCCATACCAACTTCCAGTAGGTGGTAACTCTTTAGGGGACCTTCTACTTGGGCAGAAATAAACTTTAATTACAGCCTTAATAATATTAATTTGGCAATCTGCAACAGTTGCGCCCCCATTACCTTTCCAAGTATTCTCTTGCTCTAAATAGGGAAGAATTTGATAAAATGCACCCGCTTTTTGACCAGGGCCACCTACTGGATTTCCAGCGCCCACGAATTCGGGTGGATCTGTCCAACCCGTGCCGCCCGAAGGCAAAACATTGAAAATATTATGATGCGCATGGGCAGCAATACCCATTTGCTTAAGATTGTTGGCGCATTGCGCACGAGATGATGCCTCGCGCACTTTTTGCACCGCGGGTAATAATAACCCGATCAATATCGCAATGATTGCGATCACCACCAAGAGCTCAATCAGGGTAAAACCCCGATTAAGTCCCTTTTCCTTCACATTAATTGACATTGTTTCCCCACAAAAAATAAGAAAATGAATAAATCTTCATAAATCCTACATAAGCCAAACTATTTTGTAAACAAGAAAGAGGCCTATTCCTTAAAGAAATAGGCCTCTTTGCATTGATACAAACTAGAAAACCAACGCTTTACTTTTTGTTCTTTTCTTCAAGCACAGCCTGAGCCGCTGCCAACCTAGCGATTGGTACACGGAATGGGCTGCAACTCACATAGTTCAAGCCAAGACGATGGCAGAACTTCACCGAATCAGGTTCGCCACCATGCTCGCCGCAGATACCAATCTTCAGATCAGGCTTCACGGATCGGCCTTTTTCAACACCAAGTTTCATCAGCGCTCCAAC
>JAPLNF010000211.1 GCA_026692965.1 Planctomycetota bacterium
AAGCCTTCCCAGATTGGTGGAAAAGGAGCTAACGACATTCTGCCAATGGCCGCGAACGAGATTGAGATCGATCTTTGGTTCACCGAATTTAAGTCCAAAGTGGATGCCTTCCTTGGCATCTTGGATTAGTTTAGCGATATGTAAAACAGATTTTGAAGGAATGCACCCAACATTAAGGCATGTGCCGCCTGGTTTGGGCCCAGTTTCAATAAGTGTAACTTTCATGCCAAGGTCAGCAGCAAGAAAAGCAGCGGCGTATCCACCTGGTCCCGCACCTAAAACAGCCAGTTGGGTTTCCTGAATCTGTGCCATTTCATTCGATCCTTATGTAAACAAAAGTAGTCAAGAGGCCTGAAATTAAGCGTGAATAAGAAGCTGATAAGGGTTTTCCAGCATCTCTGCCAGCCGCCTCGTAAATCGGGCAGCAATCGCACCATCAATCACTCTATGATCATAGGAGAGAGACAAGGGCATCATCAAGCGTGGGACGATTTCCCCGTTATGAACAACTGGTTCAAGCCTGCCTCGCGAGATACCCAGAATTGCGACTTCAGGATAATTGACAATGGGGGTGAACCCAGTGCCACCAATCCCACCCAGATTCGTGATGGTAAAGGTACCACCGGTAAGATCCTTGGAATCGAGTTTGCGTTGCCTTGCCCGCTCAGCAATAGAAGTCAATTCTTCAGCAAGTTCAACAATACTTTTTTTGTCGAGCTCAGCAATAGAAGTCAATTCTTCAGCAAGTTCAGCAATGCTTTTTTTGTCGACATCGCGGATCACAGGAACAAGAAGGCCGTTTTCAGTATCAACTGCAACGCCTATATTATAAAACTTCTTATGGATGATTTGATTGCCTGCAACATCGATGCTGCTGTTGAATACAGGGTATTCCTTTAGCAGAACAACCACAGCCTTCATGGCAAAAGCAGAGATGGTAAACTTTGGCCCCTTGGTTTGCGACTTGCGGAATGCTTCGAAATCGGTGATGTCTGATAAATCGCTTTGAGTAACATGAGGCACAATGCTCCATGAAAGCGACATTTGTCTTGCAGTGGCCCTGCGAATGGCAGACATGGGCTGCCTTTCAACGGTGCCAAAATCTTCGAAGCGTGGAAGAGGCGGAACAGAAATGGAGCCACCTGAGGATCCGTTTGAGCCGCTGCCTCGTACGAAGCTTCGTACATCATCTTCGCTAACTCTGCCATGCCTGCCAGTGCCTGGAACATGACCAAGATCGACACCAAGCTCTCGGGCAATTCTTCTGGTGGAAGGCCCCGCGGGGATAACCTTGTTATCATCGTGAGCAAGAACAATGGGTGCAGTTTTGGTGGCAGTTGCAGTTGCAACTGGAACCGCGGCAGGAGCTGGACTAGGAGCAGCTACAGGTGTTTTTTGCGGAACAGGTGGAGGAGATGCGGAAGCTACAGCAGCGCCTGCACCAGCAGGATCGATAACAAAAATAAGTTGCCCTATTTTTACTTGATCGCCTTGCTTGATCAGGATCTGGGTGATTTTTCCAGCAGCGGGAGAGGGCACCTCGAGTGCAGCCTTATCAGCTTGAACTTCGATCAAAGGTTGATCTTTGGTAACAATATCACCCACATTTACCTTGATGGCGTTGACTTCAACAATCTCGACATTTTCTTTAAGGGCTTGCAGCTTGAATTCAATGGACATCGTACAAAATCCTTGCAAGTAAGAACCAGGGACTAAATTCACAGCTCATTAATGGCTGGAACAACATAATTAAGCGGTCATCGGGCTGATCTTTTCAGGATCGATACCCAGCTTTGTAATTGCATCCGCAACAACAGAAGTTTCAATCAGACCTTTTTTGCTAAGTTGGTAAAGCGTACCAACTGTAATACATTCGGTGTCAATTTCAAAGTGCCTTCGAAGGGAAGGCCTTGTTTCGCTTCTACCAAATCCA
>JAPLNF010000212.1 GCA_026692965.1 Planctomycetota bacterium
CTAGAACACTATCAATAATTCCGGGGACAGGATTTGAACCTATGACCTCCAGGTTATGAGCCTGGCGAGCTACCTCTGCTCCACCCCGGGGTATATTTACGACTAAGCTTTGGCTTTACCACCACTGTGGCCTCGGAAAGTTCTCGTCGGAGAAAATTCACCAAGTTTATGACCAACCATATCTTCAGTTACATAAACTTTAAGGAAGAACTTTCCGTTATGAACTAGAAAGGTCGCTCCAACAAATTCAGGAATTATGGTGCAATCTCGAGCCCATGTTTTAATAGGTTCACGATTATTAGTTTTGATAGACTTTTCTACTTTTGTAAAAAGTCTTTCATCGACGTGTGGCCCTTTTTTTAACGATCGACTCATGCTCGAATTAGCTCCAAAAAAACCGTATCTACATAGTGTAGTGTAACTTTCGACTCTGACCAGTTATAATTATGAACCAGCAGTTCGAGGTCCAGGTCTTCTTCGTCTGACGATTGAAGAATTGGAAGGTTTTCGTTTCTGCCTGGTTTTTCCACCCTTAGCAAGTACGCCTGTAGGTCCGCAAGGATTTCTACCGCCACCTGTTCTACCTTCACCACCACCCATTGGATGATCCACAGGATTCATCGAGGTACCACGGTTGTGAGGTCTACGACCCATCCACCTGGCGCGGCCTGCTTTTCCTAGGCTAACATTCATATGATCGGTATTCCCAATCATGCCGATGGTAGCTCTGCATTCGTTACTAACTCTTCGAACTTCACCGGAAGGAAGGGTAATCTGAGCCCATTTACCTTCTCGTGCTGTTAGAGTTGCTTTTGTACCAGCACTTCGACAAACTTGGCCACCATGCCCAGGTTGAAGTTCAACATTATGAATAATCAAGCCTAATGGAATTTTCTTAAGAGGCATACAATTGCCAATTTTTGGTTCCACATCTTCACCGCTCATTACCTTGTCGCCTGCAGTTAAGCCTTCAGGAGCAAGAATATATGTTTTTTCGCCATCTTGGTATTCAAGAAGGGCAATGCGGGAACTTCGGTTTGGATCATATTCGATTGAAATTACCGTAGCAACAAGGCCATCGCGATTTCGTTTGAAATCGATGATTCGGTATTTTTGTTTGTGACCACCCCCACGAAACCTCGTGCAAGTAACCCCTTGGTTATTACGGCCTCCAGTTTTCTTCTTAGGAAGCAAAAGGCTCTTCTCGGGCTTTCGTTTCCGGTCAGTAATTTCAGCGAAGTCGCTGACACTGCCTTGTCTACGTCCGGGAGTAACCGGTTTGTATTGTCTAATTGCCATCTCTCACCTCAATATCAACAAAATCAATTAAAAAACAATATTTAGAATAATTCGATCTTGGGACTATCTGGTTTAAGGGTCACAATAGCCTTTTTCCAGTTAGAAAGTTTCCCGACCCTATTTTTAAAACGCTTGTTTTTCCCCAAGCGATTCGCAGTTCGCACTCTAGCAACTTTCACATTGAAGAGTTCTTCAATTGCGCCTTTGATTTCATCTTTGGTTGACCAAGGATTTACTTCAAAAGGATAAGCTGCTTTATGGGTAGACTGGTGTGTACCCTTTTCAGTAATTAAAGGTCGAATTACAATTTGGTGGGCATCAAGCTTTGGGCCACCAGATTTTGTTCGTCTACTATGCATTGAAGTATTCATCGCTATTTATCCTAATATCACAATCGATAATCTAGTTAGCTTTTTTCTTTTTAAGTTCTTCCAAGGCAGCCTTGGTAAGAACTAAACGCTTTTGTCTTAAAACCGTGTAGGCGTTCAATTCAGATGCGGGAAGAACTTTAACCCCAGACAAATTTCTTGCTGAGAGGTAAAGTTGCTTGTTAGGACCTGAAACACCAAGGAGGCATGTAGTTTCATCAAGTTTCAAGGCTTTAAGAATTGTCAAAATTCCTTTAGTCTTGATTTCGGTGAGTGTCAAATCATCAATAATCAAAGCTTCGTTATCTTGGAATTTGCTCAAAAGAGCCATTCTGGTCGCAGCTCGAACCGCCTTCTTTGGAAGATGGTATTCATAATCTCTTGGTTTAGGACCTTTAGCGGTACCACCACCACGGCGTTTGTTTGTTCGTTTGTTACCAACTCGAGCGTTACCGGTTCCCTTTTGGCGGAACAGCTTTTTCGTGCTGCCTGCAACTTCGCCCCTGCGAAGGGTGCTATGGGTACCAGCACGTTGATTTGCAAGGTGCATAATCACAACGTCATGAAGAAGTTGTTTTTTAACTTCGCCACCGAAATCGGCAGGGTTGATGCTTTCGCTACCAACTTGCTCGCCTTGTTTATTGAAGACATTTACTGTTAACATATCCATCCCGCCTGTTTAATCGCCTTAATCAATCAATACTTAATGATTAATCATTATTACAAATAATATTGTTTTCGGCACAAATCGGCTGCCAGAAACTTAAATTATCACAACAAACTAAGGATAAATTTGAGGGTTATTCGTTTCCAGAGGCTTAAAGCCATTGATCTGGAACGAAGTAAACACCAAAGTTATTTTGTAGCACCAGCCATCACTCGGATTTTGATATCTACACCTGGTGGTAAACTGAGGCCTTTATTAAGGGCTTCAATGGTTTTACCCTGAGGTTGAAGAATCTCAATCAATCGTTTGTGAGTTCTTATTTCAAACTGTTCTCTTGATTTCCGGTCAATGTGCGGGCTTCGCAACACTGTGTATCGTTCCACGCGTGTAGGCAGTGGAATGGGGCCATTAACGATAGCACCGGATTGTTCTGCAATTAAGACGATTTCTTGGGCAGTTCTGTCCAATACTTCGTGGTCATATGCTTCCATCCGAATTCTGATTTTTTCTTTACTACTTGCCACCGTTCCGCTCCTCACGATTACTTCATTATTCCCGATATAAAGGGAAACAGTAAGGATATGCACTTAGGAACCCACTGTCAAGATTCACAAAAATATAAGTGCAAAGCATCCAAACACATAAAATAAGGAATAATTGGTTCTTTTCAACAACAAACAAAAGAAAAACACTAA
>JAPLNF010000213.1 GCA_026692965.1 Planctomycetota bacterium
ATGGGTATATCAAAAAGCCTTATTCTTTGTTCGCATTGTGGGAAGAGTTGGGATGTTCCCAAATCGAATACAGTATTTGAAAAGCAAAGGCAGGAATCATGCCCTTGCCCGCAATGTGGATCCTACACGCTTGCATATCAAGAAAAAATGATCAAAAGATTATTGCTTGAACAAGATGATCGAAAAATTGTTGCTTGAAAAAAGATGTCAGGTGGAACACCCTTCGCAATGCTTGGTAAAACAAATTAGTGCTATATAAAAACCAAAGACCCCGGAATAGATCTTCCGGGGTCTTATCGTATCAAGGCTGCTTTGACGGACAGCCCGTCAGCCGCCTTAAAGCAGCCTTACCTGGATCTTTTTACACATTACGAACACCTCCCTTTCAATAGAACTTTCCCTAATCCGGGCTAAACCCAGTTGCCCTGACTCGGGACTTCTGTAAATCGCACCACGCTAGCGCGACCCGCCCCCGCTAATGAAATGAATTCATCAACGAAGATACCTTATTAATAACACCCAACCATGCGTCTTGACAAGTTATGTTGAAATAATTTTAAAAATTGTTTTTATCTCATCAAAAACTGATCTAGCTAAGTTTTGCTCCTAAAGAACACAATATGTTAAGAATTTATCTTTCGTGACCATGAGGTGACAGGCATGTGGCAGTCTATCGCAGTAATAGCTTTTATGACAACGGGCCAACAAGCGGTTGCGCCGCTCGAGTTTTTAAATATTCGTGCGCCCATGGGAATCTATGGTGCCAACAGGCCCGATTCGAAGAAATATCATCCAGGCGATAACTTCATACTGGCGTTTGATATCAATGGTTTGAAGATTGATGCAATAGGTCAGGCGTTTTACAGCCTTGCAGGTGAACTCTTCAACAAAGAAGGTAAAAGCATAATAAAAACTGCTCCCAAAGAGACTCCCGCCTTTAATCCTTTGGGGGGTTCCCGATTGCCTGCATATGCAGCTGTGCCGATAAGCTTAGAAATGCCTGCAGGAACTTACACCTACAAATTAATCCTGACGGACTTAACAGATAAAAGAACAGCCACACTAACCCAATCTTTCGAGGTGTTGCCTAAATCTTTGGGGTTTGTTTTATGGCATATGACTTATGAAAACAATTTCCCAGCCCCTCCGGTGGGCGTACCTGGGCAAGAATTTATTCTACGATTTTGCGTTACTGGTTTTGAAGCAGATGCACAAACCAGAAAACCCAATCTCTCTTTTACCGTTCGCATCTTGGATGAGGCAGGAGTACCAACCTTATCAAAGCCTTTTAGCGGCGAAGCTAAAGATATTCCCGAAGAATTCAAAGATATTTTCCCGATCTCCGTACCCATTCGACCAAACAGGCCAGGCAGGTTTACCATCCAAGTTTCTGTTACGGACAACCTGACCAGAACCAAAACCACCATCAAGCAAGAAACACCATTTCTTGTTCTCGAGCCTAAATAGTTATCCTCTTTGCCAATAGTTCTTTACAATAACAAGAGAGGGTCCTTTGGCCCTCCCTTATTGTTTGTACTTTGAATATTCATTGGAGCTTTTCATAATGTCAGATTTAGAGAACCGTATTGCGCAATTTCAAAAGATGGCCAACGATGATCCAGATAACGAATTGGGCCATTATCGTTTGGGCCAGCTCTACATGGAAAACAAACAGTTTGAAGAAGCAGTTGCGTCTTTCAACCGAACTTTGATCCTTAGCCCACAATTTTCCAAAGTATTCCAACTTCTGGGCAACTCACTTCTTTCCCTCGACAAAAAAGCCGAGGCTGTCACCACCTTGCAAAAAGGGTTCCAGATTGCTGACGAAAGGGGCGACAACATGCCCCGGGATGAAATGGCTCGCATGCTTAAAGAATTGGGCGAACCTGTTCCTGAATCAAAAAAATCTGTTGCACCAGTCAGCACTGGCGCAGGCGATGCAATGGGTAACATGCAGTGCACCCGGCCTGGTTGCATGGTTGGTTCAAAAGCCAGAAAACTTCCTGCTCCCCCTCTTAAAGATGAACTTGGCAAAAGAATCTTTGACGCCATCTGTGCCGATTGCTGGAGCGAATGGGTTAAAAATTACAGCATCAAGGTTATCAATGAACTCAGGCTCGATCTAAGTTCCGAACGCGGACAAGCTGAGTACGACAAATACATGCATGAATTTCTCGGTTTAACACAAGAATAATCATGAATGCCTTTTGCTCTGAGTATTTAGTTCGCTACGGTAAAGCAGGAGAATTCGGCAGGTTTCACGCCCAGAAACCTCTGCAACTTCTCAAAGGCGATCTCGTAATTATTGAAACCCACAGGGGTAAAGAAACGGGCGAAATTCTTTCCCCCTCTACACCCATAATTGCCAAGTTCCTACCTAATACTACCGTAGGAAAACTTTACGGCACACTCACCGCCCAAGATGATTCCTTAGTTCAACTTAACCATTCAAAATCATCTCTCATCATTGAAGCTGCAAAGAATATCTCCGTTGCCTTGGCTTTGCCCGTTTCTATTCTTGATGCCGAATTACTATTCGATGGCAAGCATGCTGTCCTTCATCTCGCAACAAGCCCAAAAACAGATGTTCGCGATTTGATCTCAAAGCTATCCAAAGATTTCGACCTGCATATCTATTTCGAAAACATTACTCAACCAAATCAAGATGATGAGGATGAATCACCCGAAGAGGATGAGGGATCCTGCGGGTCGGGTAATTGTGGTTCGAAGGAAGGCGGCTGCGGAACTTGCAGCAGTGGTAGTGGTGGGTGCGGGTCTTGTTCTACTACCAAAGAAAAAAAGCCTGCGTTGGAAGCAAATGCCTCACAACGCAAGCCCTTAATTTAGCCAACTCATTTAAGCTTAC
>JAPLNF010000214.1 GCA_026692965.1 Planctomycetota bacterium
AGCCAAACACCAATTCTCCCGCTCCATGAAATCTCCATACAGTTCTCATATTTTCTCCTTTAAAGGCAGGGGTAAAAATGTCATTGTGTTGCTATATTATCTTCAACCCAAGAAGAAAATCATAAAGATCGGACAAATTATCATGAGCAATCCAATTCGCATAGGCATCGTCACAGTGTCTGATCGAGCAAGCCTTGGGGTTTATCAAGACCTAGGCGGCCCTGCAATCAGCGAACTTTTGCATGAAATACTCTCATGTAACTTTGAAACTGTCGCAAAAATAATCCCAGATGAACAACCATTAATCGAATTAACACTCAAAGAATTATGTGATGTCGAAAAATGCTGTCTAGTGGTTACAACGGGTGGGACATGGCCTGCAAAAAGAGATGTAACCCCTGAGGCAACAGAAGCAGTTTGCGACAAGATCCTCGATGGGTTTGGCGAACAAATGCGGTCGATCTCGCTTAAAATTGTTCCCACCGCAATACTTTCTAGACAAATCGCAGGTATCCGGGGTAGCACTCTTATCATTAATCTGCCCGGAAAACCCTCTGCGATCCGAGATTGCTTGCTTGCGGTTTTTCCTGCGATCCCCTACTGCATCGATTTGATTGATGGGCCTTTTGTTACCACACACGAAAGCATCGTGGTGGCTTTCCGACCCAAAAAAAAATAGGCCATCCAATGCACATCGATCTGAATTGCGATCTCGGCGAAGGCGTTGGTAACGACTTTGAGTTATTGCCTTTGGTATCTTCCATAAACATAGCCTGTTGCAGGCATGCGGGCTCACCCGATCAAGTTTTAGAATTGCTACAACATGCAAAAAATTGCAAACTTAATGTAGGAGTTCATCCAGGGTTCAATGACCCGGAAAATTTCGGGCGCTTGGACTCCAATCTTTCCGAACATCAAATATTCGCAGAGTGCCTTTTCCAAGTCGGGGCATTAATCGCACTTGCTGATTTCGCCCATATCAAAGTTTCACACCTAAAGCCTCATGGCGCACTTTATCACCAGGCATCAAAAAGTAAAACCCTTGCAGACAAAATCATATCTATCGCAGAGCGCTTTCAACTCGCCATCCTTGGGCCGCCAGATTCTGAACTCGAGCATTCATCCAAGGGCAAAGTACCTTTTATCCCGGAAGGGTTTGCAGACCGACAATACCAAGCCAATGGCACGCTAGTACCACGCAACCTGCCAAACGCTTTTATTCACGACCCTATTGCAGCAGCTTTACAAGCCCAAAAGCTTTTACAAACTGCGGGCATTCAAACTCTTTGTATTCATGGCGACCAACCCGATGCTTTTCGTTTCGTACAAAAGTTACGATACCAACTTGAACTGCTTGGAATCGAAATCAGGGCATTCTCATGACAATCTCTGTTATTGAATCTGGATTACAAACCCTTGTAGTTGATCAGGGAAGATTTGGATCAAGACATCAGGGGATACCCTGGGGCGGAGCCGCTGATTACAACTCTTACAAACTGTGCAATGCTATTCTAGGAAATGAAGACAACACGCCTGCCTTGGAATTCAGCTTGGTCGGACCAATTTTAAAAGCAAATGTTGATTTGGCCCTTTCCTATATTGGCCCTTCCTACCAATTCCAAATTGATGGTTCAAACTTAAACAACCTAAATACTTTCCCTCTCAAGGCGGGTGAAACGCTTAAGACAGGAAGTTGCACCACCGGGGTTCGTGGCTACCTCGGCGTCAAAGGGGGACTCTATTTCAAGAATATCCTTGGAAGCAATTCCTCCTTAGAACCCATCAAAGCTAAAACCAAACTTCTTTGTAAGGAAGGTTGGTGTATGCGATCGCGACTTCCCGAAGAATGGCGTTGGCAAGCACCTAAAGGCCTGATCAGAGTCACCCACGGTGCGGAATTTTCCTCCTTCAAGGCATCTGCTTTATTCGACAAAGATTTCCTCGTGGATCAATCCAGCAACCGCATGGGGTTGAGGCTTTCAGGCCCCCCTTTCCCCACTCCTAAGCACGAAATGCTTTCAGAACCAGTTTGCCCGGGTACCGTCCAAGTTGCTCGCGATGGCCAACTTTTGGTGCTAGGTGTGGACGGCCAGACTATTGGCGGGTACCCAAGAATTGCTCAGG